>DATKKX010000352.1:0-2722 GCA_035542775.1 Phycisphaerae bacterium | reverse complement strand
TTGCTTCGGCAACGCCGGGGTGAGAATCGACTTCATTTACGATCCCGGGGACGATGAGCAGGATGAGCTTGATCTGATGCCCCTGGAGATACTCGACTGGGGCGATATTCCGTGTCCGTTGAACAAACCCCACCCGGCCTGAGAAGCCCGGAGCAGTGATGGGGAGCGGCGTAACGAGGCAGCTTACTCCGCGGGCGCGGATGAGTCGGAGGAGGCGGGTGGCGGGCTTCTGAGCAGCCACTGGTCGGGCAGCCATTCGTCGAGGCGGCTCATGGGAGTGTCCTGCAGGTTGACCAGTAGCTGGGTGAGGTAAGCCTGCGGATTGATGCCATGCCGGCGGCAGGTGCTGGTCAGGCTGCTGAGGATGGCGGCCGTCTCGCCGCCACGGCCGGTGCCTACGAACAGGGCGTTCTTCCGCAGCAGGGCGATGCGTTTCATTTCCTGCTCGGCCAGGTTGTTGTGGAGCGGCACCGCTCCGTCGCCAAGGAACAGCGTCAACTCGGCCCACTGGTTCAGCGTGTACCCGATGGCCTGAGCCATGGGGTGCTTGGGCAGCAGCTTGCTCTTCTCCTCCAGCAGCAGGGTGTGCAAGGTCTCGATCAAAGGAGCCGATTCCGCCTGCCGCAGGCGCAGATGCTCTTCCACCGATAGATCGACCGCCTGGGCCTCGATGGCGAACAAGCCCTTGATCGGTCGCAGGATCATCCTGGCCAGCGCCGGTGCCGCTGGCTCGGCCTCGACGTACTTCCGCCGGGCATGCGCCCAACACCCCGCCCGCGGCAGATCGTGGTCCATGACGATCCCGTCGTACCCGCCATAGGCGTCGGCCAGTAGTACCTGGTGGAAGTCCTGGAGGAACTGCCGGGGCCCATCCCGCGACCGGCTGATGGTGAAGTCGAAAACGTTGTACGGATGAGAGGCATCGCCGAGGTAGATCCACATCCGGGCCTGCTTGGCCTTGCCCGGCTGCAGCAGGGGCATGACCGTATCGTCGGTGGCCACCACGTGCGACTGACGCACCCGCTGGACCATCCGGTCGTAGATCGGGCGGACCAGATGGACCACGTCCCCCATCCACAGGCACATGGTGGAGCGGTCCAGCTCAAAGCCCTCGCGGGCGAAGATGTTCTGCAGCCGGTGCAGCGGCAAAAAGTCGGCGTACTTGGCGGTGGCGATGTAGGCCAGCAGGCCGGGTCCGGCCATCCCCTTGTCGATGGGGGAAGCGCCGACCTTCTCGGCCAGTTCGATGTGCGGCTTGTACCCGTCGTGCTCGCAAGCCGGGCAGGCGTACTTGTACTGGATGTGTTTGACCCGCAGGAAGGAGGCCGGGATCCGCTCGATGGTGTAGCTGATCTCTTCGCCGATCTTGCGGCGGAGTTGCCGGCACCGCGGGCAACGGCACAGGTCGTCGCTCAACTCGTAGGGCTTCTCGATCATTGGGATGTGAGTCAGGGAGCCGATGTCGCGGCGGCCGCGGGTCCGCAGGCGGCGGCAGACCGAACGGTTGCGAGTGGCGGACTCGGCGGGGGTGTCGTCCCTGGGCAGCAGTTCGTCCGGCCAGACGGGCAGGCTTTCCAATTGCCGGCCGAAGTCCAGCAACAGTTGGGCCGGATGGTCGACGCGGTCGGCCCGCGGGCCGTAGATCTGCTTGAGGGCCTTGGCCAGTCGCACTTCCAGCCGCAGCTTCTCGAGGTAGTACCCGTCGCGCTGCTGAGTGAGCGTGGCGATGGTCGCCTGGTGCTGGGTCAGAAGTTGATCACGCTCAGCGAGTTGGGCCTTGAGTCGTTGGTTCTCTTCGGCGAGCGGGTTGGCGGAAGGAAGGTCGTCCATGACAACAATTTAAACCCGCTCCGACGAAGTAAAATTCCCTTCCCCGGAATATTTTTTCACCGCCGCCCTGCGGGCGATCAGCCTGCGGCGCCTTCGGCCCGTCGGTAACGGTTGGTCCGCTTCACGCTGGCCAGATCGATGCCGTCGAGGATCATGGCCAGCTCGCTGGCCCGCAGCTCCACCGATTTCTGCGCCGCCTCCACCCGGGGCCGCTTGAACGTGCCCTCTTCCAGTCGCTTGTACCATAGAACATAACCGTCGCGATCCCAGTATAGTGCTTTCAGGCGATCACCGCCGCGCGAACGGAAGAAGAACAAATGCCCGGATTGCGGATCCTGGCATGTCACCACTTGGGCCTGTTCCGCGAGCCGGTCGAAGCCGCGGCGCATGTCGGTCGGCTCCACGCACCACCAGATCCGCGTGGTCGAGGCTCGATCCAACTGCACCAGCGAAGGCAGGCTGATCATGGGCTGCCCTCCTCGGTCGCGATTCTCGCCGGGTTCGCCTCCAGCACGTGCAGCAGCGCCAGCAGCGTCGGCCCATCAAAACCCGGCCGCACCATGACGCAACGCGAGCCCGGCAGGCACAGCGAGATGCCGCTCGGATTCCCACCCGGCTCTTCCGCGGGCGCTTTGGTGTTCCTTCGAGCCACCTTGACTTCGACGAATTTCGCCGCGGTTCTCCGCCCCACACGCAAGCGGCGTCGCCAACAATAAAGGGACCACGCCGAGACTCTGGTCCGCCGGCAGTACTCGGCCACCGACAGGCCACTCGCTTGTTGCCCCCGGATCATCTTCCGCCAACGCTGAACTGCTGTGTTCGTCCTGCTCATGCACCGCATCTTCGCCGTCAGCCTTCACGGCGCACAGATGGGGTTGGCTGAGCGGACACG
>DATKKX010000351.1:0-4671 GCA_035542775.1 Phycisphaerae bacterium | reverse complement strand
CGCAAGCCGGATGCGCGTGGCGTGGGATTGCTCGGCCAGCAGCTCGCCTTCCTTGCCGGTGAAAAACCTCTTCGGGCTTTCGAATTCCGTCTGACTCAGCCAGGCCGCAAGCCGGTATTTGGCGAGGATTTTGACGACTTCGCCGAATCGACGAACGTTACCGAGATGTTGCTGCGGTGAATGGGCGTTCATGGCGGGATGTTGGTGGAGGGGACAGGGGGCGTGAGTGATTAATGGCGGCAGAGCACGTTCAACGCCGAGGGGGCGCGCCGAGGCTCAGGGCTCCGCTCTGGCATTGCGGCCGAGAAGCACGCGCTTGCCAAGTTCTACGAGCCCAAGATACGCGATCGTGGCTGCCACGAGATAGGCGAAGTAGCTTCCCGGCAGCGGCACGAAGCCGAGTCGACCCGCCAGCGGACTGAACGGCAGGATAGTGCCGGCCGCCACGATGATCAGCGTGGTTGCTGTCAGGGGCCGGCTGGGCCGGCTCCGCAGCGGATTCTGGGACGTTCGGATGACGAAAAGCACCAGCGTCTGCGTCGCCAACGACTCAACAAACCAACCCGTGTGGAAAAGCAGTTGATCCGCGTGGAAGAAGTGCAGCAGGACGTAGAAGGTCAGAAAATCAAAAATCGAGCTGATCGGGCCGATGAATACCATGAACTTGCGGATCAGCCCAATGTCCCAATGCTTTGGCTTCCGGAGAAAGCCGCCGTCGACACTGTCGGTCGGGATCGTGATTTGCGACAGGTCGTACATGAAGTTGTTCAGCAGGATTTGGGTGGGCAGCAGGGGAAGAAACGGCAGGAAGAGCGAAGCGCCCGCCATGCTAAACACAGTGCCGAAATTCGAGCTGGTGCCCATCAACAGGTATTTCATCACGTTTCCGAAGGCCCTGCGGCCCTCGACGATGCCGCTGGCGAGAACGTCGAGGCCGGCCTCGACGAGAATGATGTCAGCGGCCTCGCGGGCGACGTCCACCGCCGTGGAGACAGAAATGCCCACATCGGCGGCGTGAAGCGACGGCGCATCGTTGATTCCATCGCCCATGAAGCCGACGACGTGGCCGCAATGTTTAAGCGCCAGGATGATGCGGCTCTTCTGCGCCGGCGACACTCGGGCGAAAACCGTGGTCGTCTCGGCGATGTGCGCTAGGGCGAGATCGCTCATCCGCTCGAGATCATCACCGAGCACGATCTTGCCCGATTCGAGCCCAACTTGCCTGCAAACGTGGGCGGTGACGAGGTCTCCGTCGCCGGTGATGATCTTCACTTCCACCCCTTCCCGCTGCAGCGCGGCCAGGGCCTTGGCGGCATCCGGCAAGGGCGGGTCGGAAAAGGCCAGAAACCCGGCCAAGGTAAGGCTCTTTTCATCGCCGGCCGAATAGTTGGGGCGGGCTTCGACGTCGGTGTAAGCGACCGCGAGCACCCGGAATCCCTGCCGGCTCAATTCTTCGCAAGTCCTCTGGCAGCGCGCGAGCGCAGCCGCATCCAACAAGGCGCTGCGGCCGTCCGCTTCATAAGCGACCGAGCGCGCCAGGATTCCCTCGGGCGCGCCCTTGGTGACCAAAAGCCGCCGGGATTGCCGCTCGACCACGATTGAGAGCCGACGACGCTCGAAATCGTACGGGATCTCGTCCCGTTTTTCGTAGCCGGCCACTTCCTCCGGTTCTCGGCCCTGCAAGACCGCCATGTCGAGCGGACTCCGAATCCCGGTCTCGAACTTGCTGTTGAGATACGCCAGCGCAAACGCTCGCGGCGACGGATTCCCCAAAGGGTCGAGAGACCGGTCAAGACTCATGTTGCCCGAGGTGAGCGTCCCGGTCTTGTCACTGCAGAGCACGTCAATGCTGCCGAAGTTCTGGATCGCGGAGAGATGCTTGACGATCACCTTCTTCCGCGCCATGGCCCTCGCGCCCTTGGAGAGAGTCACGGAGACAATCATGGGAAGGAATTCCGGGGTCAGACCGACGGCCAGGGCCACGGCGAAGAGGAGCGACTGAAAAGGGTCCCGATGCCTGACCAAACCAACCACGATCAGGAAGCTGACCAGGAAAAGCACCGTACGGGTGACGAGCAGGCTGAAGTCCTTCAGGCCCTGGTCGAAGGCGGTCGGCTCGGAGCGCGAAGCGAGGCGGGCGGCGATGTCACCGAATGAGGTTTTGGTACCGGTCGCGACGACCAGCGCAGTCGCGGTTCCGCTGACGACCGAAGTACCCAAGAAGACCATGTTCGCCGCATCGGGCCGGGTGGAGACTTCCCCGCCATGTGCCAGCTTTTCGACCGGCAGCGACTCGCCGGTCAGCGCCGCTTGCTGAATGTAAAGATCGCGGGACTCCAACAGGCGTGCATCAGCCGGGACCACGTCTCCGGCCGAGAGCCTTACGATGTCACCGGGAACAACCGCGCTTCGCCGAGTTTCCTGCCACTTCCCGTCACGGAGCACCGTGGCGGTGGGTGCGACGCGTTGCTGCAACTGCTCGATCGCTTGCTGCGATTTGTGGGTTTGGGTGAAATCGAGCGCGATGCTGAGCAGGACAATGGCGATGATGATCCCCGCGTCCGCCACGTCGCCGAGAAAGGCGGAGCTGACGGCAGCGATCAGCAAGATCAACACCAGTGGATTTAGGAAAAGGCGGAGTAGGTCGAGTACTGCGGAACGGCGCGCGGGAGGCGCCGGGTCATTCGGGCCAAACTGGTTGAGTCGTGCCTCGGCTTCGCAGGAGGTCAGTCCGTTGGCCGCCGCTGGGGAACCTGCGGCCTGGTCACCCCGCGCCGGTTCGGCGGTGGGTTTTTCAGGGTGCGTTCGCAAAGTGTCCATCGTCACTGAGGCCTGTCCGGTTCAGTCCGAATGCGCGGAGCAAAAGACCCTGGTGGTACGGCCTCCGCCGAGGCAATTCATCCAACAGGCTCCGGGGGACCATCTCAGACTGGACGTGTTTCGTCCCATGGGCCGGGCGGAAACATGGCTGATCATCCTATTCATCGATGCGCGAAGAACCTTCGAAAACCCGTCCGGTAACCGCTCCAAAGATGAAGCCGCCAACGTGAGCCGCATAGGCGACGCCACCGCCCACGTCGACATCGGCCACGGCCCCGACCTGACTGAAAAGCTGCATCAGAAACCACAGTCCGATCAAGAGCGCGGCAGGAATCAGGGCAATGCGGGTGAACCAGCCGAACACCAGCAGCGTGCGGATCCTGTCATGAGGGTAGGTGATCAGAAAGGCGCCCATCACGCCGGCAATCGCGCCACTGGCGCCGAGATTGGGGACGGTTGAGCTGGGCGAGATGGCGGTCTGCGCCAGCGAAGCCGCCAAACCGCTAAGCAGGTAAATCGCCAAGTACCGTGGCCGCCCCATCGCGTCTTCAATTTCCGGGCCAAAGGCCCAGAGGAACACCATGTTGCCCAAGATGTGCATCCAGCCGGCGTGCATGAACATCGCCGTCAGGATGGTGACCCAGTGGTGGCCGGCGGCAATGGTGGCGGGAATCTCCGCCCACTGCATGACAAAGGCCTCGCCGCCCATCAGTTCCAACACGAAGACGAACCCGTTCGCGATGATGATTGCGGTGGTGACGACGGGGAAACGGCTGGGCCGCCGCGATGCATCCGATAGTGGAATCATGCTTCCTGCGCTTTCTTCCTTCGTTGTGTGGGACAAACTTCCGCCTCAGCCGATCGGGCCCATCAATTGGTTCGTGGTTTATTCATCCGCACCTGGTCCCCCCAGCTCAATTCTCCGTTTGCCAAACGCACCTTCCCGGCCGGTGCCCGACGGTGGGGGAATGAGGCCTGTGGTTTCAGTGAGTTCCATCGGCAGGAGATCCTGGGCTCGGACCATTCTCCAGCGCCACTTTCACGGCGCTGCCGCTCACGGTCTCCTGTTTCAGGAGTTGCTGGGCCAGTGTCTTGAGGGCCGCGTGGTGGTCCTTCAGCAATGCCTGGGCCCGCTGGTATTGTTCGGTCACGAAACGTTGGACTTCGCCGTCGATCACCTGACGAGTCTCTGGACTGATCTGGCTGTTGTCCTCGACTGCCCCGCCCAAGTATTGGAGCTGTTGACCTGCGTAGCGCACCGAGCCGAGCTTTTCGCTCATGCCAAATTCGGTGACCATGCGGCGAGCCAGCTCCGTCGCCCGCATAATGTCGTCACTGGCTCCGGTACTGATGGTCCCGAACTCCACCATCTCGGCGGCCCGCCCGCCCAACATGACGGCGATCCGGTCCTTCAGATCGGCGACCGAGAGCAGATAACGGTCCTCGGTTGGCATCTGCATGGTGTAGCCCAAGGCGCCGCGGCTGTGCGGCACGATGCTGATCTTGCTGACCGGTTCCGCATGCGGCATCAGCTCAGCCACCAGCGCGTGACCAGACTCATGGTAGGCCACCGTGGTCCGCTCCTGCTCGTTCATCACGCGGCTCTTCTTCTCGGAACCCGCAATCACCCGTTCGATCGCCGCCTCGAAATCACTCAACGTGACGGCCGCGGCTTTGTGCCGGGCGGAGAGTAATGCCGCCTCATTCATGGCATTCGCCAGATCCGCGCCGCTGAAGCCAGCGGTCATCCGGGCGGCCCGCTCCAAGTCGAAGTCTGCCGCCAGCTTGATATTCCGGCCATGGATCCGGAGGATTTGCACCCGACCGACGAGATCTGGATTGCCGATGGCG
>DATKKX010000350.1:0-10632 GCA_035542775.1 Phycisphaerae bacterium | reverse complement strand
CGCGTCGCTGAATACCAGACCCGCGCCGGCCAGCAAATAGTCCATGGGCGCGGTCCAATGCAGCTCGGCCCCTTCTGGAAAGTTGATCTCCGCGATATGACGGATGCGAAGAGCCGACCCGTCGGCGATCTGCCTGGCCCGCCAAGTCTGCATGTAGTCGTCAGGCCCGTCCAGGTAAAGCCGGGCCTGACCGAACACTGCCACCTTGTCCGGGAATTCCAGCAGCGCTCCCAAAAGCGAGATCGCCACAGCAGCCATAAAGAAAACCACGCTGGTCTTCGGCGCGGGAGATCCGTTCGGGGGGGCCATCATGGCTGCGGTCACCTGGGTCGATCTGTTTCCGACGGTTCACGCTCCCGTCGGCGGCGCCCGATCTTCCACTCAAACCGCATTCGAAGCAACAGTTCTCACGGGGGGCCGACAACAGGGCTGATCGCCGTTTCCGCGGCGGCCACCGCCTCGGGCACAACCGACCGACGCATGACCCAGGCGCGAAAGGCTTCCATATATTGATAGAACACCGGCGTGGCAAAGAGGGTTAGAGACTGCGAGAACAGCAGTCCGCCCACCACCGCCAGACCCAGCGGGCGGCGCGACTCGGCGCCCGCGCCGAGCCCCAGCGCGATCGGCAATGTGCCGACCAGCGCGGCCATCGTGGTCATCATGATCGGGCGGAATCGCACCCGGCAGGCCTGATGAATCGCGTCGCGGGCCGACTTTCCTTCCTTCCGCGCCTGAATCGCGAAGTCGACCATCATGATGCCGTTCTTCTTGACCAGGCCGATCAGCATGATGATGCCGACGAAAGCGTAGAGGCTCAGCTCGATCCTGAACGCCAGCAGCGTCACCAGCGCGCCGAATCCGGCGAAGGGCAGCGCCGTCAGAATGGTGATCGGGTGGATGTAACTCTCGTACAGGATGCCCAGCACGAGGTAAATGACCAGAATGGAGAGAATCACCAGGGCCTGCAGACCCTTCATGGACGACTGAAACGCCTGGGCGGTGCCCTGGAAGCTCGTTCTGATAGTCGGCGGCAGCGTCTCCTTGGCCACTTGCTCCACTTGGGCCACGGCCGGGCCGAGCGAGTAGCCGGGCTTGAGGTTGAACGACACCGTCACGGCGGGGAGCTGTCCCAGATGGTTGACTGCCATCGGGCCGACGTCGCGCCTGATTCGGGCCAGGGCACTGATCGGCACCAGCTGACCCCACGAGGAGCGGACATACAACAGCGGCAACGTGTTTACGTCGGCCTGATGCTGTTCGTCCACTTCCAGGATCACCTGGTACTGGTTGTTGGGGGCGTAGATCGTTGAGATCTGGGTGGAGGCATAGGCGCTGCCCAGGGCCACCTCGATCTGTTCGGCGGTGACGCCGTAGGAGCTCATCTTGTCGCGGTCGATTTCAACGTTCACCTGCGGGTTCTTCAGCAGCAAATCTGTCGTGACGTCCTGGAAGCCTTCGAAACCTCTCATCCGCTCCGCCAGCAGAGGCGCCACGCTGTAAAGCTCGTCGGTGTCGGGCCCCTGCAGCGTGTACTGGTATTGGCTCTTGGTGAGCTGGCCGCCGATCTGGATGGGCGGGAGGTTTTGAAAATAGACCTTGATGCCCGGCACGACCGCGACCTTCCGCCGCAGATCCTGGATGAGCTCATCGACCGATTTCGTGCGCTCCGAACGCGGCTTCAACTTGAGGAACATCCGGCCGAGATTGGCGGCCGAGGATGCCCGTCCTCCGCCCATGGCCCCACAGCTCGACATGAACGACTCCACGTTGGGATCCGCCTGGACGATCTCGGCGACCGCTCGCTGATGCCGGACCATCGACTCGAAGGAAATGCCCTCCGGAGCCTCGGTCTGGGCAAAAATGCGGCCCGTGTCCTCGCTCGGCAAAAAGCCCTTGGGCTCGATGACGTAGAGATAGCCGGTCGCAACCAGCACCACCGCGGACACCGCCACTGTAACCAGCCCGTGTCGCAGTACCCAGCTCAACATCCGATCGTATACCGCCAGCATCGCGTTGAAGGCATTCTCCGACAGGGTGAACCATCGGCCGTGATGCTCCTCGGTTGGCGGCTTGAGGAACCGGCTGCACAGCATGGGCGTCAGCGTCAGCGAGACCACGCCGGAAACCAGGATGGCCACGCCGATGGTGACGGCGAACTCGCTCAACAACCGGCCGATGATGCCGCCCATGAAGAGCACGGGGATGAACACCGCGGCCAGCGACAGCGTCATGGAGATGACCGTGAAGCCGATCTCCTTGGATCCGTCGAGGGCGGCCTGCAGAACCCCCTTGCCGTGTTCGAGATGGCGGACAATGTTTTCGAGAACAACGATGGCGTCGTCGACCACGAAGCCGACCGACAGTGTCAGGGCCATCAGCGAGAAGTTGTCCATGCTGTAGTGCAGCAGGTACATCACCGCGAACGTCCCTACCAGTGACATGGGGATGGCCACGCTGGGAATGAATGTCGCCCGGACGTTTCGCAGGAAGAGAAAGATGACCAGCACGACCAGCGTCAATGTCAGCCACAGCGTGGACTTCACGTCCTGCACTGAGGCGAGAATGGATTCCGACCGATCGTAGAGAATGTTGATCTTCACCGATGCCGGCAACTGGGCCTGGAAGCTGGGCAGCAACTGCTTGACGGCGTCCACCACCTCCACCGTATTTGTGCCCGGTTGGCGCTGAATGGCCAGCACCATGCCGCGCTCATTGACAAACCACGCCGCGGTCTTGTTGCTCTCCGTGCTGTCGATGACCCGACCCAGATCGCTCAGCCGCACCGGGCTGCCCTTGCGATAGGCCACGATCATCGGCCGGTAAGAGGCGGCATCCATGAGTTGGCCGGTGGATTCGACGGTAAATGCCTGGTGCTTGCCGTCAAACACGCCGACTGGCAGGTTGACGTTGGCTCGGGCGATGGCGTTGGCGACCTCGTCGATGCCGATGCCACGACTGGCCAGCAATTCAGGGTTGACCTGAGCGCGAACGGCATACTTCTGCGAGCCGAATACCATGACCTGGGCCACGCCGTTCACCATCGAGATTCGCTGGGCCATCATCGTGTCCGCGTACTCGTTCAAGGTGTACAACGGCAGCGCCGTCGAGGTCAGGGCCAGATACAGCACCGGCTGGTCTGCGGGGTTCACCTTCCGATAGGACGGCGGATAGGGCATGCCTAGCGGTAAACGATTTGCTGCCCGGGCGATCGCGGCCTGGATGTCCTGCGCGGCGGCGTCGATGTCGCGCTCCAGGCTGAACTGCACCGTGACCTGAGTGTTGCCCAAGGTGCTGGACGACGTCATGTTGTCGATGCCCGCGATGGTGCAGAACTCCCGCTCCAGCGGCGTGGCCACTGACGAAGCCATCGTCTCCGGGCTGGCCCCCGGCAGGCTCGCCGCCACTTGAATGGTGGGGAAGTCCACGTTGGGCAGGTCACTGACCGGCAACGTGCGATAGCTCATCACGCCGAATATGACGATGCCCAGCATGACCAGGCTGGTCATGACCGGCCGTTGCACAAATAACGCCGAGATGTTCATGAAGAAGCCTTTGTCGTCGCGCTCTGAGTGCTGGCGGGCGGTACGTTCTTTTGCTGGATTCTCGCTCCGGGAACCAGCCGCAGTTGGCCATCTGTCACCACCGTCTGGCCGGCTTCCAACCCGCCCCCGACCACCGTCCAGCCGTCTACTTCGCGCCCGGGCGTGACTGTGCGCATCTCCACCGTTTGGTCCTCCTTGACGACAAACACATACTGCCCCTTCTGTCCAGTCTGAATCGCCTGGGTCGGCACGAGAACGGCGCCGTGTTCCTGTGCCAGCGTCAACGCCACGTTGACGAACTGGCCCGGCCACAGGCGCTTGTCCTCGTTCGCAAAGGTGCCCTTCAGGCGGATCATGCCGGTTGTGCGATCCGCCTGGTTATCGAGAAAGGAAAGCGTGCCGCGTATAGGCGGTTCCTCCTCACCCGGGAAGGTCGCGTCCACCTCCAGGGAACCGATAGCGCTGTTGGCCTTGATATCCCCCAACTGGTTCTCCGGCACCGAGAAGGTCACATAAACCGGCCTGACCTGATTTAGAGAGATCAGCTCTGTTTCACGGGATTTCAAGATCGCGCCGCGATGCACCATCAGGCTGCCGGTGTAGCCCTCGAAGGGAGCCTTGATCGTGCACCACTCCAGGTCCAGCTTGGCATTGTCGACGGCGGCCTTATCCGCATCCACCTGGGCCCAGGCGGCATCCGCCGCCGCCCGCGCCTTTTCCCCCTCGCGCTGAGCCGCGGCCTCGCTGCCCACCAGATCCTTCATCCACACCGCTTCGGCCTCCGCGTCCTTGGCCAGGGCGCTGTCCTTGGCCAGAGTGGCCTCCGCCAGCCGCAAAGCCACCTCGTACGGTCGGGCGTCTATCTTGAACAGCACGTCCCCCTGATTCACGTACTGGCCTTCATTGAAGCAGATCTCGGTGAGCTCGCCCTGCACCTGGCTCTTGATCGAGACAATCCGATAGGCCTCCACCGTGCCGATGGCGCGAAGCTGCACCGGCACGTCGCGCTGCTGAACCTCGGCGACGGAGACAGGGACTCCCGCGTCCGCCGCGGACGGCGTCCGGCCTTCCGCCTCGCTCCGCTTGCAGCCGCCGAGCGCTGCCACGGCGATCACTATTGCGAAGCAGCCGCCCGCGGCGCATCCCCATCGTAGCAGGCGGCGCGATCTGGGAGACGCGGCGCCTGTGCCGTCCGGGGCGCTGAGGCGGTCCTTGGGAGTGATGAAATGGTTGCCCATGCTCGAAGCTCCAATTACGCCACGCTGCTGCGGCGTTTTCGTTCCTTGTCGCTGAGAATGCCGTGAAACGCGATGTCAACCAGGTCCCGTGCCTGCTGCTCGGATGTCTTGCGGCGGCCGGTCCCATGGTTCATGAATAGCGAGCCGTAAAGGAGGCTGCCGATCACGTCCGTAATCCGCTGAACCGGCACGTCTCGAATCCGGCCGCGGGCGGCGAGCTGGCGATAGAGTTCCTGCCACTGAGGCAGGTTCGCCTCGCGATGCTGGAAATAGATGGACTGCTTGCGATGCCTGAATGCGGCCCGTTCCTGGATGAACAGCTCTACCAGTTCGGGATAGGTTTTGAAGAAGGCGAGATACACACGAATGGCGGTGGTGATCCGATCGAGCGGATCGTCGCGATGCTCGATTGCGCGGCGCACCTCTTCGCTCAGCAGGCGCATGCCGCGATCAACCGCGGCGAGAAACAGCTCGCTTTTGCTCGGAAAGTAACGGTAGATCGTTCCCTTCCCGATCCTCAGCGTGTCCGCGACGATCTGCACGTCGGTGTCGGCATAGCCCAGTTCGGCGAAAACCCTGGCCGCGACGTCGAGGATCTGCTCGCGCCGCCGTGAGGTCTGAGCGGAGTTCCTGGGCCTGCCGCGAGGTCGCTTCATTGTCCTGGCCATCGGATGATCCCTCGAAGCATTAAAGGGACGGACGCGCCCGTCCCCTAATAGCCTAGGACGGAATCACCCTCCTGACAAGCCCTCGCCATCCTCCGCCGGAAAACCGTCCCCCGACCGCCGGGACCTGCCTCGTGAATGACACGAAACCGGCCGCACCGCCGCCGCCCCGAGCTGCCTCGCTCGGCGCCGCGGGAATGCACCCCCATCACCCCGATTCACGGTCCGACGCCTGATCGAAGCCGACCGGACATGCCTCCTCTGCCGTCCTGCTGGCATGGTGACAATGCGATCTACTGCCGCCGCCGAATGACGAAATCGGCCGTCGTGAACAGCTCCTCCCTTGCCCACCCGTCGGCCAGATTCGAGAGATGACTGGTGGCCGAGACGATATACGATCGGGCCGCCTCCATCGCGTACTCGATCGCCCCTGTGCCGTTGAGGAGCGACCCCACTCGCGCGGCCCGCTCGCCGTGATCGCTCGACAGGGCGGCGCGGAACCGTTCCCGATCTCCTTCGTTTGCCCCCTGGAGAAACCGGATCATCGGCAGTGTCAGCTTGCCCATGTCCGCGTCCCGCCCGACGCTTTTGCCGGTTTCATTTTCCGTCGCGGTCAGATCGAGCACATCGTCGACGATTTGAAAGGCCACCCCCAGATCCATGCCGAACGCGGTCATGTTCTCCACCGCCGATTGATCCGCGCCGGCGGTTTCCGCGCCGAGTTCGCAGCACACGCTGGTCAACGCCGCCGTCTTACGCCGAATGATTTCCAGGTAATCGGCCTCGCTCAAAGCCAGATCCCCCCGCCGGGCGATCTGCATCAGCTCGCCTTCGCAGACGGTGTTGGTCACGGCGGCGATGCGCCGCGAAGCCCGCGTCGAGCCGAGGCTGCTGCACAAGTGATAGGCGTGCGAGATGAGATAGTCGCCCAGGAGAACCGCCCCCTCGTTGCCCACCGTCCGGTTGACGCTCCGGCTTCGGCGGCGGACGTCGGCTTCGTCCAGGACGTCGTCGTGTACGAGTGTGGCCATGTGGACCATCTCGACAACGGCTCCCAGGACGATGTGCTCGCGGCGAATTCGCCCAACCGCCTCCGCCGTCAGCAAAAGCAGCCTGGGCCGCAGCAACTTGCCGCGATACGACCGAACCTGATCGAGAAGCGCGGCGACGAACCGCAGATCAGACCGCACCTCCGCATCGAAGGCCGCGTTCACCTCCTGCAGCGCTGCGTTGATGGGGCTTTGCCTTTCCAGCACTGTTTTCACAGGCTCTCGCCTCCCGAACGTGTGCCATTCTAGCTCCAGGCAAGGGCCGCCCGGAGAGGCTTTCACAGTCTTTCACAACTTTTGAAAGAATTGCAGCACGGCAAACCGGCGCTCTCGCCGACAGCTCGATCACCGGGTGGCACGGACAAATCCGGTTTGTCCGTGCTCTCCCGCGAGGCCGATCCAGTCCTTGAACGCGCGCACCCCCGCCGGCGCGATCGTCAACCTTCGCGGTGCAGGCGGCGCTGCAAGTATCTCGTGCTGTGTTTTGTCAGTAGATTCGTCTTTGCCGCGCGGATGGGATGCCGAGCTGGGCGCGATATTTGGCCACGGTTCGCCGGGCGATCGGGACGCTGGTTTCGCCGAGCTTCTTGACGATCTCGTCGTCGGAAAGCGGATCGGCCTTGTCCTCTCCGTCGATGATTTCCCTGACCTTGGCCTTCAGGCTGTCCCAGCTCACGCTCTCGCCGGCGCTGTCCGACGTGCCGCCCGTGAAAAACATCCGGAGCGGATAGATACCTCTCGGGCACTGCATGTATTTGCCGTCCACCGTCCGGCTGATCGTCGAGGGATCGCACTCGAACTCCTCGGCCAGATCGCGCATTCGCAGGACCTTGAGGAACTGCGGCCCGAAGTCGAAAAACTCCCGCTGCCGATCAACGACCACTTTGGCCAGCTCCAGCAGCCGCTCGCGGCGGTACTGGATCGCGTCAATAATGGCGCTGGCCGCTTCGATCCGGCCGCGGATGAAGTCCCGGGCCTGCTTGTCCTCGGTCTTGTCCTGGAGCATCTCGCGGTACTTCGCGGAGATCCGCAGCCTCGGCGAGCTGCCCCTGGCCAGTCGGACGGTATAACCATCTCCCTCCTCGGCGTAGTCGACGATGATGTCCGGCAAGATGGCAGGTGTTTCGTCCGGGGCCACGAGCAGGCCGGGGCGGTGGTTCAGCTTGCCGATCACCTCCAGGGCCTTCTTGATGTCGTCGATGCTGCGGCCGGTGGCCTTGGCCACGGCGGGGAACCTGTTTTTCGCAAGATCGGTCAGATGATCGCGGATCAACTCGGCGTGGAATGGATCCGCGTCCTCGCGGTCGTCCAACTGGATCAACAGGCATTCGGTCACGTCCCGCGCGCCCACCCCGGCAGGATCAAGCGTCTGAACCAGCGCCAGGGCCTCTTCCAGCACCTCGCGATCGATCGGCGGCTTGCGCGACCCGGCGATCTCCTCCATCAGCCGGTCGATCTCCTCGGGTGTGCGACGAAAGATCAGCGGCATCGCTTCGGGAGCATCCGTGTCGCCCCGCCGCGGATGATGATCCGCCTCGGACCGCAGATAGCCGTCCTCATCCATCCAGTCGATCAGCACGTCGCCGGCATCCTTGATCGTCGGCGCTGCCTCGACCAACGCCCATTCGCGCAGCAACTGCTCCTTCAAGCCCTCGCCGCGCGAAGCCGTGTTCGCCATTGCGTCCAGCTTGGCATCGCGCCCGTCCGATGAGCCGGCGCTGCGGCCGTACGGAAGATCCCCGGGATCGAACTCCAGCTCCCGGGCCATGCGGTCCAGCCGCTCAAAGCTTTCGGCCTCCGCCCTACCGGTCTCGGTGGCCGGCAAATCCTCCTTCGGAGCCGCCCGATCCGTCACCGGCTCGGCCTCCGGCTCCTCGAGGACGGGGTTCGACTCCAGTTCCTCGCGGACGCGAGCCTCCAGCGCCATGAGTGGCAGTTGGAGGATCTCCATGGCCTGGATCAGTTGCGGCGTGAGACGCTGCTCAAGCCGCATCTGCTGCGAAGGCAACATGGAGAGATACTGAGACATATGCAATCCGATAACCGCTTGTCCCGGTCGGTGTCACGTCCTTCCGGCCGGTTGATTCTTCGGTTGGCCCCCGGGTACCGGTCAACTAATCATACGGCGTTCGGGCACAAAACTGAACCTCTCCTTTTGCGATCGGCACAAGAATTGCATGTTATGGTCTTAACCTATGAAAAATAAACCAGTTGGTGCTTCCGCATCGGCCATGGAAGCCCGCCATCCCTGCCGCTCGGGCATCCGTTTGGGCCGTATTGCCCCGCAGTTTAGGACGACAGCCGGCTGCAAGGCCTGAGAAGCCCACTTGGGTATCGACAGGCCGGCCGAGGTCGGTCGTCGCTTTCGCCTGTGTGGCTCTCAGCGGTTGGCTGCAAGCCGGATCACTTGAACGCCCCAGAGCCGCCTGCCCACCTCGGACGCCCAGCAGGGTACCCGGGTATGCTGGGTGTCGCCGCGTGCGACACACCGGCCTGCCATGCTGGCGGTGGTCTTGTCGCGGACGACCTTTGCTTACCTCCGCGAGCTATCCGGACGATACCACGAATGAGAAGAACGGACCTCCGGCCGTTCGTTGCTTGCCGGCGTGGGCGCCGTGCCATCCTCGCCGGTAGCGGTTTCGCTTTGTGAATTGGCCGACCGCGGCTTCCGTCATCGACGACGCCCGTGTCTTCCGAGAGGTATTCCCCAGGGCTGATGCTGATTTCCCCACCGCCTATGAACAATGGCTGAGCGGATTGGAGCGTGTCCGTCGCTTGGAGAAGTTGTTCATTGTCGGCTGCGGGCGGTCGGGGACCACTTGGCTGATGAACGCGCTCAACGGCCACGATGAGATCGTCGTGCTCGGCGAGGGGCGATTCTTCTACCAGTTGGAGCCGTGCCTGATTCAGGCCTTCGCCGCGTTCAACAAGGCCCAGCCGAGTCCGGACAATACGCACGACGCCACGCGGCTTCGTGACGCGGACGTGTGGCTCATCCTACGGACCATAATTGACAGTCAGCTCGCCCGATATATCGCCGCCGGTCGTGTCAAGCCGCGACTCAAGATCGTGGGTGACAAGACGCTGATTCACACCCTGACCATGGCCAAACTCGCCGCCATGTATCCGGAGGCCAAGTTCATTCACATCATCCGCGATCCGGTGGACATGGCCACCAGCCAGTGGGTGCGTTATGCCAAGAACAACGACCCTCGCGGCATCAACATCTACACCGAGCAGCAGATCACCCGGATATGGGTTACCCATGTGCAGGCGGCGCGGCAAAACGGCGCTCAGCTCGGCAATACTCGATACGCAGAGGTGCGCTACGAGGACCTGATGGAGAACGAAGCCGCGGAAATGGCGAGACTGCTCCGGTTTCTCGGTGCTGACGCTTCGGATTCGCAGGTGGCCCGGTGCATGGAGGCCGGCAGCTTCAAGAAACACACCGGCGGGCGGAAACGCGGTGAGGAGCTGGCGGGGGCCTTCTATCGCAAGGGCGTTGCCGGCGACTGGGTGAACCATTTGCCGGCGGAGGTCGTCCTGCGCAGTTGCCGGCAGATCGCCCCGCTCATGCGCTCATACGGATATGACCCCGAGGCCGTACCGGAAGGGCTCTGCCACGCGGCCACTTCCCCCCTCGAAGCTCCGCCGGCCTAAACCGCCCTGCGACCACGCACAGCGCTCCCGTGTGCCACTCACAGACCAGTAGCACACGACGCAAGGAGCACAGACAAACCGGGTTTGTCCGTGCCACACTTCTTCTCTGTCTCCGCTCATATCAAGTCCCATTTGGTGCGGCGTTTGGGGACGACGAGGAAGTTGGGGTTGGGGTTGGAGTCGAAGGTCTGGACGCGGCGAGGAGGAGAGTCCTGAGTACCGAGTGCTGAGTGCTGAGCGTCCGAAGAAGAGTGCTGAGTGCCGAGTCCTGAGTGCTGAGTTGGCGGAGGGGCGGCGGTGTCTCGCGGGGCGTGGGCGTCGTCGTCGTGATGCTCGTCGTCACGGTGGGCGGGGACGTCGTTGGGCCAGGGGGTGTTTTTGTAGGCGTCACTCTGGAAGTACTCGGCGTCCTTGCGGAGGTCGACTTTGGTGCCGTAGATGTCGCGGAAGGCGCGGGTCATGTTGTCCAGGTACT
>DATKKX010000349.1:0-5015 GCA_035542775.1 Phycisphaerae bacterium | reverse complement strand
CTTGACTTCGTATTCGTTCGGCGGGCCATACAGCTTCCCGACGTAGGCGCCGGTCTTGTAGTCGTGCCGCAGCCGCAACTTGTAGCCCTCGCCGGCCTTGGAATCATGAAGGCGACTGCTGGAAAACTGCTGATAAGTTCCTTGATTGCCAAGGGCGTCCGGCACGCCCATCTCTGACAGGCTCTTGGCGTTGCCGGCTTTGGACTCCGACGGAGGATAGTTGGCAGGGACGTGGTACATGTGGACGGGAATGCCCCGCTCGTCCAGATGCTCCCAGAACGGGATGCCCCGCCGCCGAAGCTCGTTTCGCACCTCCGCCCGGGGCAACAGGTAGCCCTTCATTGGCCAGGGAAGCGCCCACGGCTCCTTGTCCTTGACCGTGACGATCTTGTTGCCGGACCAGTAAGGCTCGACCTGCTTCTCAGGGTCTCTGTGAATGAAGTCGAAGATGCCGTGAACGCCGGGGCCGGCACCGGTGATGAAATTCGACCAGGCCACGGCGCTTTGCGGCGGAATGCTGGTGGTCAACGGTCGGAAGGTGCCCTCGCTTCGGAGCCTGGCCAAGTTCGGCAGGCGCCCCTGGGACATCAGCCGTTCGACGCGAATGGGGTCCATGCCGTCGGCGCCAATGATAATCACCTTCTTGCCCGCGGCCTGGCCCTTGGCGACGGCTTTCTCGCAGCCGGTGAAACTGAGAAACAAGCCCGCCAGCGCTATACCCAGGATCGCGCCGCAGACGGAGACACGGATCATTTTGGCCGTACCGCTCATGCCGCCGCCTTCTTGCCGCGGGTGTCTTTCCCGCCGGTCTTTTCCTCGCCTTCGACGCTGACTTTCATCAATTTGCCGTCCATGTTCGCAGGAGTGTCCACGCCGAAGAGATCGAGTATGGTCGGCGCGAAGTCGGCGATGTGCGGCGCGTCGCATGCGACCTTGCGATTGCAGAACATTACCCCCGCCGCCAAACGCGGATCAATGCAGTGGTCGCCGCTCCAGGCCTTCCTGTTGTCGGAGAAGACACTTCCGGTGATATCGCCGATAGCCGCCTCCCAGGACACGCGATAGCCCTCGTTGTAGCCCACGATCACATCGGGCGCGTTTTCCTTGTAGGGCCCGACGTAACAGGTGGAGGCATTCCAGCACTTGTTGACGGCCACCGTCTTGTGCTCCGGATCCGTCAGGCCGCCCAGCTTATTGCACAGCTCCTCGCGAAGGGCTGCCGCCTCGGCACCGGGCTTGACGATGCCGTGCCGTTCGCGGCCTTCGAGATTCAGGAATATGCCGGTCAGGCCGAGGGCGTAAGCGCGGGTCTGCGACCAATCCAAGGTGGCCAGATATTTGCGGCCGTTGGACGGCTCTTTCAGCTTCATGTACCCGTTGTCGATCAGCCATCGGTTGAGATCGACGCCACGGCGGAAGGATTTACAACCATGGTCGCTGATGACGAACAGCAGGGAGCCATCCTCGTCGCACCGAACCATGGTCCTGCCGACCAAAGCGTCCATCCGCTCGAAATGCTCGCGAATCGCGTCTGTCAGGCGGTTTTCGCCGAAGCCGGCGTGAGCGGGGTGTTGCGGGTCGATGTAGCGCCAGAACATGTGCTGGACACGGTCGGTGCCATCGAAGACGCAGGCCACGAAGCCGCGCCGGGTCTTTTCCAAAGCGTCGAAAAACATCACCTCCCGCTCCTCGTCGGCCTCGACGCACTGATGGAGGAAGGCGGGATCGTGCAGGATTTTCTCGTTGTGAGCCCAGGTGTCCTCGGCCAGCCCCATGGTCGCGAACGGCCCTTGCGATTTCGCGAGATAGGTCGAAAAGACCGCCGGGTGCGAGATCGGCATGGCAGGCTTCTCGGGGTCGAGCTGGAGCGGTGACACGTACAACTCGAATTCCGGCCGCGTGGCCAAGAGGAGGAACTGACAGATCGCATGCACCTTCACGCCGGGAGCGACCTTGAAATCAACGGCCAGCCAGGGCGTATACTCGCCCTTCTTCAACCGTTGCTTCCGGCCGCAGAGGCTCAGCTCCGCGGAATCGTCCTTGCCGTCGAAGGTAATCGTAAAGGGCGCGGTCATAACGGGATTGCCGGTGCGCATGCTGTTGGGCGGCCCCACCAGATGGGAGTGAATCCGATTACCCTCGCGCTGGACGTGAATCTGCTCACCGCCGGTATAGATGTTCTCCTTGGCGGTCCGTGTGGTGTAATAGCTGAATGTGCCCTGGGTGCCGCGGATATCCGGGACGCACATCGCGCTGAGCAATACGCCGCGGAATCGCTCAGGCGGAAACGTGATGGGCATGCGAACGATCGCGCTGAAGATGCCGTGCTCGCCCAGCGTGCTCCAGAACGGTTTGCCCTTGCGGAGCAGCCGGATATCCGGCTTGCCCAGGGGAAAGACGTACTTACCGAGCTTGATGCTCCGTGTCGCACCGCC
This sequence comes from Phycisphaerae bacterium, assembly GCA_035542775.1. Taxonomy (GTDB): domain Bacteria; phylum Planctomycetota; class Phycisphaerae; order UBA1845; family UTPLA1; genus DATKKX01. The sequence continues at coordinate 2,580 of DATKKX010000349.1, read as the reverse complement.
GATGTGTACGCTCGACAGCATCGGAAGGTAGTTGCGGCGGTCCACGGTGAGAAAATCAAAGACATTGTGCTTCCCCGGATTGCAGCCCGTCATGAAGGTGGACCAGGCGACAGGCGTCATCGCGGGGATCGTCGTTTCGAGGCGTTTATATGTTCCATGCCGGGCAAGCTTGCTGAAGTTCGGCAGCCGCCCTTCGGCCATGTATTGCTCGACAAGCGTGGGCTCCATGCCGTCGAGACCCAGCACAACCACACGATTGACGCGGCTTCGTGCAAAGGCACGTCGGCCTCTGACGGCCCTCAGGACCCAGCGGATGGGCCAGATCAGCAGCGTCAGAAAGGCCAGGAGCATCGTCCACAGGATCACAAACAAGGACGAAGCGATGGCGAAGCCGGCGCCCGGGCCGATATAGGCCTGGACGGGCGCAGCCAGAACCCCGACAAGAACCGCGGCCGACACGCAGATCAACAATGGCCTGGCCGCCAGCCTGCCGGAACAATTTCGACATTGTGCCTTGAGAAATCTGTCGTGTCGCGGGGATTGAAGAGTCATTCCAGCCTTGGTTTCGCTGCCCGTCGCCGCTTTTCGCCACGCAGCCGTCTGAACAGCTTTCTTTGCGATTCTGGCGGACCTACCCCCCCTAGTATAGGTCGGCTTCCCGGTCCCGTCGATACGGGGAGTCGCGCCTCCTCGCGTCGGTTCTGCTACATTCCAGCAGCAAAGGGACGCGTCGGCTCCGGAGGAGCCGCTATCGGGATCGTCAAAGCTTAACTACTTCATGAAAACCCTGGGTTCCATGCACCGTTGGCGCGACTGGCTTGGTCTCAACTCCTCAACCCTCGCTCTCCTGGCGACGATCCTGCTCGTCACGGCCAGTACCGAACTGTGGGGGCCGCTCATCCCCGAGTACCTAAACGCCCTGCAAAGCCGTGCCCTGGCCGGCAGCGCGGCGACCATCCTGTTGATCGGCGCCTACGGGTTCTATCGCGACGCGCTGGAGGCGGTCAACTATTACATCGGCGGGGCCGTCAGCGGGCGATTCAACACCCGGCGATCATTGCTGGTCTTCAATGTCCTGCCCTTCGTCGGGCTGGCCGTGTTGCTCGTCTGGGACGCCTGGATCGCGGTTTTCGTCGCGATCCCCTTCATATTCGTGTGGGACAGCATCTCCGGGCCGGCGGTCATTACCGTGGTGGGCGATTCGCTCCCGCCCGACCGCCGGACGATGGCCTTCTCGCTGCAGGCGATCTGCCGCCGGGCATCGCGTATCTTCGCATATTGCCTCAGTGCCCCCCTAGTCTGGCATCTCGGCCGGATAAACGGCGTACGGGCCAATGCGGCCATCGCCATCGTGTTCGTGCTGACGGCGGTCGGCCTGCAATACCGTTTCATGCGGACCGCGAGCCGCGACACGGTGGCGGCCATACACGAGCCCCGCAAGCTGCTGAGGCGCTTCGACCCGCAACTCAAGCGTCTGCTTGCCGCGGATATCTGCGCCAGATGGGCCGAGGGCCTGGCGGGTCCGTTCATCATCCTCTTTTGCGTGCCCATCCTGGCGACGGACTTGTCGGAAGGGACGGCCCTGTACGCCAGCGTTCTACTCACCATCCAGGCGGCCACGAACATCGTCCTCTACGTCGTCGTCGGACCGTTGGCGAGCCGTGAAGGGCTGGCCAAGAAGCCGTACATCGGGCTGACGTTCCTGTTCTTCGCCCTGTTTCCGTTGAGCCTGGCCGTTCTGGGACGGCCGCTGGGACTGATCGGACTGGCGGCGGCCTTCGTCATCGGCGGCCTGCGTGAGATCGGCGAGCCGGCGCGAAAAGCGATGATCGCCGACCTCGTGCCCGGCGACGCAAAAACGCAGGCCATCGGTTTGTACTGGAGCGCCCGCAGTGTCGCCGTGCTTTGGGCGTCACCGGTGGGCGCCGTTCTCTGGCTTCTCGGTGATCGCGTTCGTCCGGGTTCAGGACCACTCCTCACATTCACCGCCGCGGCCGTGGTCGGCCTGATCGGGGCGATCGTGTTTTTTGCGCGATTCGGCCGCGGCGCCACGGATCGCCAAAGTCCGAATAAGACCGGGCAACAGCCCGAATAAGTGAATTGCGGCGTTTCGTTCTCAATCCGACACCGCCTTCGGTTCGATGTATCCCGCGCCGGCAGCACTCAGGTCGGCTCAATCGGGAACGCCGCAATGACACCTCTCATGACCGCCCCGACCCGTTTTCGACCGATCCGGGAACTCCTCTTCCCGGGTATCGAGATCCCTTTGCAACCCAGGGCAGTACTCACGGAACGGAGGCGCGAGAGGCGGTTTGCCCGTCAGTTGGCGGGTGTCCTGATCGACGGCGAGGCCTACCATTCGGTCTGGTGCGTGGACATCAGCTACGCGGGCGTCAAGGTTGTGGCGCCCACCGTGCTGAGCTTCGTGAAGGGGCAGCGTGTGGTGGTCAAGATCAAGCAGTCGACCAGGTCTTTTCAGGACGAGTTTACGGTCGTCGATGCGGAAGCCACGCCCAAGGGCACAGTGCTTCATCTCGCGCTCTGACACTACCGATCAGATGGGCTCGGCTGATCGCCAAT
>DATKKX010000348.1:0-3060 GCA_035542775.1 Phycisphaerae bacterium | reverse complement strand
CTGGCCCGGCCACATCAACGACGTCGGCGGCATCCGCCGCCAGTTTCACCACGTCATCGACATCGTTCCGACCATCCTCGAAGTGACCGGCATACCGGCGCCGGATACGCTCAACGGCATCAAGCAGCGCCCGATGGACGGTGTGAGCATGGCCTACACATGGAGCAAGGCGAACGCCAACGCCCCGTCCCGACGCACTACGCAATATTTCGAGATGCTCGGCAACCGCGCCATCTATCACGACGGGTGGGTGGCGTGTACGACCCCGGCGACGCTCCCGTGGGAACTGAGCACCAAGCCAGCGCCCGACGTGATCACCGGGTACAAGTGGGAGCTCTACAACGTCATGGAGGATCCCACCGAGTCCAACGACCTGGCTGCCAAGATGCCGGACAAGCTCAAGCAGATGCAGGACATCTTCTACGCCGAGGCGAAGAAGTATGACGTGCTGCCGCTCGACAACTCGACGCTGACGCGCTGGACCGCGCCGAAACCAAGCCTCACTGCGGGCCGAACGGTGTTCACCTATACGGGAGGACTGACCGGCGTGCCGCCCAGCGGTGCCCCGAACATCCTGGACAAGTCCTACACCATCACCGCTGAGGTCACGATCCCCGAAGGCGGCGCGGAAGGCATGATCGTCACCGAAGGCGGGCGCTTCGGCGGCTATGGACTGTTCTTGAGCAAGGGCGAGTTGGGAATTGGTCGGGGCAAGGTGGTGTTCCTCTACAACCTGCTCGACCTCAAGCGCACGACGTGGGAAGGGCCCGAGTTGGGCGCCGGTAAGCACACAATCGTCTTCGACTTCAAGTCCGATGGCCCGGGCTTGGGCAAGGGAGGGACAGGCGTCCTCTCCGTGGACGGCAAGGAAGTGGCCAGGAATTCCATGGAACACACCACCCCGGTCACGTTCCCGGAGGACGAAACCTTCGACATCGGCCAGGACACGCGCACCGGCGTCGCGATGCTGGAGTACCGCTACGATGTTCCGTTCAAGTTCACCGGCACGATCAACAAGCTGACCTTCAAGCTCGAACCCTTCACGTCGGAGTAGAGCGCGGAGGCGGGGGCGGCTGATCGCCCAGGGCCGGGGTCGCTCCATCGGCAGTAGGAGATGCCAAACATGCGGAGAACCGCTAGCCGCTTCCAGCCATTGCGAACCAGATCTGGAGCGCGAAAGGACTGGAAACAGACGCCATGAAAAAGGTGCTTGTCCTCGCTGCTGTCAGTGAAGCCGCGACCGGGCTGGCGTTGCTGATCGTTCCATCGCTCGTTGGGCGGTTGTTGTTGGGTGAGGAACTTACCGGCGTCGCCATACCGGTCGCGCGCGTGGCCGGCATCGCCCTCATCGCCCTTGGGGTCGCGTGCTTGCCCCGCTCCGAGCGGGGCTGGCCGGGCACGCCGCTGGTCGGCATGTTGACTTACAGCGCGGCCGTCACGCTGTATGTCGCCTTTCTGGGCATCAGGGGTGAATGGGTCGGACTCCTATTATGGCCAGCGGTGGTGGTCCACGCCATATTGACGATTCTTCTCACCCGGTCATGGCTCAAGGATCAGAGGAATGAAGAAGAAAAAGACATGTAGCCGCCAACGGAGCGTTCTCTAATGCCATCGCCGCAACCCTGATCACCGTCAGTGAAACGGGAAGAAGATCGAGCGACCAGCAGCAGCAGCAGGAGCAGTAGGTCCAGATTCCCCAGGAGAGCCTAGTCGGTCTCAATTAGTGAGCGCCTGCGAGAGCCGGTCGAATGCTGGGGGCGGCCCCGCCGCCCTGCGTTGGATTGCGATCAGCGATTGCCGCCCCACAGGGAAAGAGAAAGCGGAGAGAGGAGGAACCAGATGAACACAAGACCAGTTCTATCCACGATCGTGGCCGTACTCGCTGCGGTCCTGCTGGCAGCCTCGCCGCCCGCGGCGCAGCAGGTCACCGGCACCCTGGGCTCGCCCAGCGCAACAACCACGATAAGCAACAAGCAACTTCCGGCGCCCGATCCCAAGTTCAGCGGCGTCATCAAGAACGACGCGCTGCAGTCCAAGCCGTGGTGGGCGCCGCGCATCGTGCCGCCGAAGGGTGCGCCCAATGTGCTGCTGATCATCACCGACGACGCCGGCTTCGGGGTGCCGAGCACCTTCGGCGGCGTGATCCCGACGCCGACGATGGACCGCATCGCGAATGAGGGTCTGCGCTACAACCGGGTCTTCTCCACCGCGCTGTGCTCGCCGACGCGCGCCGCGCTGATCACCGGGCGTAACCACCACTCGGTGGGTTTCGGCGTGATCTCCGAGCAGTCGACCGGCTTCCCCGGCTACAACAGCATCATCGGCAAGGACAAGGCTACGATCGGCCGCATCCTGCTCGACAACGGCTATTCGACGTCGTGGTTCGGCAAGGATCACAACACCCCGGCGTTCGCCGCAAGCCAGGTCGGGCCGTTCGACCAGTGGCCGACCGGCATGGGCTTCGAGTACTTCTACGGGTTCGTCGGGGGCGACTCCAACCAGTGGGAGCCCAACCTGTTTCGCAACACCACGCAGATTTACCCGTTCCTGGGCAGGCCGCCGGGAACCTGGAATCTCATCACCGCGATGGCCGACGACGCCATCGACTACATGACTCGGATTCATCAGACCGACCCCAGCAAGCCGATCTTCATAAAGTACGCGCCCGGCGCGACGCACGCGCCGCACCACCCGACCAAGGAGTGGGTGGACAAGATCAGCGCGATGCACCTGTTTGACGACGGCTACGAGAAGCTGCGCGAGCGCATCTTCGAGAACCAGAAGCGGCTCGGCGTGATCCCGAAGGATTCGAAGCTCACGCCCTGGCCCAAGGATGTCCTGAAGCCGTGGGACCAGCTCACTGCAGAGGAGAAGAAGCTCTTCATTCGCCAGGTCGAAATCTTCGCCGCCTACACCGCCTACAGCGACTACGAGATCGGCCGGGTGATCCAGCACTTCGAGAACCTGGGCAAACTCGACAACACGCTGATCATCTACATCAACGGCGACAACGGCACCAGCGCCGAGGGCGGGCCGATCGGCACGCCCAACGAAGTGGCG
>DATKKX010000347.1:0-5444 GCA_035542775.1 Phycisphaerae bacterium | reverse complement strand
GCTTACCTTGTGTCGTCGCGCTGCCGGCAAAACCGATTCCGCAACCATCGAAACCCTCGTTCAGATGACCAGCTGGCACTATCAAGCGCACTGCGCCGACCATACCAGACCTTATCCCAAGGTATTGAAAATGCTCGACTTGCTGCGCGCGCGGCAAACACCAATGGGCCTTCTATCCAACAAACCTCACCCCTCGACGCTGCGACTGGTCAAGCTGCTTGGGATCGACGGCTATTTCGCCGATGTGCGCGGTTGCGCGGATGAGCGCGACAGGAAACCTTCACCGAAAAACGCGCTGGAGATCGCTGCAACACTCGATGTCGAACCCTCACGAGTTTACCTGGTCGGCGATTCCCCGATGGACGTGGAAACGGCGCGCAACGCCGGCATGATCGCCGTGGCCGTCACGTGGGGTTACCGTGCTCGCCCCCAGTTGGAAGCCTCCCACCCCGATTTTGTCGTGGACGACCCCGGGAAAATCCCCGATTTGGTAAAAAAACCGTCTAAACGACGCTGACATCCGCTTTGGCAACGTTCTCTCGCCCCTGAACATGCAAGCCGGAAGCCCTTCTCGCGGCGGCTTCTGATCAAGTTCCACCGCCGTCAGCCCGCGGCGCGCGGCCAAAACACGCTGGCAGCGTTGAACACCGGTCCTTCCGTGCAACACAGGGCGTACCGCCACCCCAATTCGCTTCCTTGATCGATCACCGGCACCACGCACGACTGGCAGGTGCCCATTCCGCAGGCCATCTTCCTCTCCATGGCCACCTCGCAGGGCATCCCGCGGTCGGCGCAGAATACGGCGATCGCCCGGAGCATCTCCTCTCCTCCGCAGGCGTACACCTGAACCGATTGAGCGTGCTCAATCGATTCACAGTAGCGTCGCATGCCGTCCGTCACGCGGCCCCGCATGCCGCAACTGCCGTCGTCCGTTGTGAGTATGGTGCTGATGCCGTGCCGTGCGAACTCCTCCACGGACGCGGCCGACGCGCCGTCCGTCGGCGGCTCGGAAAGCAGCCTGACCGGCAGCGAATCCCGTGTTACGGCTCCGTAAACCGCATCGCACGCGATGCCGCGCTTGCTCAGCTCTTCGCCCAGCCAGCGTATCGGCGGAAGACCGATGCCGCCGGCGACAAGCAGGGCTCGAGAGCCCGCTGCGGGCCATGAAAACCCCCGTCCCAGCGGGCCCACAACGTCAATGTCATCTCCCGGCTGCCGCGACGCCAGCCACGCCGTGCCTTCGCCGGTGACGCGCCCGAGCAGATCAATCTCGCAGCCGTTCTGCGTTCGTCGGAGTGCCGCGATGCTGAACGGCCGCCGAAGCAGCGCTCCGCCGTGCCGCTCCCCAAACCACCGCGCCTCCTGGGAGGGCAAAGCTCCCGCTTTGCCGCTCGGCGAACGCAACGCCCCTGCTTCGCCGGATGAGGAGCACGAATCTCCCGCCTTGCCCTGTTCGTGCGAAACCGCGAGCCCATCGCCGTTCCGCGGAGCGCGACACAGCACTTGGAGAAACTGCCCTGGTGATGCCGCCGGAAAATTTGCGGTCTCGAGCGTGAGTTCGAAATGGTCAACGCACGGCGTTCGACGCCGTAAGACTCGCGTGACAAACATGCCTGGCGGGTTATTCGAGCTGGCCATTACCTCGTTTGATGCTACGGCATGGAGGTGCGGCCGCAAGCATCAGCCGTTCGCAAACACATGGCAGAAAAAAACCTCCGGATCAGAAGCGTGTTCCGATCCGGAGGAGCGCCACGGCTACTAAAAGCCGATGTTCGTGGCGATAAGCCTCAAACGCATGCGGCGCCCGCCTATTGGCGCCGGCCCAAGGGACTCTATCAAAACACCGATGGGCTGTCAACGAAGTTTCGGCCTTTCTTGCCCCGCGCAACTATATCTTTAACTTCTTTATTTGCAAGATGTTGCGATTCCGTAAATCCACGTATCCGCAAGTCCATAGCCGACAGGTGGATGGGGCGGAGGCCCGCCCAAACCGCCCAATTCAGGTGAAAGTGAGAAAAAACACGCAATTTCTATCCGTCAATGAATGCATGGTCGTAACTACATTGCATGCAAGTAAATACGTCTTGTTTTCGACGAATGCCCTCGCCGGGCGGACCGGCCGACGATTCCAGCTTTCCTTGAGTTCGTTACGGCTGGGCCTGCCTGACTTGCGCGCCACTCCTGGCGGCGGGCTCCACGGCGGCGGCGGCAATCCTGCTTCATCGTTCGACGCCGGACGCCCGCACGCTGGTCGAGCCCCCTCGTTGCAGCATTCCGGCCTGTCCGCCGCCAGCGTTGCGGCCCGCGCCCTCGCGCGGCCGCGGGAAGCGGGAATCGTCGCCGCCCGAGCAGGACTATTCGCATGAAACACGGTGAGCCGGTGGCCGGCCGTTGTACCGCGCACACAGGTGCTATGATCGGGGGACAATACTGCGCCGGACTGATTGCAGCGTCGCCCGCGGCTCCAGGCCTGGTCGGCCTTGCTTGAATCACGGCCGGAAGGGCCATATCCTGTATTTCTGGTGCTTGACCCGCTTTTGAATGAGTTTCCGAACACATGCTCGACGCATTGACTGATCGTTTTGGGGAGGTCTTTCGCAAGCTGCGCGGGCGGGGGCGGATCACCGAGGACAACATCCAAGAGGTGATGCGCGATGTCCGCACGGCTTTGCTGGAGGCCGACGTCCATGTGGAGGTGGTCAAGTCGTTCTGCAATGACGTGACCCAGAAAGCGGTCGGCGCCGAAGTCATCAAGACCCTACATCCCGAGCAGGTCATGGTCAAGATCGTCCATGACGAGCTCATCCGGCTCATGGGACCGGTCGATTCCCGCATCCCCTGGGTGTCCAACCCGCCGACCATCATCCTCATGGCCGGCCTGCAGGGCTCCGGCAAGACCACCACCTGCGCCAAGCTGGCCAAGTACTGCCTGGCCCAGGGCAAACGCCCCATGATGGTTGCCGCCGACCTCAAGCGGCCCGCGGCCATCGATCAGCTCGAAGTCCTCGGCACGCAGGTGGACGTGCCCGTCTATGCCGAGCGCGGCCACCAGAACGCCGTGAAGGTCTGCCGCAACGGCGTTTCCGATGCCCGCAAGAAGCTGCTCGACGTGGTCATCCTCGACACCGCCGGCCGTCTGGCCATCGACGAGGAGATGATGGCCGAGGTGGCCAACGTCGCCCAGACCGTCGCCCCGCACCAGATCTATCTCGTGCTTGACGCCATGACCGGCCAGGACGCCGTCAACACCGCCAAGCACTTCAACGACCGGCTGGAGCTGGACGGCGTCATCCTGACCAAGTTCGACTCCGACACCCGCGGCGGCGCCATCCTCTCGGTCAAAAGCATCACCACCAAGCCGGTGAAGTTCATCGGCGTCGGCGAGAAGCTGGACCGCCTGGAGGAGTTCCATCCCGAGCGGATGGCCGGCCGCATCCTGGGCATGGGCGACATCGTCTCGCTGGTCGAGCAGACCCAGAAGCAGGTGAACGCCGAGGAGGCCGCCCGGCTCGAAGCCAAGATGAAGAAGGGCGATCTGAGCCTCGACGACTTCATCGCCCAGGTGGAGAAGGCCATCGGCGGCCGCTCGCTGAAGGACATGCTCAAGATGATCCCCGGCGTCGGCAGCATGATGCGCGAGACCGAGCTGGAGGTCGACGAGGACGAGATCAAGCGCATGCGGGCCATCGTCAACTCGATGACCCCCACGGAACGCTCCAACCCCAAGATCATCGACGCCTCCCGCCGCCGCCGCATCGCCCGCGGCAGCGGCACCGACACCGAGGACGTGAGCGGCCTGTGCAAGCAGTTCCTCCAGACCCGCGACATGATGAAGCACATGGCCGGGCTCTCCATGATGGACCGGATGAAGTTCGGCTCGCAGATGGCCCAGATGTCCATGTCCGGGGGCAAGATGCCCACCTTCAAGGGCTCCTCCAAGCCGAAGTTCAAGCCGAACAAGAAAGACAAACGCCGCGACCGCAAGCGCAAACGCCGTGGCGGCCAGTGACATTCCCGCCCTCGCCGCAGCCGCTGGAGCCGAACGCGGAACGGCGGAGCAGTGCCGACTGCTGAGTGGGCGGCGGAGGGGCGGCCTCTTTGAGCCGGGACTCGGAAAAAGTGCAACTGGGCGCAACCGCGCGCAACTTCTTATCGTTCGGGGCCCAAAGGCGAGGCGCGCAAGGGCGGACGGTCGCGTTGGCAGGGCTTGGCGGCTGGTGGCTCTGCTCCCTTCAGGCCCCTCCATTCGCTTGCTCCACGTAGGCGTATCCCGTGACGGCCTGATCACCGCTCTGTCCGACCACGGTGCAGAGCCCCTCCCAGTAGGTATTCTGCGTTGTCGCCCTGGCATCGAGTTCTGCTTCCTCGACCACCGCTGTGAGCGCCAGGACCATCTGCTGGCCGGGAAGCTCGATCTGCCAGCCCACCTCGTACTCGGTTCCGGTTGCCGGGCTCACCCAGACGGCCGAGGGCGTGATGCGGAAGTCTGCCGCTGAAATCCACGATGCCGGGCTGGAAGCCGGCATCAACGTGCCAAACGCGACCTGGCCAACATCGCCGGGGAATACGAACAGCATGATGTCCGATCCATTGTCCAGCCGAATGCTGTACCAGTCCCACCGCTGAAGGGGATTGTCCAGGTCCCGACCCCACTGACGGTCAAACCACATCTGGCCGGACACGTTCAACGTCATATCGCCCACGCACAGCGTTCCGTTGGCGTCCATGCGAGGCCTGGAGTAGTAGAAGGAAGCCCCGCCCGCGCCATACGGAACGTAGCCATCGTCTCCGTGAAGAACGGGACCGCGTGCATCGGTCAGCGCCAGATGGAGAGCGTACCGACCATCGGCGAACGCCGCCTCGATGCTGTCTTGTCCATTGCCGCCGCGCATGCTGACCAGGGGTGTGCCGAGGTCAAACCCGGTGCCCAGTCCGGTGCTGCACCATTGTGGGCCGATTGAAGCGGCCTGATCGTAGTAAAACTGCCCGCCATCCACGTCGGTTACCGCGTAGTGTGCCGCCCAAGCCTCGGTCACGAGAAGGATCGGCAACTGCGGCACATGGAAGATCACCGTTTCGATGCCGAACTCCTGGCCGGTATCCGCCGTGAGACGCCCGGTGTAGTACCACCATTCGCCTCCACCGAAGCAATGCGGCGCTTCATCCAGCGGAAGCCGCACCTGCGGCTTGGCCGCACTGAATTCGTAAAACGGGTCCGGGCACGGCAGGCATCCGCATACCAGCAGGGCCAAGGTCGCCAGGCCGGGTGATCTGGGGCAGACCGACATGGAGCCCATTCTACCATCGGGAGCCGTTAGCTGGTTGCCGCTCACCCACATACGCTGTTCATGAGATTGCTCGACATTTTCGCGGTTCGACCCGAAGCCGATGAAATGCCCTGCCTTCACCGACCTCCGTACCGTCGACCCTGGCCCACGCCGCCC
>DATKKX010000346.1:0-28096 GCA_035542775.1 Phycisphaerae bacterium | reverse complement strand
CCATCTCCGAAAACTCCCTGCGATGGTCTGAGCCCATCACCGCGTCGCGCGGGCCTTTGCCGTAGTAGAGAGGATTGGACGGACCACAGGTGACACTGAACACTTGCAGCGGTTCGATCGATGCGCCGTCGGGATTGACGCGAACAATGCCCTCGTCGTCGCGCAGGTAGAAGGGAATTCTCTCGGTCTTGCCCGCGACGGTCGTCCATCCGCTCTCCGTGACCGTGCGGGTCTGCGTGTGGCCGTTGCTGTCGGTGTAGGTCTCGGTTCTGGTCCGCGACCATTCCTCCTCGACGGACCAGTCGCAGTAGACGCTGGGGCGTTGGCTGAGATAACCGACGATCGGCTGCTCCGCCTCGGCGGTGCCTTTGAGCTCGACGAGGCCGATGAATACGCCGCTGGTCTTTGAGGTGGGCACGTTGTCGATCAGTCGCTGCCTCTTGCGCGCGCGCAGGGCGAACAACAGGCAGACAAGCGCCAGCAGCAGCCCCACCCATTGGATAAAGGATTCCGCCGGCATCGGAGCGCACCTCCTTTTCGTGAAGCTGGCGGCCAAGTGACCGGCAAAGGGATTCCGGTACCAGGTAACCTGCATCTTAAGCTGGGACGGTACGAAGGGCCACTACGAGGGTCGCCTCCGCGATCGCCGTCCTCGAAAGCGAGCCGATCACAGCGGCCCCATGCGGTACCGACATGGACAGGGATGCGGACGTAGCCCTCGCCGACGTCACGCAGTTTCTCCAGGCGCTGCTCCAACAAACCACCATCCTGATGATCGCGTCTCTCCCATGCGCAACTCCGCTGTGATAAGATGAGCAGCGGAGGCCGCCGGTCGAGCGACCGGGGGCTGCCTTTGCACGAATGAACACCTGTGAACATACATTCCGGTGCCCGCTGCCCAACGGCCTGCACGCCCGGCCGGCCAGCCTGCTGGCGGAGGTCGCGGGGAAGTTCACTGCCGAGGTCGCGCTGCTCAACGAGCGAAGTGGCATGAACGCCAACGCCAAGAGCGTCCTGGCCATCGTCGCCGCGGACGTGAAGCTCGCGGACTCCTGCCGGCTCCGCATCGGCGGCGCGGATGCGGAGGCAGCACGTGCGGCGCTCGTTGAGTTCATCGCCAACGTGCTGCCCGGCTGCGACGAGGCGCTGCCGGCAACAGCGGCCGGAAGGCTGATGGTCCTGCCCCGCTCACTGCGCAAGGCGGAGGTCAACTGGCACGCGGGCACGGCCATCTGTCCCGGCGTCGGCCGTGGAACCGTCGTGATCGCCGGTGGACTGACCTTGCCGGCCGACTTGCGGGATGAACCGGCCGGTCCGCGCGAGCAGGAACAGGAGAAGGTAAGCCGCGCCATCACCGCCGTCCGCGCCGCCATGGAGGCCCGACTGGCCGGTCGTCTGTCCGCCACCGAACGGGGGATTCTCCAGGCGCATGTATCGGTCGTCGGCGACGTGGCCCTTGCCGACAAGATCTCCGAGCTGGTTTCGGCCGGCTGCTCCGCGGGCCAGGCGATCATTCAGGCGGCTCACCACTTCGCCGACACCCTGAGGACCGCGGCGACCGTATACGTCCGCGAGCGGGCTGTCGACGTCGAGGACATCTGCCTGCAACTGCTCGAACAGGTCTATGGCGGGCGGTTCACCGTCCCCGGCATCGCCCTGACGAAGCCGTCCGTTGTGGTCGCCGAAAACCTGACGCCGCGACAGCTTCTGGCGATGGACAAGAGCCTCCTGAAGGCCCTGGTGCTGGAGCACGCCGGGGTGACCTCACACGCGGCGATCCTGGCCCGTTCATTCAATGTTCCGACGCTGACCGGCGTGGCCGAGGTGCGGGCGAATCTGCGAGCCGGGCAGGAGGCGATCGTCGACGCCAATCTGGGCATCGTCATCACCGAGGTGACCGCTTTGGTCGAGCGATACTACGAGCGAGAACTGCGCAAGCTCCGGCGCCACCGGGAGCGACTGACCCGCTACGCCCACTCGCCGGGACTGACCCGCGACGGCCGGCGGCTTGAAGTGGCGGCGAACGTCTCCACGGTGGAGGAGCTGTCGCCGGCGTTCGAACAAGGCGCCGAGGGTGTGGGACTGTTCCGCACCGAGATGCTGTTCATGGACCGCGCCGCCTCGCCCTCGGAGGAGGAGCAATTCGCGGTCTATGTCCGGGCCGCCCGGACCGCGGGGCAGCGACCGGTCATCATCCGCACGATCGATATCGGCGGCGACAAGCCGGTCCCGTATCTGAACCTGCCGCAGGAGGCCAACCCGTTTCTGGGCTACCGCGGCGTACGCATCTATCCGGAGCATGGCCGGGTCATCAACGACCAGCTCCGCGCCATCATCCGTGCCTCGGCGTTCGGCAAGATCTGGCTCATGGTGCCGATGATCAGCACGGTCGATGAAGTGCGATGGATCAAGGCTCGGGTCGCTGAGATTCAGGACGGGCTGAAGGCCGCGGGCGCGGCGTTCGATCCGGCGATGCGAATCGGCATCATGGTGGAAGTGCCGTCGACGGCCTTCATCATCGACCAGTTGGCGGCGGAGGTCGATTTCTTCAGCATCGGCACGAATGACCTGACGCAGTACTTTCTCGCCGTGGATCGCGACAGCGACAAAGTCGCCGACCTGTACAGCTCGCACCACCCCGCTTTTCTGCGATTGTTGGCCAAGATCGTCGACGACGCGCATCGAGCGGGCGGGTGGGTGGGCCTGTGTGGGGAGATGGCGCGAGACCCTCGCGATCTGCCGCTTCTCATCGGGCTGGGTCTTGACGAGATCAGCACCGCCGCGCCGCAGATGCCGGCGTTGAAGGCGGCCATCGCCGATCTGGCCGCGGCGGATTGCCGCGCCCTTCTCGAGAAGGCGATGACACTCCGAACCCTCGCCGAGGTGGAAGAGCTCCTGGGAGCATTCCGCACCGGCGGCGCCGGCCGCGGCCTGCTGGAGGGCGAGTTGGTCACTATCGGTTCAGACAGCGACAGCAAGGAGGAAGCAATCAAGGAAATCGTGGATGCGTTCTACGCCACCGGCCGCACCGACGCTCCGCTGGCGGTCGAAGAGGCGATCTGGGCTCGCGAAGCCGTATACTCGACCGGCCTGGGCCACGGTTTCGCCATCCCTCACTGCAAGACCGACGCTATCTCCGTGAATTCCATCGGCCTCGCGCGGCTGGCGCATCCCATCGAGTGGGGCTCGCTCGACGGCCAGCCGGTACATTGCGTGATTCTGCTGGCCATGCGCGAATCCGACCAGGAAGGCGCCCACATGAAGGTGTTCTCCAAGCTGGCCCGCAAACTGATGCACGAGGCCTTCCGCGCCCGCCTCCTGGCCGCCACCGACCGCGAAACGGTGCTGCGCTGCCTTGCGGAGGAACTCGAGATTCCGGCAGATCGGGCATTTTAAAATCGCTGTTGCGTCCGCCCGTCGCCAGCGTGACCTCCGGAATCACGCCGGACACCTCACGCCGCCTCGAATCTTGATGCTTGCCTGTCTCAGTATCGAGGCATTAACATTATGAAGAAGATCGGGTTAGTGGGCACCACGACAGGAAGACCGAAGGTGGCGAGTGGGCGGCTCGGCTGACAACCTGCTGGACCAAGCCTGCGGCGGGGATGGAGCCGCCCTGGGCAAGCTCCTCGCCAAGCACATGCCGCCGCTGCGATCACGGCTGGCGGGGCGAATACCCCGACGGTGGCAGGCACAACTCACACCCGACGACGTCGTGCAACAGGCCTATACCGATGCCTTCCTGAACATCGCCCGGTTCGTGTCGCGGACCGAGGATGCTTTCGCGGCCTGGCTTTCCACGATCGCCGATCGCAACCTGGCCAACGCCTTGAGGATGCTCGAAACCGAGAAGCGCGGCGGCGACCGGCGAGGGATCGAGTTGCGGTCCAGGGATGACTCGCTCGCAGAGTTGTACGAGCTGGTCGCAGCCATGCAGAGCACGCCGAGCCGGCACGTTGCCCGAGCCGAAGCCCACACAGCCCTTGAACGCGCCATCGAGCACCTTCCACCGGACTATCGATTGGTCGTACGGATGTTCGATCTGGAGGGACGTCCGCCCATCGAAGTCGCCCAGGCGTTGGGTCGGAGCAAAGGGGCCATGTACATGATCCGCGCCCGGGCGCACTGCTGGCTGGGCGAGTTACTGGGAAGCGCCTCCGGGCTCTTGACAACTGGCTGACGTCAAAGGAGCACGTCGAGGCCACGCGTCCCATCATGGCTTTCGCGAAGACGGAGAGCGGGCGCAATGAGCACGTCGGACAAGCACTCCGCTGCCAATGACCGGCCCGAGGACGTTCGGTCGGTCATCGCCGCCGCCGAGAGGGAGGCAGCGGAACTGGCTGCAATGGGGCGGAGGCCGGCTGCGCTCCGCGACTCGGTGCCCGGCTACGAGTTGATCGGCGAATTGGGCCGCGGCGGGATGGGGGTGGTGTACAAGGCATACCAACTCTCGACCAAGCGCATGGTCGCTCTCAAGGTTCTTCTGGCGGGCGAGTTTGCCTCTCCCGCGGCCCGGACGCGGTTTCAGCGAGAGGTTGAGCTCACCGCGCGGCTTCAGCATCCGGGCATCGTGCGAGTGCTGGAGAGCGGCTTGACCTCGGGCGGGCAGCAATACTACGCGATGGACTATGTGGATGCGGTCGCCCTCGACCACTGGCTGTCGATCACACGGCCGGCTGTTCCCACGATACTGATGACTTTCATCGACATCTGCCAAGCCGTTGGCCACGCCCACCACCACGGGGTCATCCACCGCGACCTGAAGCCGGGCAACGTTCTGATCGACAGCGAGGGCAAACCGCACATCCTTGACTTTGGGCTCGCAAAGTCCAGCGACCAGATCGAGCTCACCTCCACCATTGCCGCCGGCGTGTCCATGCCGGGCCAGATCGTGGGCACGCTTCGCTACCTTTCACCAGAACAGGCCGCGGGAAAGCCTGAGGAGATGGACGCCCGCACGGATGTGTATGCCCTCGGAGTGATGCTCTTTGAAGCCCTGACAGGATCTCCGCCCTACGACATCACCGGCCATCCTTCGGCGGTCACTCACCGGATCATCGAAGCGCCGCCCATGCGACCATCTTCGCTGTCGGATTGCGTGGACGGCGAACTCGAAACGATCATCCTGAAGGCGATGGAGAAGGAAAAGGAACGGCGATATCAGTCCGTACGCGCCTTGGGCGAGGACCTTGGTCACTACCTTCGCGCCGAGCCGATTCTGGCCAGGCCGCCCAGCAGCCTGTACCGGCTGCGGAAGAAGCTGTGGAAGAACCGTCTGCGAGTAGGTCTGGTGTTGGCCGCGTCACTCCTGGCGGTCATCGGCATATGGGGCGACAGATGGTGGCGAAACCGATTGTTCGAGAAGGAGCACGCCCGCGGACTGGCCGGCGCGCGACCGGAGGCCCTGCATATTCAGATTGACATCGAGGCCGGGCACACCGAAGAGGCCATGCGGCAGATCCAACGACTCCTGGCCCTCTACCCCGATTTGCCCGAAGTCCAACTGGTATGGGCACAGGCGCAATTCAGGAGGGGCTGGGAAACCGGGAACCTGGATCTGCAATCCCAGGCGGGCAACGATCTGGAAGCAAGACTCACCGACGCGCCCCAGATGTCGGCGTTCCGCTCCCTGCTGTCGGAGATCCGGCGCAGGCGTGGCAATGCGCGGGAAGCCGACCAGCTGCGGGCCATGGCTGATCGTGACCCTCCTCGCACACCTGAGGCCTGGTATTTGTACTCTTTCGCGACGATGGACCTCCGGCAAGCGGTGCGATCCGTCGAGGAGGTGGTCGCGCGTGAGCCGAAGCATGCATTGGCCTGGGAACGCCTGGCCTGCCTGTATCTCCAGACGGAGAACTTCGAGGCAGCCCGCCAAGCCGCGCGCCGACTGGTCGATCTCGGAGCCGACGGTTTCTTCTGGTCGACGTTCGAGGGAGATGTCCTTGCCATCCAGGGGCGGTACGATGCGGCCGTCGAGCAATACACGCGCGTGTTGGCTGCCTTCCCCGACCGTCAGATGGAACAGACTTACAACCGCCGGGCTCTGGCTTTTCTCTGCAGCCGCGACTTCGAGAGCGCGCTGAGGGATTACTCCCAGGCCATCGCGATCGGCGCCCCGAACTGTGCCTGGTTTCGCTACCGAAGGGCCACGCCGCTGTGGATCCTCGGCCGTCTGGATGAGGCGGAAGAGAACTATGTGACATTTCTGAACATCTATTCATCGCCAAACTACGCGTGCGCGCGGCTGTTTCTCATTCGGCAGGAACGAGCCCGCACGCTTGACAAGGAAGGGCGTGCAAGCGAAGCCGAGATCGCCCGCAACGAAGCGGAGGATGCCCTAGTGGCCTTCCGCCGGATGGCGGCACCAGGGACCTGGCTGGCGCAAGTGAGCCGATGCCTGGATCGTAAGATCACACCCAGGGAGTTGGTCGAGGCCGCCACGAAACCCGGAGAGAAATGCGAAGCGTACTACTACGCGGGTGAAATGTGTCTGCTGGACGGCCTGGTGGACGAGGCAAGGGTGTGGTTCGCCAAGTGTGTCGGGCTAGGCATTGCTTTCGACAGACATAGCTACCCGCACCTGCAGCTTGATCCCATGAGCGAGTATCACCTGGCCCTGTGGAGGTTGGATGCGCTGCAGGCGCCGTCGAAGGCGGCTTCGGAACCAGATTGAACGACGCACCTGGCAATAGGTTCCCCGCGCGGCGGGCCGCGGACAAGCCTCTCCCCGCGCCGGCGCAGGGCATCTCAGAATGTACCAGCCGCCTGACCCGCAGGCGTCGGATGTACCATGCCGCGGATGGTGAGCACGGGGATGTCCGTGAGGTGCCGCAGGTCGTTGACCGTGGAGCCATGGAACAGATCGCCGAGCAGGCGATGGCCGTGTGCCCCGGTCACGATCAGATCGCTGTGCTCCTGCTCGGCCAGACGGGCGATTTCCTCGGCCGGGTCGCCGGCCCCCAGCCGTGTGATGCAGATCAAACCGGCGACGCGGAGGCGATCGGCCACCCGTTCCAGGTAATCCGCATCCTGGCGGGCCTCCGTGTCGTCCACTGACTCGCCGAGAAAGCGCGCCACGGCGCTCTCCACCACATGGATCAGCACCACTTCCGCGCCGGCGGCGCGGATGAGCGGAATGACTCCGGCCAGCACACCGGCATCCTGCGGACCGGCTTCCAGAGCCAGCGCGACCCGATGGTACTGGCTGGCCAGCGTGGTCTGGGGAGGGGGAATGACCGGCGTCGGCACAGGCCCACGGAGCTGCTCGCGCCACCGTCGCCAAATCGGCTCGGCAATCATCCACGCCAGGAGGGGGACCAGCACAATCGTCACCGGCAGGAGCAGATATCGCACCACCCAAGTGCCCGCGGCGAGCCCGTCGCTGATGGTCTCGCATACCAGTGCGGCGTTCAACCCGAGGACAAGTCCCGTGGCCAGCCAGGCGAGGATGCGCCCCCACCAGGGCGTTGCGAAGACGCCCATCTTGCGGCGATCGCTGGTGAAGTGCACCAGCGGAACTACCGCGAACGAAAGCTGCAAGGACAGGATCACCTGCGAGAGGATGAGCAGATCATCCGCTCCGCGATCACCTCTCCAGAGAATCACGATGACCGCCGGAACGATGGCGATCAGTCGTGTGATCAACCGTCGCAGCCACGGGCGCAATCGCCAGGAGACGAAGCCCTCCATCACGACTTGCCCGGCCATGGTGCCGGTAATGGTCGAAGACTGGCCGGCGGCGAGCAATCCGATGGCGAACATGATAGGCGCGAGGACGGAACCCAGAAGCGGTTCGAGCAGGGCGTGGGCGTCCCTCAGCGACGCCACATCATGCTGACCGGCCTTGTGGAAAGTGGCCGCGGCGAGCACCAGGATCGCGGCGTTGACCAGAAAGGCGGCGTTGAGGGCCACGACCGAGTCGAAGAGGTTGAAACCCGCCGCCTCCGTCAGCCCGTTCTTTGAAGGCTCCACGGCCCGTGACTGCACCAGCGCGGAATGCAGGTAGAGATTGTGAGGCATCACCGTGGCACCGAGGATTCCGATCGCGAGATACAGTTCGCCGCGTGAAAGGCTGTGCGGAATGAAGCCGGCGACGAGTGCGCCCATCGGCGGCCGCGACAGAAACATCTCCACGGTGAAACAGACCCCGATGGTTGCCACCAGGGTGAGAACCACGGCTTCCATCTTGCGGATGCCGTAGGACTGGAGAGCCAGCAGAATCAGAACGTCGAACGCGGTGATAACCACACCCCACAGGAGAGGGATGCCGAAGAGCAGGTAGAGGCCGATCGCCGATCCGAGTACCTCAGCCAGATCGCAGGCGGCGACGGCGATTTCGCACAAGACCCAAAGAACAAAGGAAATGGCCGGCGGATAGTGATCGTGGCAGGCCTGAGCCAGATCCCGGCGCGTCACCAGGCCCAGCCGGGCGGCCAGAGTCTGGAGAACAATGGCCATGAGATTAGAGACCAGGATGACCCAGATCAGGCGATACCCGCACCGGGCGCCGGCGCTGAGATCGGTGGCCCAGTTACCGGGATCCATGTAACCGACCGAAACCATGAACGCGGGGCCGGTGAAGGTCAGCAGGCGGCGAAGAAAGGACGAGCTTCGCCGAATAACCACGCTGTTGTGGACTTCAGGCAGCGAAGGCTGTGTCCTCTTACGCGCCATGCGGACCAGTCTAGGGTCGAAGACCTGTTGGTCAACCGCGAATGCCGCAGGTACTTGCGACAGTGCCGAAGCCTACCCGGTCGAGGTCTCCAGCAAGGCGGCCAGGAGAGCAAGATTGGCCCTCAGGTTCCGTCGGGTGGCCTCGTCCGAAGCAATGGCCACGCGAGGGTGTTCAAAATGGTGCAAGGCCATGGCGACAGGGCCTCGCACGCGGACCGGCGACCAGTCTCCGACGATGTCCGCCCCGACCAAGCGTCCGTGGGCAGCCGCCAGAAAGTGCCGGATGACGCCAGTGACCTCGGCCAGGGTGAGACACCCGCAATCCCAGTTGGACGCCGCTTCGGCGGCACAGAGCACATCCTTGTCGATCGAGATATGCAACGGCCGGGCCGCCAGGTCAGCCCGGTCTCTGCCGAATAGGGCCTCGACCCGCGATGGCAAAACTGGTTCGTCCGGATTCGCTCGCAAAGGCTGGTGGTTGGTCGTCTCCCACCGCCCACCGTGAAACCGGCGAGCGGCCGAAATCACCTTGATCTTGCCGCTTTGCAGCAGCGACCACGGAGCCAGCCAACGAAAGTGATTGTCGAAGTCGATCTGTCCGCCGACGTGGTAGACGGTCGCGACGTTGGGTAGGCGCGCGGCGTGGTAAAGCCACGTCCCGCAATGAAGGAAAGGTACGCCGCGCATCCAGTCCGGATGCGCGTCCAGCACCAAGAGATTGCACGGCTCCCGCCGGCGCCCCACCAGGCCGAGGCTGACGTGGTGAAAATCACCCGAGCCGACAAAGACGATCGCGGCCTGCGGGATCGGCGGGAGCAACGGCTCGACCGTTGCCATCAGTCTTCGGAAGCGCCGGAATCCACATGCTATCCGAAGGCGCGAGCCCCAAGCTCCCAGAGAGTGCACATACGGCTGGAGCGCAGGCTGCGTCAGCAACTCCTTTTGACACAAAAGGCTACCATCGAAATCGAGGACATGGATCGCAGGGTGCATGCTCTTGCCAATGAGGTTCCGGTCGTACCGTCGTGATGTCCCGATCACCGCCGAGCGGGATTATCGCCGGACCGCGGCACTGTTGTCGAGATAATTGGTCTGGTCGCGCGGGCTTGACGCGCTATATAAACCCGGGTGTCCTGCATCCTTGATTGTGACCACAGGGTGAGCCGTGTTATTTCCGCAAAGGAGCGTGCTGGCTGATGAAACGTGAAATGGGCGCGCTGGAGCGTTTGACGAAGCACTTGCGGACCGACCGAGTGGCCCGCTTTTTTCTGGCGATGCACGATCGCTACCGCGATATACATTTGAAGGACCTGGTCGCAGAAGAAATGGACGACCAGCGCCACATTCGCATCCACGGACGCACGTTGGTCAATTTCGGCTCCGACAGCTTCCTGGGATTAGACCGTGACCCGCGGGTGCTGCGAGCCCTCGAGGAAGGCGCCCGGCGATGGGGAGCTCACAATGGAACTTCCCGTGTGTTCTGCAGCGTTGCTGCGTGCGCCGAAGCAGAACGCCGCCTGGCCGCGTGGCTGGGGGTCGAGGACACGTTGATCTATCCCAGCGTCACGCTGGCCAACATGGGGGCAATTCCGGGGCTGACCGGCCGGCGGGATTTGCTGGTGGTCGACCGGTTGGCGCACGAGAGCGTCCACGAAGGAAGCAAGCTCGCCGCCTACAACGGAGCCACCCTCGAGGAACTGTCCCCCTGCGCCCCGGAGCGGTTGCGACACCTGCTGCACCGCCAGAAGCACAAGAGCGCTGTCGTCGCGGTGGACGGGGTGTACAGCATGACCGGGACCGTCCCGCCGCTGGCAGAGCTCGATCGCGTGGCCCGCAACGACGGCGGCATCATGTATATCGACGACGCTCATGGCACCGGAGTCATCGGCGAGCGGGGGCGCGGAGCGGCTTATCGAGCGCTCGGTCATCTGCGCGACGTGATCTGCGTGGGATCGCTGTCCAAGGCCTTTTCATGCATGGGCGCCTATGTAACCTGCTCGACGGAGCTCAAGCTGTTGCTGAAGATGAAATCCAGCACCTACATCTTCGGCGGGCCCGTGGCCCCGCCCTACCTGGAGGCGATCTGCACCGTATGCGACATCCTGAAATCGCCGGAGTACGATCAGATCTGCGGGCGGCTGAGGGATCTTGTTGATCGCCTGGTCCAAGGGGCCCAATCACTTGGGATCGCGGTGCGCGGAGGCGACTCACCCATCGTTTCGATCGTCATCGGAGACGGGCAGGAGACGTTCCTCGCGGGGAATTGGCTCTTTGACCGGGGGTACTACGTGCAGTCGGTCACGTATCCGGCGGTGCCCTTCAACGGCTCGCTCCTGCGGATCCAGGTCAACGCCAATCATACCGCCGAGGCGATCGACGGCCTGCTGAACGCCCTGGGCGAGCTGAAACAAGCTATGCGATTGCCTTCCGCGACCGCGGTCGGCCAGATAGCTGTGTGAAGACTCTCTGCTACCAGTGTGAACCCTGGCGATTCGCGATCTGCCGCGCCGCAGGCATCGCGTGCCCCGCCGTGTATTTTTCGCCGCTGGCCCCTGCCCGTCTGCGCGATGTGCCGATGATCGAACGTCTGCCCGCCGGCTGGGCCCGCGTGCGAGTGCGGCAGTGCGGCCTGTGCGCAAGCGATGTGCAGCTTATGCGTCTGCGACTCAGCCCGGCGGTCGCCCCGGCCGCAATGGCTGCTCAAGCCAGTACGCCTGTCACCCTGGGGCATGAACTCGCAGGCACAGTCGAAGCCGTCGAGCAAGCCGGACGGGCAGGGCCCGCCCTGCTCGTCGGCCAGCGGGTGATCTCCCGGAGCGGCGGTTTCCGGAACTGCTTCAACCTCAACGTCGAACCGTGTGCGCAATGCCGCGCCGGGGAGTATGCCCGATGCCAACGCCAAGGTGAGCCCGCTCCGGCACACGAACCATGCCGCAGCGGCGGCTTTGCTCCGACCTATTTCGAACACTCGGCCAATTTGATCCCGATACCTGATTCCCTGACAGATGACGAGGCGGTGCTGGCCGAGCCGCTGGCATGTGCCTTGCGGGCGGTGCTGACACTCTCGGAGCGCGGCTTGAACAAGGTCCTGGTTGTCGGGGCGGGAATACAGGGTTTGGGCGCGATTCACTGGCTTCACTGCCTGCGACCGGAGGCGGAGGTCACTTGTCTGGCGCGCTACCCGTATCAGGCCGAGCTGGCCCGCAACCTCGGTGCGGGCCATGTGCTGACCGGCGAGATCACGGTGGAGCAGTTGGCTCAGCAGCTTGGGACCGGGTTCTGGCGGGCCTTCGGTCGAAACGAGTTGCTCATGCACGGCTTTGACGCCGTCATCGACGCCGTCGGCAAGCCGGATTCCCTGGAGAAGGCGATGCGCTGGACCCGCCCGGGCGGAACCGTGATCGTGCTTGGCGTGCATTTATTCCGCGGACGCATCGATTATACGCCGGTCTGGTTTCGTGAGATCGGCTTGCGCGGTGTCCTCGCTCACGGCATGGAGCAGTTTGAAGGAGCGAACATACCCACGCTGCAACTGACGCTGCAACTTCTGGCAGGTCGCGGCCGTCTGCCGGTGCCGCTGGTGACCCATCGCCTGCCGCTCTCGCGATACGTCGAAGCCGTGCGACTGATGGAGAAAAAGCGAACCTCCCGCGCGGTCCGTGTGGTGTTGACTCCGGATTGACGGACCTTCCGGCAACCCGCGGCATGGGCATCTCGCCGAGGGCCACCCGGGCCGGAAGCCCGTCATCCCAGGACGGCCCGCTGGGCCGTCCTAGGCGCGCCCCAAGACGTAGATGACCCACGGGGCGATCGTCATCTCGTTGACCCATGGATATGGTTCGCCGATTCTGCCGAGCGGCCGACAGACTTCGACTACTTTCAGGCCGGACTGCCGGTATACTTCGAGGTAATCCTCGTCGGGCCACAGCACGTCCACCGCCGGTCGCTTGTCATCGAGGGCGGCATTGATGATCCGCACCAGGTCGCCGCATCGTGCCTGACGATTTTCGGGAAAGTCCTTCGTGCTGAAGGACACCCACTCGTGCAGGTAGATTTCGGGCGAAGAAACCAGATTGACGATGCGGCCGTCCGGCTTCAGCACCCTGGCCAGCTCCAGTAACAACCTCACTTTCCTTCCCGCCGTGGGAATGTTGTCGAACGGGAACGCAGACAAGGCCAAATCGAAAGCGCCGTCCGCGAACTGGCCAAGATCTCCATCGGCGACCAAGCGGTAATCGCCATCCGCATCGAACGCCTGTGCCCGGCGGACCATCTCCTCGGCAATATCGACGCCGACGACATCAAAACCCAGCTTGCGCAGAAAACGCGTCGAGCGGCCCGCCCCGCAGCCCATGTCCAGGGCCCGTTTCCCCCTAACATGCCGGGAGAGAATCTCCGGCAGATCCCTGAATGCCAGGTAATAGGTGCCGGGGAACTCGAGCTTCGCATAGGCCGCGGCATAGGCGACATCCTCGTATGTGTTTCGGAAGTCCATGATTTCACCCGCCGAAATGCGATCGGAGGTTTTCATCCGAATCAGCCGACACGTCAATGCACCGGATCCTCAGCCATCCGGTACGGTTGCCAATTGGAGGTACGCGCCATCCGCAAGCGAAGTTCACGCGACGATATGAGCCTTTGCCTTCAAGGCTCTTGCTGACAACGGATTACGGGCCCTGGGCCAGGGCCAGCCGAGGCCAATTCACAGGTCGGACGGCCGTTCCGCCTATCCCGCCGGCTGAGGCTTCATCGGCGGCGCCGGGCTTCCTGGCAACAGCACTGACCCGCAGCCTGATTTTTTCCAAGCGAAACCTCGTTGCGCGGACGCCTCTGCCGCGACTATTACCGTGGGAACAGCGTATACGAAAGTAGTCGAGTCGCCTCTTGAGACGACTTCGCCGTCGCTCACATGACAGAGGTTGGCACGACCGCAGGACCTATGCGAACGCCTTCATGACAGGGCAGTCCGCGATGGGCGGCCCGCCCTATGCAATGCTTGTCTCGGCGCTATACTAGCGGATCATGGCCTTTCGTGGGCCGGCACTTTCTTTCCATTTCAGGAGGCCGATATCATGCTTCAACTAAACCGGTTGAGAGTCCGTGGAACATTGTGGCCGTTGCTGGGCCTGTGCATCGGCTTGTCGTGGCCCGCGCCCGCAAGCGGAGTTGAGGAGCACCCGCTCCTGGGCATTTTGCAGGACGAGCTGCGTCTGTCGATGAACAAGCTCGTCGGGCCGGATGGAACCAAGCCGTATTTCCTGCAATATGCCGTGACCGACGAGAAAAGCGTCAGCATCGAGGCATCCCTGGGGGCACTCACGACCAATCGAATAGACCACCGGCGGGTGCTTGACGTGGACCTGCGCTGCGGGGAATACAAGCTCGACAGCACCCACCAGATTCGCGATCAGGGCTACGAGTACTCCGGCAGAGGCATGACCAGCCTGCCGCTGAACGATGACCCGGTGGCCTCGCGCCATGCGGTCTGGCTCCGAACCGACGAGCAGTTCAAGGCCGCGGTCAAGCGTCTGGCCCAAGTCAAGGCCAACGTGAAGGTCAAAGTCGAGGAAGAGGACCCTTCAGACGATTTTTCCAAGGAGGACGCCAGCAAGCACATCGGACCATGGGTCGACCAGAAGTTCGATCGCGACAAGCTGGTCGAGCGCATCAAGAACCTCTCGCGCCGCTTCCGCGAGCATCCCTCGATTTACAGCTCCGACGTCACGCTCACCGGCGAGACCACCAATCGCCTGGCGGTCAACTCAGAGGGCAGCAAGCTCCAGTTCGGCTGGGGGCAATGGCGAATCGGCGTCCGGGCTTCCACCATCGCCGACGATGGGATGGAACTGTGGCAATACAAGAGTTTCGATGCTCACAGCCTGGAAGACCTGCCCGGCGACGATGAGATCGTCACGGGTGTGGACCGGGTCATCAAGGACATTCTTGCCCTTCGAGAAGCGCCGATCGTGGAACCCTACACCGGTCCGGCCATCCTCATGAACCGGGCCAGCGGCGTCTTCTTCCACGAAATTTTCGGGCACCGCATCGAGGGCCATCGACAAAAGGACGTCGAGGAGGGCCAGACGTACGCCAAGAAGGTCGGTCAGGAAATTCTGCCCACCTTCATCAGCATCACCGACGATCCCTCCAAGAAGGTTTTCAAGGGCAAACCCCTGAACGGCTTCTACGAGTTCGACGACGAGTGCATTCCCGGGCAGCCGGCCGTCATCGTGGACAAGGGCGTCCTGAAGACGTTCCTGCTGTCACGCTCTCCCACACGGGGCTTCACCAAGTCGAACGGCCATGGGCGGCGCCAGCCCGGCAGCAGTGTCGTGGCCCGGCAGGGCAATCTCACCATCGAATCGACCAACCAGGTGCCGTTCGAGGAACTGCGCAGCATGCTCATCGAGGAGTGCAAGAAGCAGGACAAGGAATACGGGCTGCTGTTCACGGATATCTCCGGCGGCTTCACCATGACCCAGACGTTCATGCCGCAGGCATTCAAGGTGATACCGATCCTGGTCTATCGCGTATGGGCCGACGGCCGGCCCGACGAGCTGGTTCGAGGCGTGGACATCGTCGGGACGCCCCTCACCTGCTTCTCGAAGATCCTCTGCACCGCCGACGACATGGACATCTTCAACGGCTACTGCGGGGCGGAATCGGGCAGCGTGCCCGTGTCCGCGATTTCACCGAGCATCCTCGTGGAACAGATCGAAGTCGAGAAGAAGGAAAAGGCTCAGAATCGCCCGCCGATTCTGGAGGCGCCGATCGCCTCGGAGAAGAACGGGAGAAAATAACCGCCGCGTCGGGCCCCGGCTCGGCCGGGACCGATCGTCGTGCTTTACCACCATTGATGAAGGAGATCACCAATGATGCGATCCATTTCGGCAATAGTCCTGCTGATCGTTTGTGTTTCGTGGAACCGGGCTGCGGCGGACGACAAAGTTCAGACCGAGGTGAAGAAGGACGTCGTCCTGCGGGCCCTGGTCGATGAGCTGGAGCGGGGCAAGGACGGGCTGAAGCTGGAAGACCTCCAGCGGCCTTACTTCATCGAGTACGGATTGGGGGACACCGTCAGCTCTTCCGCCGGGGCCAGGCTCGGAGCCCTCACAAGTTCGAGCGAGAATCGCTGGCGACGGCTCCGCACCAGCATCCGCGTGGGGTCCTATGACCAGGACAACACCAATTTCAGCGGGGATTACGGCGGATATTACTTCAGCATGTTCGGCGGCATGGGAGGCGCGGACATACCCATCGAGGATGACTACAACGCCATCCGCCAGGGCATCTGGTGGGCCACCGATCGCGAGTACAAGTCCGTCATCGAGAACTACGAACGGAAACTGGCCTTCATGAAGACCAAGGTGATCGAGGACAAGCCGCCGGATTTCTCGCACGAAGATCCGACCGTCAGCTTCGAGGACCGCGTCGAAGTCGCGATAAGCCTCAAGGACCTGGAGAAGATGGCGACCGATCTGTCCAGGATCTTCCTCGAATACCCCGACGTGCAGAGTTCGAGCGTCAACATCAACGGCACCGCCGGCAACAAGTATCTGGTCAACACCGAAGGCACCCGTCTCCGCGTCGGCGATGCGAGATTCTCGTTGACCATCAGCGCCACCGTCCAGGCCGACGATGGAATGAGACTGTCGGACTCGATCAACGTGTACGCCCGAAAGCTCGACGGGCTCCCCTCCATGAAGGACCTGTCGGAGCGGTGCCGCAAGATGGTCCAGCAGCTTGTGGCGATCAAGAATGCGCCGAAGCTCGAAAGCTACACGGGGCCCGTCCTCTTCGAACCTCGAGCCGCTGCCGTCCTCTTCTCCCAGCGTTTCGCGGGCCAGTTTGCCGGCGGTCAGCGTCCGATCGGCAGCCAGAGCAATCCCGACGATTTCGAGAAAAAGCTGAACAAACGAATCCTCCCGAAATTCCTCAATGTAGTGGATGATCCCACGAAGGAGTCCATCGACGGGCAAGTGGTCATGGGTCACTACCTCTACGACGATCAAGGGGTGAAAGTCAGGCCGGTGACCCTCGTGGAAGGCGGGCGTCTCAAAACGCTGGTCATGTCGCGGAACCCCTCGAAGACCTTCAAGAAATCGACCGGCCACGGCCGCGGCGACTATCGTCCGAGCCCCTCGGTGGGATGCCTGGTCGTGACCAGCAGCGACGCCCAGGCAGAGCAGGCCCTCCGACGCAAGCTGTTGGAAGCCTGCGCGGATGAAGATCTCGAGTTCGGGATCCGAATCGCGGTTCTTGGCAGCGCCGAGGGCGACAGCGGGCGGTACTCCGAATACCTCAGCAGCCTCGGCATCAGCGGCTTTGCCCGAGGCGGCGGCGAGGGCGGCACACCGCTGGCCATGTACAAGGTCTATCCGGACGGCCACGAAGAGCTGGTCCGCGGCGCCGAGATCGCCCGCTTTGACCTCAAGGCCTTCAAGCGGATGCTGGCGGCGGGCGACAAACCGTATGTCCTCAACAGCGGCGGCACGGGTGGACGGACCGTCGTCGCTCCGGGCCTGTTGTTCGAGGAGTTGGATCTGGCCAAGATTGAGCGCGACTTCGACAAGCCGCCGATCCTGCCGAATCCGCTGGCGCGAGCACAAAAGCCAGCGGACGAGGCGGACGAGTAAGGGTGACGTGCGCGGCCCCGCCTCGAGAAGCTCGGACCTCGCTGCCCGACCGGTCACGAGCAGCGAGGTCCTTTTGAGCATGCCGAGGTCGATTACTTTCCTGGCCTGACAGCATGCCTGGTGAGCACGCCGGCGTCGGCGAGCATTGCGGTTTCCCCATGACCGCATGAGCCTGGCGTTTCTACGGCACCGCATTCGGAGCCAGTGGATACTCTGCGTCTGCCAATTTCGTCGCCGGACCGGCTTCTGAAGCAGGAATTCGAAGCATTTTGCAGACGTCCGGACAACAAGAGTTCCTTGACTTTTGACGCTCATTCTCGCGATAATACATCGGCTAGCTTTCGAGACGTCTAGCCGAGGAGGGCGGGCCGCGCCGCAGGGGCGAGGAGAGGGACGATAATCCAAGCTCTAGGAACGAGGTGCAGGGGATGACGAATAATCCGCGCCGAGCAGTCTGCTCGTGTACTCTTCCACAGGCAGTGCTCCTGACCGTAGCGGCCGTGCTCAGCGTGGCGGCTCCGCCGGTCGTGGCCGCCAACCGCGTGGTGTTATGCGAAGAATTCACCAACTTGTGGTGACTGTCCTGCGCTGACGCGGGTCCCGCGTTGAGCCGACTTCTGGATGTCTATCCGGATTCCTTCGCCTTCGTTCAGTACCATGTCAACTGGGACGGCTATGAAACGCCCTGGGGCCTTGACCGCTGGATGTTCTTCGAGGGCGAGTACACACCGACGGCGGTGTTCGATGGATGGGACAAGTTCGTCGGAGCCCTCCCCGACGTCGATCAGCTGTACAACATCTACCGAGTCAACCATTTCCTGCCGGAGCGGGGCGTCGGAACCGATGTCACCATCGCCCTGACCGTCACGCACCTCGGCGGCCAGACCTACAACGCCTGCGCCCAGGTGGGCATTGAGCCCGGCGGGACCGGAAAATCGCTGCGGATCTACATGGTCCAGGTGCTCGACCACTGGCCGTCCGAGCATTGGTACCATCGCAACTCGTTCAAGCAGGCCGCGCCCACGACGGATATCACCCTGGCCCCTGGGGGCTCCCAGACCATCGAGAATACCTTCACGTTTGACGCCGATAGCTGGGCCCAGCAGCAGGACATCAAGATTATCGCCTGGGCCGAGGTTCCCAACAGCGGGTACCCCTCGATGATCTACCAAGGCGCTATCCGCGTGTGGCCCCTCGTCTCCTACCCGGGCGACGATGACGGCGACGGCATTCTGGATGCGGTCGACAACTGTCCGCATCGCTATAACCCGGGACAGGAGGACAGCGACGGGGATGGCGTGGGCGACGCCTGCGACAACTGCCCCTCCGTGCCCAATCCGGACCAGACCGATTCCGACGAGGACGGCTTTGGGGACGCATGTGACAATTGCCCGCTCCTTCACTCGATCAATCAGACCGACACGGACGGAGACGGCGTGGGCGATCCGTGCGACTCGTGCCCGGACGTACCGGCCCCGGCCGGCGTGGACGCCTTCGGGCGTCCGCTGGGGGCCATCGACCTGGATTGTGACGTGGATATCGACGACCTCGTCATTTTTGCCGGCTGCATGGCCGGCCCGCAGGTGACCACCCCGCCTCCCGGCTGCACGCCGGAGCAATTCGCCCGGGCGGATGTCGATCATGACGGCGACGTGGATATCGCCGATTTCATCCGGTTCTCCCCGAATTTCTCGGGCCCGCTGGCGAGCCCGGCGCTGTATGTCGGGGCCAGTACCTGCACCGCCTGCCATACCGCCAATTACGACATGTGGTACGCCACGATCCATCGAACTGCGTTCAACACGCTGGTCGAGGGTGGCGCGGGCGACAATGTTCTGTGCTACCCCTGCCACTCGGTCGGCTATGGGACCCAGAGCGGCTTCGTGAACCTCGAGATCACTCCGCAATTGGCCGGCGTACAGTGCGAGAACTGTCACGGGCCGGGCAGCAATCACGTGGTCGATCCAAACAACGTCCCGCTGACGGTGAACTATGATTCCGCCCTGTGCGGTGCATGCCACCAGTCGTGCCACGGACTGTGCGGCGAGAACCACCACCCGCAGTTCGAGCAGTGGTCCACCTCCAAGCATGCCACGGCCTTGATCGACCTGTGGGGCGATCCCAACGCGGTGGATGACTGCCTGCAATGCCACTCGACCGACTACCGCCTGGCGCCGGAGGGCAGCAAACCCAGCTTATGGGGCGCATGGTTCGACGTGGAATGCGTGGCCTGCCATTCGCCGCACGGCGGACCGAATGTCGGTCAGCTCCGCCAGCCGCCCAATCTCCTGTGTGCCCAGTGCCACACCATGGGCTCCGCGGTCCTGGGCGACGATCCCGACCAGACGCAGACCGAGGTGCTGCACGGCATAGGCGGTTACAAGTTGAACGAGGCGCCGCTGATCGGACCATACACCGAACATTGGTGGGGCATTCCCGACGAGTGCTCGGTGTGCCACGTGCATACGGAACCATACGGTGGACCGGACCATCCGGTGGACAGCGGTCACACCTTCCTCCCGAGCATGCGGGCGTGCGGGCCTTGCCACTCCGAGGACGCCGCAACGCTGCTCACGTCGATGACGCGGGAGGAGATCGAGATACGTCTGGCCGCGATTGCCCCCTACTTCACGCCGGGCGACCCAATGTACCTCGATCCGGAGATGATTCCGCCCCCGGAGTTGGTCCCGTATTACGCCGCAAGGTTCGACTATGACCTCGTGAAACAGGACCGGTCGTTCGGATCCCACAATGCCGGTTATGCCCGGGCCCTGCTGGCCCAGGCCGAGGAATATCTGGGAATACCGCCGTGGTCGCTGCGTCAGCGCGACGCGGTACAGCGACTGTACTTTGAGTTGCTGCCCCCTGATCAGTCTCGGGTGGAGGTCGGGAAATGAGAATTACTCGCCGCGATTTCCTCAAGGCGGCCGCGGCCGCGACGGTGGCAGGAGAGCTGGCCCCTGAGGCCTTTGCCGCACTGCAGAAAGTTCTGAGAGGCGAAGGTGCTCCACGAGTCATCTGGCTGCAAGGGGCGGGGTGCGACGGTTGCGCGATCTCCTTCCTCAACAGCGTCTTCTACGCCACCGCTGACTCCGTCCTGAAGAACACCATCGATCTCGACTTCCAGAACAACCTGATGGCGGCTGCCGGTGATCTGGCGGTCTCGGCCCTCAACGCCTCGGCGGCACAGCCCGGCTATATCCTGGTGGTCGAAGGCGCCATTCCCACGGGGGCCGGCGGGCTCTACTGCCGGATGTGGCCCGGAACCACCATGGCCAGCGCCCTTTCCACTTACAGTCCCAATGCGGCCTTCATCGTGGCGCTGGGGTCCTGTGCCTCCTACGGCGGCGTCAGCGCCGGAGCGCCCAACCCGACCGCCGCTCAGGGCGTGTCCAGCATCCTTGTGAACGATCCCCGGGTGGTCAATGTGCCCGGCTGCCCGGCGCACCCTGACTGGTTTATCGGCACGATCACCTACCTGCTGACCAACGGCCGTGTTCCGCCGCTGGATGCTTCGCGCCGGCCCTTGCAGTACTTCAGCCGTCGAATCCACGACAACTGTCTCAACCGGCGGAAGTATTGCGGCAACCCCGTCTTCGCGAACCAGCTCAGCCAGGAAGGCTGCATGGAATACCTGGGCTGCAAGGGCAAACATACCTACAGCGATTGTCCGATGCGCAAATGGAACAGCAGCGGTGCGGGCAAATACGGCGTGAACTGGTGCATCGGTGCTCGCAGCCCGTGCCTCGGATGCGTCAACTCCAACTATCCTGACGGGATGTCGCCGTTCTACGACTACCTGCCGGCGCCGGCGCGGGCGGATGTCGTGGAGGAATCGCCCGAGTCCGACGACGACGGGCCCGCTACTCCGAAGCCAGATAACGCGGCTCCGGCAAAGCCGCTGCATGGGGAATAGATTTTATGCCTTCAACGATCACGATAGATCCCGTGACGCGCATCGAGGGACACCTCCAGATAGAGGTGGACATCGATACCGTCGGAGGGACACAGCAGGTCGTCGGTGCTCGAAGCGCAGGCATGATGCTCCGCGGCTTTGAGATCATTCTCGGGGGACGGGACCCGCGCGATGCCGCGCCGTACACGCAGCGAATCTGCGGCGTTTGCCCGACCTCCCACGCGATGGCGGCGTGCCTCACGCTGGACAACGCCTTCGGCGTGGCTCCCCCGGCAAATGGGCGGATCATCCGCAACCTGCTGCTGGCGACGAATTTCCTGGAGTCGCACATCCTCCACTTCTACCATCTGTCGGCCCCGGATTACGTCGACACCAGCGGCCACCTCGACATGTCGCCCTGGACGCCGAGATACTCCACCGGCGACATGATCGGCGGCACCACGGCCGAGACGCTGATCGATCATTACATGACGGCGATCGCGATTCGCCGAAAGGCCCAGCAGATGGGGGCCTTGTTCGGCGGCAAGCAGCCCTGCTCGGGAACGTTCGTGGTCGGCGGGATTACCGAAGTCGTCACGGCGGAGAAGGTGAACGACTTCCGCGCCCTGTTGACCGAGATCCGTTCCTTCATCGACAACGTGTACCTGCCCGATGCGACCGCCTTGGCGGGCCTCTTCCCGAATTACTACCAGCTCGGCGCCGGGTACGGCAACCTGATCTCGTTCGGCGTGTTCGACCTGAACGCCGGCGGCACGAGCAAGTTCCTGCCCGCCGGGCGATACACCGACGGCGCTCCCGGCGCCATGGATCAGGCCCAGATCACCGAATACGTGACCCATTCGTGGTTCACGGCGGCGTGCGACAACAAGCATCCCTCCGTCGGCGTGACCATTCCGGACGCGTACAAGTCCGGCGGGTATAGCTGGCTGAAGGCCCCGCGTTATCTGCACAAGGCCCATGAAGCCGGCCCGTTGGCCCGACTGTGGATCAGTGGCGATTACACGCACGGCATCTCGGCGATGGACCGCATCATGGCCCGCGCCGCCGAGGCCAAGAAGATTGCCGACGCTATGGACGGCTGGCTCAATCAGCTCGTTCCCGGGGCAGCGGTGTACACCCCGAGCACCAAACCGCAGACCGCCGTTGGCGTGGGCTTGACGGAAGCCCCGCGCGGCGCGCTGGGGCACTGGATGAACGTGGCGAGCTACCACATTACGCGATACCAGGTCGTGACACCGACGAGCTGGAACGCATCCCCGAGGGACGACCTGAATGCGCCCGGCCCGATCGAGCAGGCCCTGATCGGCACGCCGGTGCTTGACGAAGAGCAACCGGTCGAGGTGTTGAGGGTGATACACTCGTTCGATCCGTGCCTGGCCTGTGCCGTGCATATGGTCCGGCCCGGCGACCGGAGGCCGGGCAGGAAGGTGCTGATTTATCCGGGGATCGCGTGATCCTCGGCCTGGAACTGGACATGAAAGCGACGTGCCAACAGGTAAGCCACACGCGGACCCAGCCATGCCCGATTCTGGTGCTGGGCCTGGGCAACATCCTGCTGCGCGACGAGGGCGTCGGCGTTCGAGTGGCCCAGGCCATGCAGAGCATGAAACTCCCTGACACCGTGGAGGTTCTCGACGGAGCGACCGCCGGCCTGGATCTGCTCGATATCCTGGCGGAACGTCGCAAGGCGATCGTTATCGATGCCGTCGATGGCGAACTCCCGGCCGGCACCGTGGTGCGGCTGACGCCGGAGGACCTGATACCCGGGGATGGAGCAGCCTTCTCGCTCCACGCGCTGGGGCTGGTGGAGGTGCTGAGACTGTCCCGAAGGCTGGGCATCTCGCCGAACGAGGTTGTGATCCTGGGAGTCAAGCCGGCCCGCCTGGAATACGGGCTGGAACTGTCGGGCGAGCTGAACCGGCTGCTGCCGCGGATCATCGAGCTGGTGCTGAACGAGATTGACGAGCACGAGAGAGAAGACCAACCATGAGACGCTTTGTTTTCCTGCCGCTGCTGGCTGTTTTCCTGCTGGGCTGGGCCGCGCCTGTTCATGCCGAGCCGGCCTTTGGTAGCAACTGCCTCAGTTGCCACAGCGAGTTGCAGACGAACACGATTGTCGTCTTCAACGAGGACACGTTGGCCGACCCGGATGAAAGCGCCACTGGTGCGCCTGATCGCGGCGTGCTGCCGGTGTTTCTGGCGTCTCGCGGGCAGGTCAAGACGCTTCAGGTGCAGGTGGAAGACCTCTCCGCCGATGACACCTACGCGGTGCAATTGAGCCGTCTCCGGTACTCGGGAGTGGAGGGCGGCGGCACGCTGGTCTATTCCGGCGACTGCGACTGGCCTCAATGGGGCGACAGCGCGCCTTACTACACGGATCCGGTAGTCCGCTATCAATGGGGGACGGGACCGACGACCTTCGCTTTCACTATTTACGTCGACCCGAGCGCCACGCCGGACTATTACGACCTGATGTTCGCCGTGGCCGGCATGTTCGATGCCGACGGCGGTCTGTTCTATGCCCGCCAGCACTTTTACCTGCAGGTGATGCCGACTCTGATCGGTGACATTGATGGTGATGGCGATGTGGATTATGCGGATTCGTCGCTGTTCGTGCCGATCCTTCTGGGAATGGACCAGTCGCGCACCGACCTGTGCGATATGAACGGCGACTCGGTCGTGGATGGCAAGGACATCCAGTTGTTCATCGACGCCTTGATGGCTGGACAATAGCAGCGTTGTGTTCACGGAGTGACGTATGTTCCGTCCGTTTTGCAGCCTGATCGTGGTCCTGATGCTGGCGTCCGCCACCCCGGGAGCCGGCACGGTTACTCTGGCCCTGACCTCGCCGAGCAATGGCTCGTTGATTCCGCCGGGATCCTCTGTTGAATGGACGATCACCGCCTGGGTCACCTCCGGCGACAACCTCGGCCTGGCCATGCTGGCCGTCGATTTGACACAGAACCCCGCCAATCCCGCCTTGTTCGACATCCCGCCCGCCCAGGGCGCGTCCGCCGCAATGGCTTGCTTCGATCGCACCGCGGGCGTCAGCAATCCGCTAACGCCCGGACCGGTTTCGGGCTATTGCGGCACGCCGGTGGGAACGCCCGGTCAACGGAACCTTGTCCAGATCGGCGGGGCCCAGAATGTGTTCGGGGCGGCTTTCGCCGGCGTCGGAACGGATGTCAACGTGGACCCGGGCATCGGCCAGGGCCCGCAGGGACAAGTCATCGCGACGGGAGTCTTCACCGCTCCGTCAGCCCCGGGGCTCTACAACTTCTCCATAGAACACGCCATCGCGAACACGCTGAACGTAGTCAATCCGGCGCCTCAATGGTCTGTCATAGGCCCGGCAGCGCTGGTCCTCTCCGGCAGCACAATCTCATTCCAGGTCTGTCGCGGCGGCGACGCCAACGGAGACCAGGCACTGACCACGGCTGACATCGCTCCGTTTGTCGACTTCCTGGTCGGCACACAGACGCCGGATGCCGGCGCTCGCTGCTCGTGCGACATGAACCACGACGGCATCCTCGATGGGCGGGATGTCGAGCCGTTTGTGGCGGCTCTCCTGGCCCCCTGATTACTGAACGTTCCCCGTTCCCGGCTCCTGCGCCCTGGCGACAACCTCCACCTATCCTCATTCGTATCGCCCGGGCATCAGCCCCCTGAGCCCTGCAAGGCCGGCAGTCAATAGCCGAGGGCGTAAGCCCTCAGGGAAGCACCGCGCGACGACACCGAAGCCCTGAAAAGGCGACAGAAACCCATCGGCATCTCACCGCTCTTTGCCGTTTTCGGCGAAAATAGCGAGTGCTGCATTCATCTGGATCTGGCGGGAAACGTGTCCTACGGTGACGTCGTCGCCATCACGTAATCGGTCGCCGGATACCACGGCGTCACGTCCTGACCATAGTAATTGCGGGCCTTTACCCGGAAGCGGTAGGTCGTGTTGGGCGTCAAACCGCTTGCCGTGGCGGTCGTCGACGTGGTCAGCGAGGTCCAGGTGTTGACTCCGGCACCGCTGCCCGCCGGCGCGCCGGCGAGATCGGTGACCTCGAAGTACAAGCCGGACAGATTCTGGTCCAGCCGCGTAAAGGGACCTGCCGCCGTCACTCGGATGGAAGTGCTGGTGATTGTGCCCACCGTCAGGCCGGTCGGGGTCTCAATGAACGTCGCCCTCGACACAACCGTCGAATCGGCCGTAGTGTTCTGGTGCGGTGACAGATCGCGGGCCTTGACCTTGTACGAGTAGCTCCGATTGGTCTGCAGGCCCGTGTCGGTGTAGATCGGTGAGCTGATCCAGCCGCTGGAGTGGACTCCGATCCCGTTGCCCGTGAAATAGTATTCCACGCCCGAGATGTCGGTGGCCGTCGTGCCCGTCATCGAGATCGCCGACGTGCTGGTGGACGTCGGCGGCACGCTCCAGGTCATCGGATTAGGCAACGGCGCCGTACGATCATCGATGATGAGAGGGAGCAGAGCCTGGATATCGGCACTGTTGAAGACGCCGTCACCGTTGGTATCGCCGGTGGCGTCGGCGTCGATGTCCGGGTATTGACTCTCGTAGGCGGATCGGTCAACCAGCGCCAGCGAGAATGGTCCGATGTCATTTACGTCAACGATGCGATCGCCGTTCATGTCGCCCGGAATGATAAACGGCCAGCTCAACGTCGCGGCCTGATAGACAATGTGGGCCGTGGATGCCTGGGCCCAGGCGACGATCTTGATGTCGTCCTGGTTGGCCCAGCTGTCGCCAGTGAAGGTGAAGTTTCTGGTGACGGTCTGCGTTGTCCCCGGCGAGACGCTGACCACGTCCTCCTGGCCATGAGGCGTTGCCGCCTGCACGAATCCGTAACGCGGCGTGTGCGTCGGCGGTTCGGGCCAGTAATCGAGCACTTGAACCAGGTAGATGCGCAGAGTCTTGGCCGTGCCTCCCTCCTCGATGCCTACTTTCGCCTGGATCTGGTAGGTCTGATCACTGACCCGCCTGCCGCTCAGGTCGATGGTCACATCCGTCGTCACGACGCGGCGTGTGTTATACATGCTGAGGTACTGGGCGTAGGCGGAGTCAATGGTGATCGCGTCAACGTACGTGTCCGTGCTGTCGAACCACACCGTCGGAGTATACTCCAGGCCGTAAAACGCAAACCTGGCGTTCCGCCAAGCGGTGTCGCCGTACGACCCGTTCGTCTGGATCTCGAGAACTGTGAACGTCCCAGGAGGTGTTGCCCCGCCGTAATCGTTCAGCATCCTGTCTATCGCCGGACCGGCGATGGCGCAAGCCGGTCAGGACAGCTGCGTGAACAGCTCACAGAGAACCATCCGCGGAGCGGCGGTCGCGGACAGCGGGCAAGTCAGCATTACACCGAGAAGAATCCCCCATCCGATTCCGCCCCATCTGGCCCGCGCGCACATGGCCTCATTCTCCCCGACCCGCGTGGCCAAAGTCCGTCTGTGCACAGTCGGTACGCACCGCCCGGTCCGGCAGGCGCGATGGCCTGCCGGACGGGCAGTGATGATCGTTTCTGCTTACGGTGCCGTTGTCACGTAGACGTAATCCGTTCCCGGATACCACGGCGTGATGTTGTGGCCCCAGTAGTTGCGGGCCCGCACGCGGAACCGATAAGTCGTGTTGGGCGTCAGCCCGGTCGCGGTCGCGGTCGTCGACAGCGACGTCTGGGTCCAGGCATTGATTCCGGTCCCGGCGCCGACCGGCGTGCCGGCCATATCGGTCACCTCGAAATAGAGGCCGGAGAGGTTCTGGTCCAGTCGGGTGAAGGGACCGACAGCCGTCACCTGGATCGATGCGCTGTCCACCGTGCCCACCGTCAAACCGCCGGGCGTCTCGATGAAGGTCGCCTCCCAAATCGTCGTCGAGTCATTCCCGGTGTTCTGCTGCGGCGACATGTCGCGGGCCTTGACCTTGTACGAGTAGCTCCGATTGGTCTGCAGGCCCGTATCGGTGTAGCCCGTCGAGGTGATCCAACCGCTGGGATGAGACCCGATGCCGTTGGCGGTGAAGTAGTACTCCACGCCGGAGATATCGGTGGCCGTCGTGGCCGTCATGGTCATCGATGATGTGCTCACGGGCCATGGCTGCGACGCCCAGGTCATTGGATTGGGCGACGGCGGCGTATGGTCATTGATGACAATGGGAACCAGCGGGTCGGCGTCCTCGCCGTTGAAGAGGCCGTCGCCGTTCATGTCACCCGCCTCGAGCATATTGACATCCGGGTAAAGTGCGTGGTAGGCGGACCAGTTGACCAGGGCCAGGGAGAACAGGGGGATGTCGTTCGCGTCCACGACCCCGTCACCGTTCATGTCGCCGAGGATCTGCAGCGGAACAAACGGCCAGCTCATCGTCGCCGCTTGATAGATTTCCTTGCTGGAGGAAAGCGGGTCGTGCTCGGCAAAAGCGACGATCTTGATGTCGTTGGGATCGGCAGCGCTGGCGCCGCTGAAGGTGAAGTTGTGAGTGATCACCTGGAACTGTCCGGCCGACAGGGTGATCACGTCCTCGGACCCGTAGGTCACCGCCGGCTGGATGACGGTGTATCGCTCATACGTCGGCGAAGTCGGATAATGGTCAAGCACCTGGATCATGTAGATGCGCATCGTCTTAGTCGTGCCGGGGGTCTCCATCGACACTTTTGCCTTGACCTCGTAGTTGTTTCCACTGATGTGCCTGCCGCCGAGCTGGATGGTAATGTCCGTGGCAACGGCTCGGCGCGCGGTGTACTTGGCCATGTATTGGCTGTACGCGGAGTCAATGCTGCCGGCACCCACCACACTCTGAACGCCGTCAAACCAAACGGTGGGAGTACCGGTTACGCCGTAGAATGAGCCCCTTGCGGTCCCCCACGGGGTCGAATAT
>DATKKX010000345.1:0-2767 GCA_035542775.1 Phycisphaerae bacterium | reverse complement strand
GCCCTGAGTTCTGAAAAGAGAAGACCGCCATCGTTGCTGCCTGGGCCAAGCACCGAACGCCGGCTGCTTGAAAAAAGGGTCCTGTCATGTCGGATACTACTCGGGAAGTCCGGCCAGCGCCATGGTCGGAGTGTTGTGGCTGCACACATTTGTTCAGGGCGTTTCGCCTGGCGATTCATCCAACCAAGCTCATCCTGGCGTTCTGCTGCATTTTTGGCACGTACCTGACGGGGCGGGTGCTGGATGCAATCTGGCCAACGGCGGATAAGGCCATTGTCACGGTGGCGGATGATCGGAGGATGTCCGAACTTGACAAGTTCGCTTCCTCGCCGGGCGGAGGGCGCCACGCCACCAAGGACTGGATCGATGAGCAGACCGGCGGTCGGCAGAAGGTTGACCGGGTGGGGCCGTTCAAG
Organism: Phycisphaerae bacterium; assembly: GCA_035542775.1. GTDB lineage: Bacteria > Planctomycetota > Phycisphaerae > UBA1845 > UTPLA1 > DATKKX01. Next base: position 2,351 of record DATKKX010000345.1, on the reverse strand, counting down.
CTGCTGCTCAACTATGCACGTACGACCATCAACGTCGGGACGCTCGGGGTGCTGCACGCCAATCCGCGCAATCTGGTCGAGGCCTTCAGGATGGTGGTGATGGCGAAGCTGTGGCTTCTCACGATGCATCCGGTCTATGCCATCATCTTTTTCATCATCTCGCTGGTGATCTGGTCGTTGTTCGGGGGGGGCCTGTGCCGTGTGGCGGCTTTGCACGCGACTCGGGATGAGCGGATCGGGTTGCGCGATGCCTTGGGTTTTTCCAAGGGCAAGTTCGCCAGCTTCCTGGGTGCGCCTCTGATGCCGGTGGGGATTGTGATCCTGTTCGGGGTCCTGCTCTTCATCGCCGGCTTGATCGGCAGCATCCCGGCGATTGGGGAATTGCTGGCGGGCGTCTTCTTCTTCCTGGCGTTGATCGCGGGCATCATCGTCGCTTTTGTCGTCATCGGCGCCATGGGCGGTTCGGGATTGATGTTCCCCACGATCGCCGTGGAAGGCTCAGACGCGTTTGACGCCCTGAGTCGTTCGTACAGCTATGTCTATCAACGACCATGGCGAACGGCCTTGTACGTCGTTATTTCCGCCATCTACGGGGCGATCTGTCTTGCTTTCGTGAAGTTTTTCGTCCGCCTGGCGCTGTGGGCGGTGCACTTTTTCGTCGGCCTCTCCATGAATTGGGGGTCGGTGTTCACCCAGGCAGAGACCAGCGACGCTCACGGCAAACTGAACGCGATCTGGCAAGGGCCATCGCTGACGGGCGACACCACGTTCTGGGGCAGCTTTGAAGTCCACAATCTGGCCCACGTCAGTTGGTTTGCACAACTCCTGTTCTGCATCTGGATATTCACGATCGTGGGTCTGGTCGGGGCATTCGTGGTGAGCTTTTACTACTCGGCGAGCACACTGATTTACCTCCTTTTGCGGCGCGAGGTGGATGCGACTGACCTCGAGGATGTCTACCTCGAGGAACTGCCAACCGCTCCGAGCCCGGCAACAGCCCCCGCCGCGAGCGAGGTGAAGAAGGAGGAAAGCCCCGGTGATGCCTCGCAGCCGGCCGTTGGACCGTCTTGAGGCCGGACCGTTTGAAGCCGGTTGGCGCGCGGCGACCCACCGCACGGACAGCCGGGACGATTGGAATCATCGCCGCGGAGTGGAGATATGAGTCTGCTCATCAGAGGACCATACAGAGTCGTTCTCCTGGGAATGGCCTTCCTGACAGTCGGCTGCACAGAGCTATACCTGGCCTTTGGACCCGGCGGGCTGTGGGGCCCGGAACAGGGGGGCGTCGGTGCGAGCACCACCACGCAACCCGTGGTGATCAGCGCGCCGCTCTATGTTGCCAGCCAGGTCGATCCGGCGCTGGAAATGACGGCCGGGGCCAAGGTGGTCGTGGCCGCCCAACTGAATGACGACAACGGCGACGGCGTCATCGACGACAATGATCTGATCGACCTGGTCTCGGGTTCCGCCGAGAGCCAGCCGATCCAGATTCACCTCAACAACGGCGACGGCACGTTCACAACGTTCACGATCGCCGGCGGCGGTCCCATCGCGGTCATGACCGACATCAAGATCGCGGATTTCGATGGTGATGGACGGAACGACATTGCCGTCCTGGTGACGGATACGGGCTTTACGCCGGTCCAGGGGGCTTCCTTGCGAGGCGCGGTGGTGCTGCTGTTCAACCCGCCAGATCCCACGGACACCCTCGCCTGGCAGGAAGTCACGCTATCGGGCACGTTCGTTCTTCCCAGCGATGACATAGGCATGACCGATTTTGCCGTCGGCGACATGAACGGCGATGGCCTGCCGGACATCGTGCTGGGCTCGAACGAGACCCGCACGGATGCGCAGGGCGTGGATAAATTCATCCGCCTTTACCCCAACCCAGGGCCGGCGCTGGTCCGCAGCGGCAACAACTGGATTGAGGCCACGAACCCAATAACCGTGGACGCGGTCCCGTTTCAGGCGATGGCGCTGGCTGATATCGACGGCGACGGCGATCTGGACGTGGTGGCGTCGTTCCCCATCGCCAAGTCGTTCAACATCCGCTGGCTGGTCAATCCCCTGGCTGAGGCTGGAGCGGCGGCCGTCCTGGCCGGCTCCTGGACGCGGCGTATCGTCGGCCAGCAGGGCGAAGTCGATCCTTCCAACCCGGGCGCGGACTTCATTGCGGTCGGCGACATCGACGGCGATGGTGATCCGGATGTGGCCGCCGCGCACGCCGGGCTTGGATTGGTGCAGTGGTTCCGCAATCCCGCCCGTCCCGCCGACCCGGGTGGTTACCAGATCGTTCGTCAACAGACCTACCCCTGGGAGGTTTTCAACCTCGTGACCTTGCGATCAGGGAG
>DATKKX010000344.1:0-7988 GCA_035542775.1 Phycisphaerae bacterium | reverse complement strand
AGGATGAGAGGCTGTCCCGCCTTGATTGAACCTGCGAATTTCTCCGTGATCGCCCGGAAGACCGGCGCCTTCACGCCGTTGCCGATCTCCACGTCGGAATCGGCCAACGCTTTCATCTCGATGTCTACCGTGGCCTCCCCGCGATCCGACGGTTCATCTTGCCACACCCCCTTCACGGTAGCAGTACATCCGAGCTTTTCGTATTCGACCTGGCTGGTGACGGCGCCCGTGTTGGAAACCTGGGTGCCGCGCACAAAAGGGGCCTGGGATCCCATGGTCAGCTTGGTCTCCTCGCCCAAGGTGATCGTCTGCTCGGCACGATAGAGCGTTTTGGTCCTGCCCATGCTCGACAGCGCTGCCTGCAATGATTCGCAAGTCTGAGCCTTGTCTGCCAGTCTTGCCGCCTGCATCCCTACAATCTGGTCGCGCGGCACCACGGCTTGAAAAACCGTCATATCGAATTGTGCCTCCGATCGCCGCTCCGGCGGCGGGGATGACGGCCCTTCGACATCCAGCTTGGCGAGGATCTCGTTCACAAACTGCATGTCCCGCGGCGTCGCTGTCACAATCAGAGTCTCCGTGCGAGGATCGGTCACGATGCCGGGCATGTCCTCCTTGTTCCGAGCGCGACAGTTTTGATCAAGGATGCCTCGGAGGATCGGCTCGACCGTGTGAGCACGTGCTGCCTTGAGGGTGATGAAACGCGTCTCCAGGCCCCGGGCGTTCGGCGCATCCAGCAGTCTTATCGCCTCCATCGCCACGTCAATCGCTTCCGGCTGGCCCGACAGGATTACCCCAGCTCCCAGTGGCTCCACCGTCACTCCCGATTCCGCTGGCGGCACACCATTGAGGATCGGGCACAGCGCGCGCAGCGCCTGGCGGACGGTGCCGGCGTCGGCATGCTGTAGCGGCACAAGCTTGACCATCTTCTCAGACCGCCAGTGCTGGGCCGGCCGGGTCGCGACAACCGGCGCCGAGTCTTTGGTTTGCTTCGCGTCGTCCGCCGTGGCAAACGGCAGGCCGAGAAAGGCAACCAAACAGAGGACATTGCTGAGAGCGCGCACGATCGTACCTCCTCTCATGAAATGAGGGCTGCAACCATAGTGGCGGTGGGCCCACAAAGCTGATCCACCGACTGTGTATTGATACACGGCCGCGCCCGGACGGGATGCAGTCTATTCGGGCCGGCCCACGACCGGCGAGGCCGAATGAAGGCTCACGAAGGGAGTGACGAACGCAACCAGCCCGCGGCGCCGGCAAAGGACATCCCGCACATCGGGCACGCCTTCGCTTACGCCGCGGGCCGGTTAATGATCAGCCGGTGCCTCTCACAGGCCCAGCAGCAACTCCACAAACGGCCCCACGTCCGCCGGGGTGATGAAGCCGTCGTGGTCGATGTCGGAGGCGCACAGCTCCGGGAACGTCAGCGTCGGCGAGTACGGATCCAGCAGCACTCGCACGAAGGACTGCACGTCCCTGCCGTCCACCTGGCCGTCCAGATTCACGTCGCCCAGGGCGATCGTCGAGCAGGACTGATGCAGTGCCCCCCAGATCTCCACATCGTCGATGTTCCAGCCGGGATAGCTCGTGCTGTCGTCCGTCGGTCCCATGCCCCATCGCACGTGAACCGTCGCATGCCCGTCCGCCACGGCCGAGATATCGTACATCTGCTGCGACCAGGCTGTCTCGCTGATGGCCGCGTAAGGCTGATTGGTCCACACTGTCGTCCAGGTGGCCCCATCGTTGGAGACCTGCACGCTCACATGGTCGTACCTCGCATCCTCCACGCCCAGCCACCGCCGGAAGCGGAGTTGCGCCTGCGTCATGTTCGTGCAGTCAATCGCCGTGGTTGTCAGATACTGGGCCTGTGACATGCTGTTGGAGTAATCGCCGCCCAGGTTATAGCCGCATACGTTGCTCCCGGTGTATCCGCTGGCCGGATCGCGACCATGCGACCCGCCCCCGGCCGGATGCCCGAACGCCCACAGGCCCTCAGTCGTCCAGCCGGGATTGCTGTCCAGCCCGAAGAAATACACTTGTTGCGGCACGTCGTGCCCCACCGCGATGGATACCGTCGCCACATTCGAGCCCACGGTCGCATCGTGTGCGGAGAAACCGAACGCCGTCGTCACGGTCCGGCCGAACGGCGGCCAGTAGCGAACCACGTTGCCCCCGCCCACCAGCGTATACGGCACCGTCGTGATCTGGCCCGCCCCCGGATCGAAGAGCAGCCCCTTCGACGAAGCCGGCAGGCTCTCGATGACGTACGTCAGTGGATCTCCGTTCGGATCGCTGGCGTTCAACGCGATGTTCGACGGCGTGTTCATCGGCAGCGTCACGCTCGCGTCATAGGCCACCGGATCCCAGGTCGGTCCGCCCATGGTGATCGTCACCGTGGCTATGTTGGAATCACCTCCCGTAGGAGGTGTGCCGCCGTCGTTGGCCTTGTATTGAAAGCTGTCCCAACTGTGGTAGCCGGGCACCGGGGCGTAGTGCACCTGGTGCCCGCCGCCGACCAGCTCGTACGGCACGGTTGTGATCGACCCCGCGCCGGGATCGCTCAAAGCCCCGTGCTGCGGCAGGCTCATCACGAAATACGTCAATGCGCCGGGCGGATCGGGCTGGCCGTCGTCGTCGGCCACCAGCCTGATCGTCGCCGGCACGCTGACGGCCGTCGTCGCCGTGACATTGTGGGAGTAAGGCGGGTTCGGCCCGCTGTTGTAGGCCGCGAAGGCATCAACGATGCCGTAACCGCGGATATAGAGCGGATCGTACGTGCCGGTCGCCACATAGTCGGTGGCCGTTTCGAACAGGTGTTCCCGCATCTGATCCACGGTCCAGTACGGCCGGGCCTGAATCAGACACGCCACCGCGCAAGCGGTGATCGGCGTCGAAAACGACGTCCCATCGGCCGTCGTATAGGCCGTGCTGCTGCTCGGCGAAACCACCGCCGCGCTGACGCCGCGGGCCAGGACCTCGGGTTTGACTCGCCCGTCGGCGGTCGGGCCATCGGAGCTGAAATACGCAATCGTACCGGAGCTGTCGACGGCACCGCAGGTGATCACCTGGAAGGCGTCGGCCGGTGCAATAAGGTGCGAAATGCTCGGGTTGGTATCATGGTACTCGTTGCCGGCGGCGTTGCAGAAGTGCAGGCCGTTGCCGGTCGCTATGTTGACGGCGATGGTGGTCACCGCCGTCTGGCCGTCGAGGTCAGCTTGCGTGTACCAGTCGATGTAGCCCAGGGAGGATGTCGCCATATCAGCGCCGTGAGACTCGAGAAACTCGATGCCGGCAACGTAGTTGTCCTCCTCGGCCGGAACTTCCTGCGAGGTGTCCTCCGTCTTCGCAAGCACGAACGACGCGTTGTAGGCCCCGCCTACCAATTGGCCGATTTTGTACGCCCCGAGACAGCTCAGCGTCATCGTGCCGTGATCGGCCTGGCCGGGATAATCGCCGGGCTGCTGCGACGTGACGCCGTCGCCCATCACGAAATCCCACTCGGCAAGGACTGTCAGGGGATGCGACGGATCGGTGAAGGCGATGTGCGTGCGATTGAAGCCGCTGTCCAACATGCCGACGATGACGCCCGAGGCGGTGTAACCGGCATCGTGCAGGGCGATCAGGTCGATCTGGGCCAACTGGGATTGAGAGGCGCCATAGTCGATGGTCCGCGGGCCGGCTCCACCCTCATCGCCGGGCGCCGGATCAACGACCAGATCCCGCAAGACCGGCGGCGTCTGCCGGGCCCGCCGCGCGACGGGCTGCACCTTGGACACGAACGGCAGCACGGCTATCCGGTCCACTTGCTCGCGCGTGACCCAGGCGCTGACCGCGTTCACCCAATTGCTGGTCACGTGCACCCGGGCTCCGGTCGCCGCCACCGCATTGATGTACGCCTGCACGACCGGCAGGTCATGCTCGTCAAAAGCCTGGCCGCCCCTTGCGGCATTGAGGCCGCGGATCGTCCGCCGCTGGGCCGCGTGCTGGTCGTAAGAAGCCGCCACTTCATCGATAGCGGCCTGATAGGCCTCCGGTGATTGAACCCCCTTGTCCGTGAAGAACACCCATGCCTTGGTCAGGCCCTTGTCGGCAGCCAGGCGGCTCAACAGCGCGGGATGCAGCTTGGCGGCCGGCCCGCCCGATCCCGACGGTGGGACCGCAGCAGAGGAAACTGTCGGCTCCGCGGCCGTCTCGACCGGAGCGGAAGCCGCTCCCGCAAGCAGGCCCACGAGCAGGAATAGTGCCGCAACCCCCAACACACTCACACACTTCCGAGTCATGACCATCTCCCATCCGGGTACTGTTTCTTCACCCGCGCCTCGCTATCGAGATCATCCGACCATGCATACCACGCGGCGGACAGGTCCGCCGTGACAAAAGCGCCAGTTCTCCCAACGCCCCGCCGACAGACAGCACCAACCTCAATCACCTCATGGGCATGCCCCGGCATCCAGCAGGCAGGCGACGAACTGGGAAAGGCTCGTGCTGCCACAGCTACAGCCAGGCCCACCCTCGATCATGCAATTCACGAAGCTCTGGATGTCGCCTCCATTCACGGCGCCGTCGCCGTTCATGTCGCCCGGCTGGCCAATCGTGGCCAGCGATGCGCCGCTGCTGGCCTCCGTCTCGACGAGGCTGCTGTTGCGCGCCTTCACCACGAACGTGTACGTCGTGCACGCCTGCAGACCCTGAACAGTCACCACGCCCCACTGGGCCTCCGTCAGCCATATCGCTGTGGCGCTGGCTTCGCCGGAGGCATTGACGTACTGACCATCCCAGTCGGGATCGGTCGGACTGCTGCCGACGCACTGTACGGCGAACTCCGTCGAGGCCGGGTTCCCGTTGGCATTCACATCCAGATCCAGAGTCGTCTCTGTGGCCCCGCTCAAGGTCGGAGCCGCGGGGACACTGGCCATGGTTACGACGCTGTTGGCGGGGCTGTAGACCGTCTCGACGCTGCTCTGGTTGCGGGCCTTCACCTGGAACGTGTAACTCGTGTTCGGGCTCAGGCCCGTGGCCGTATCGGTGGCAGCCTGCACCCAGGCGTTGATCCCGCCGTCCCCGCCGGCGGTCGTCGAGTCAAAATACAGGCCCGACGAGCCCGTGGTCAGGTTGGTCAACGTACCGTCGGCGATAAGCTCGACTGAGTTGTTGGTCACCGCGCCAAACGATACGCCGGTCGGCATCTCGATCAGCGTGGCCGCGCCGTTCGCGCGGCAGTACGACGTCTCCACGGCATTCTGGTTGCGGGCCTTCGCGGAGAACGAGTACATCGTATTCGGGCTCAGATCCGTGGCCGTATCGGTGGCGGCCTGTTCCCAATTGTTGATTCCACCGTCGCCGCCCGTGGTGCTCGAATCAAAGTACACGCCCGAGGAGCCGACAGTCAGGTTGGTCAGCGTGCCGGTGGCGTTCAGGACAATCGAGTTCAGAGTGATTGTGCCGATAGACACGCCTCTCGGCGTCTCGATTAGAGTCGCCGTGGTCACCTCTCCGGAATATGCCGTCTCGTTGGGGTTCGGAACCGCATTGTCGCGGGCCTTGACCCGATAGGTGTACGCCGTGTTGGCCGTCAGGCCGGTGTCAGTGTACGCCGTACCGCTTTGCCAGCCGCTGTCCGTGCCGCCCGTGCCGCCGGAGACGAAGTCAAAGAAGTACTGAACCGGCGGGGAATCGGCGTCGGTCGCCGTGGTCGCCGTCATGCTGATCGAGGTCGTGCCGGCGGGCGCGGGATCGACCGCAAAGCTCATCGGATCGGGCGTCGGTGGAATCGTCTCGGTGGCGCCACAGGCCGGGCCTGTAATCGTAAGGCTGTACGTGCCGGTATGGCTGCTGTAGCCGGAAATTCGAACCAGATACGTGGTTCCCCCCGTAACCGTCGCGGTTACCTGTGACGGTCCGCCGGAAGAGCCGCAGCCGGTGTCATCATCGCAGCCCACCTCGGTCGTGCCCGGGCAGGGACCGGTATGAACCGACAGCACCGAGTCGTACGTCGTGCCCGAACCGCACAGGCTGAATATCGCCGAGCCGCTGCTGCCGGGTGTGTACCTGTACCACACATCAGGCGTGCTGGAGGAACTGCCGCAACTGGCCGTCCCATCCACTGTCGCGTCCGCGGTGCTCCCCGTGTAGACCGTGCCCGGGCAGGCCACGATGGCATTGGCACAGGCGTCGTTTGGCGGCGGCGGCAGCGGCACCATGCCGTGGGCCTGGAAGCCCGCGGTGATCTGGGCGTAATGTGGTCCGCTCGTCCCCCCATCAAGCGTGACCCAATCGGTGTAGATTGACCGGCTGATCGTGCTGCTCCCGACGTGCATCGGAATGCTGTTGACCATCAGTTGGGACAGAATATTCAGGTACGTTCCCGGAAAGGCCGCGTGCAGCTCGTTCCGCGTGCTCCAGATGCAGCCCGACAGCAATTGGGCGCAGGTGTGAATGTCACTGGTGCACGGATACTGCATGGTGTTGTCGGCGGTGCGAATACCGGCATTGCAGTCGCCCTCGAAACCGTATCCCAGAATGGGATCGTCGGCGATGCACACCGCCACGCTGTCGCCCACGCCTTCGCCGTATTGACCCTGGCCCGTGCCGGCCATCCCGCACAAGTGATGCCCGTACTCATGATGCACCACGTTGGAGTAGGCCGTATTGGGATAAATCCCGCCGGCGCTGCAAAGGTTCAACGACTGTTCCGTGGGGTCATACCACGCGTTGCCGGGACAATAGCCGTCAGTGCGGTTCACATAAACCGGGAAATTCGTCTGGGTTCCAATCGCGGGAAAGCTCGGGTCGTAGAACAGCGCCCAGTCGCGAACCACGTTGGCCTGCACATAACCGTTCACCTGCGCTCTGATCGCCTCGCTCGTATTCGGCTGATTGTGCATGAAATTCGCCGGACCCGGAGGCGTCACGCTCAGTGTCAGCGTCTCCTCCGTGCCCGCATAGTTGTCCACGGTGAAGTACTGCCCGCTCATGTATGACGTCACCGTGACGGGCGAGGTGCCGCCGTTGGGAATGGTGAAATTCCCGTTGGCGTTGGTATACGCCACCGTGCTTCCGATGGACACCTTGGCGTACTTCATCGGCGTGTCCACTTCCGGGTTGCAGGTGTCAGACTTCGGAATGGTCGTAGCCATGCCGTGGACGCTGCCGGTGACGTCGGTCTTTATGATGCGATTTTCCTGATACAGGACCTCACCCGTGACCGCGTCCACCACGTACAGCCACCGCCTGGGCGCCGATTCCCCGGAGCCGTCGTTGTTGGCCTCGAATGTCACCGCCTGCACCGGCGTAGCGGGGTTCTCGTCCACACCCGCCCAGATCACCGGCTCCACCGCTGTGAAGCTGGTCATCTCCGGAGCCACCGTCGCCGGATCAACCGCCGACCGCAGCGTGGTGTCAGGGTGAAACTGCCCCAGCCGCTTCAGGCCCGAGCCCACCCACACCAGCGGATAGCCCGCTTCGTTCTTCACCAATGTGCGAACGCCCGACCGGAACACCGGAATCCCGTCACGGTACTGGGTGTGGTAGATCAAGGTGAACTTGTAGGTCCCTGTCTCCGGCTCGTACATCAGCGGCTGGGTGTTGCCGCTCGGCAGGATCGGCGTGGTCGGCAGCAGGTCGGCCGCCTCCGCCCCGAACAGATCGGCGTTGGCGCTCAGGAAGCGCTGAGCAGAGTCGCTGGGTGTCTCGCCCATCTCGAAGGTCCGCCCGTACAGACGGGTGAGCTGCGAGCCTTCGCGATAAAACAAGGTCCCCGGATAGGCCGCCTGCACTCGATCCATGGCCGCCACTTCCGCGGGGCTGATCATGGTCACGTCGATCCCCGCAGGAGCACCCGGCGTTGTCGTCGGCGTGCCTCCCTGCATCTCCTGCCCGGTCGCGGGCATAGCCACCAACCCGCACAACGCCAATGTGATCACCAGAACGCACAATCTCATGAGCGCAACTCCTTACCATGGACAAGGATGAACAAGACCCCACCCACA
>DATKKX010000343.1:0-15008 GCA_035542775.1 Phycisphaerae bacterium | reverse complement strand
AAGAGCTCAAGCGAGATATCCAGGCGGGCCTGTTCGGACGGCCGCAACGGCTGAAGAGCCTGTGCCTATGGCCGCGCGACGCCTCCTACTACGGACGGAACAACTGGGCCGGGCGATTGCGCGATGATCAGGGTCGATGGGTCCTCGACAGCCCGGCCAACAACGCCATGGCCCACGATCTGCATAACATGCTCTACGTGCTCGGCGATCGCGTTGAGACGAGTGCCGTTTCCAGCAGTGCCACCTCGCACGGCAAGGTAGCGGCCGACGTCCTCGTCGGCCGTTCTGCAGGGCAGGAACGGAACCCGCCAAGTGGAAGTGACACCAGCGCCAACCCCGCCGAGGTGACTGCGGAGACCTATCGCGCCAATCCGATCGAGAACTTCGACACCGCCGCCGTTCGAATCCGCACGACCAGCGGCGTAGAAGTCCTCTTCTTCGGCTCGCACGCCGTCCGCGAAAACATGGACCCGGTCTTCAACTTCGAATTCGATGACGCCGTGGTGAGCTTCGCCGGCGGCCAGTCGCCGATTGCGGCCAGATTCAAGAATGGGACGCACAAGGAGTATGCCTCGCCGTTAAGCGAGCCGCAGGCCGCCAAACTCTCAATCTGTCTGGATGCCATTGCGAACGGCGGCACGATCCCGTGCGGCTTGGAGGCGGCCAAGTCCCAGACGATTTGCGTCAACGGCATCTACGAGTCAATGCCCCAGGCCACGGAGTTCCCCGCGGAACTCGTCAGCCAAACCGGCGAAGGACCGAAACGCCTCGTCTATGTCGAAGCGCTGGCAGAAATCCTTCGAAGGTCGTTTGATAGTGGCCTGCTCCCCAGCGAAATCGGGGTTCCATGGGCGCGCCGTGGGTGGGCGATCGATGTGCGAGATTACGGTTGGTTTCCAGGGGGCGGGCCACCTCGCCGCTGAAGTCTCGCCGTCAGTCAGGGCACGTCAACCGTATCCTCCCAATACCGCCACTTCGGCGGACCGTAGCCCGTGGAGAGGTCATCCGGTTGCAGGCCGAACGTCGAAGGTCCGGCGGCGAAGATATCCTTGTCCTGGTAACGCACCTTGACCATCTGTGTCGCGGCGAAGGTCAGTTTCTTGTCGGCCAGCCGGCCGTACAGAAAATAGGCATCCGTCTCGAACGGGCCGTACCGCACCTTTCCCGAGTCGAACGTGTAACGCGGCCGAACATTCTCGGGGAGCAGCTCCCTCTTCAGGTCCGTCTTCACGCACAGATAGGACGTCTGTCCGCCGATGTCCAACTGCACGCCGACCCCGTCGCGCGCCGCGCTGACTTCAAGCGGTCGGATGGACCGGAGCAACGACTCAAGATCCTTACCTTGCTGATGCGGCGCGAGCACGGTCACGAAGGTCTCGATCTGCCCCGCGCAATAACGGCTCGCCAGCGTCTGATAGACGGCCGTTTCTTCCTGGTTGTGCCGGCGAATGGGAAACGTACCGGTCTGACGCGTGCCCGCCTGGAGGAAATCAATGAGCAGCGCCCGGTCGTGCGGCGGCGGACCCGCCTGGCTGGCATCCGCCGCAGTCACAAAGTGCTGCGGACCCTGGCCCAGCACTGCGGGAGCGTGCCACAGGGTGGCGAACGTGTAGTAGTCCGTCTCCAGGATCTTGATGATGTCGAACACCACGAAGATGTCCTCGGGCTTCAGATAGGCGATGACGCGGTCGGCAACGTAGCCGTGAGTCTTGTCGGTTAGTCGCGTCCGGCTGACATCCACGTACTGCGATGTGAAGAAGTCTATTTTGTCCGTGGTGACCGGCAGATATGCGCCGGAATATCGCAGAAACTCGAACAGCGGCTGCTCTCTTTCCCGCTTCTGGCGACGAGCAACGAGACGGTTGTGGAAATAATCCGCTCGATACGCGCCGTATGGGCCCGAGGGCAGGCGCTCGCGATAGCCCGCGTCGTCCAGCAGCACAGCTCCCTGGTTCATCAGCAGGCAGATGGAGTTCTCGTCCGCATGGCCGTGGTGGGCCTTTTCCTCCTCGACTGGAATCGTGTCTCGCAGATAGTCGCGCGCCAGCCGGGCGAAATCGCCTTCGTCGCGATAGTTCAGCAGCAGATAGGTGGCGTTGCTGTCCCAGCTGGTGCGGAAGACGATCTTCTTGCCAACGAGATCCTCCAACACTTCTTCGCTTTTCGCCGTCGGCTCCTGCGGCACGACCGAGTCGTCCGCCCAACGGTACGCATCGACCAGGGCCACGGCGGGAGAGCTGGAGAGCGGGCCTTGCTGCCGGGCCATGGCGGCTTCAAATATCCGCTGGGCGCCCCACTTCAAATCGCCGCGCCGATACTCTGTCGCCGCCCGTTCGAGGCAGCCGATGTATTGCGCCCAGTTCTCGTTCCAGCGGGCGTCGCCGAAGTCGGGCACCATGCCCGTCGGGGCCAGGAGATGAAGGAAGTAGTCGAAGTAGTAACGCGTGGTGACATGGGAAAAAAGCGAGCGATCGGGCACGCCGTCCGCGTACCGCACCAGTGCCCCCAGCCAGATCGGATGATATATCTGGCTGTCCTCCTCCGACCATCGCTCCCAGCTATCCGAAGCCAGGGCCTGGGCAAGCTTGCGCCACATCGCCGCGTGCGGATGGTCAGGCATGGCCCTGGCGGACCAGATGAGCGCCTCCGCGCGGAGCATGGCGCGGTTCATCGGCCCCCATTCGGGAAAGCTGCGAACGTAGTCGGCGCTCTCGGCAATGCTCTGCTCGATCTCCTTCCGCTGCTCGGGGAGCAGGACGGGAGAGCCCTTGATCTCGCAGTACGCCCGACTGAAGCAGGGCAGGTGGAAGAAATTGGTCATGGTCGGCAGGCCGTTGGCGTACTCCGGCCGTTGCTTGCGCATCTCTTCCGGAAACTTGTCCTTGTACTGATGATGCGCGGCCAGCCAGCGTGCCGCTTCTCGGGCGTATTGATCATCCTTGGTGATGTCGTACAGACCGGCCGCGAGGCGCGCGAACCAGATGGCGCCGTCTGGCGGCGCGTAGCCCTCGTCGACGTTCGGCTTGTAAGTCTCCTGCCATTTCTGCACCGCGGCGGGGCAGGATTCGAGCCCGGCCTGATAGGCAGCCTTGGCGAGATCGAGGTACTCCTGCCGGGAGTGTTGCGGGCCAGCATTGACAGGGATCACGAAAGCGAGAGACAACAGAATCGCGGCGGACAACATGTTGCGAGACATAGGCGTCTTCCTTGGTTTCATGCTCCGAGAAGTTTCGTCACGGCGGCGACGAGCCGGTCCATCTGGGCGACGTCGTTGAAAACATGGGCGCAGACGCGGATCGCGGCGAGCTTGTGCTCGGTCACCGGCCGCACGCGCACATGATACTCCTTGCTAAGCCGATTGGCCCACTCCCCGGGATCAATCGGCGGGTCAACCTGAAACGTGAGAATCGACGCCGAGTGCTCGGGTTCTTCCGGCGTGAGCACTTCCACCTGGCTCAGGGCCTGCAGTTTCTGCCGCAGGTACTGCGTCAGCTCCCAACCATGCCGGGCAACGACGTCCATCCCGAGCTCGTTCAAAAACTCCACGGCCGCTCCCAGCCCCACGATCAGGGAAGCGTTACGCGTGCCGATCTCAACCGATCGCGCCGCCGGCAGGCGTTCAAATTTCCCTTCATCGAGGCTGAAAACCTTGTCGGCATACGCCCCCGCATACGTGGCGTGCCAGTGCGACAGCATGTTCTTGTTGACATAGAGCAAGCCCGTTCCCTTGGGCCCCAGCAACCACTTGTGCCCCGAGGTCGCATAGAACTGGCAACCGAGAAAATGGAGATCCACGGGTATCATCCCGACGGCTTGAGCTCCGTCGACTACCAGGATGATTTTCCGATCGTGGCAAACTCGGGCGATCGCCCTGATAGGCATAACCGCACCGGTGGTGCAGGTGATGTGACTCATCGACACCACGCGGGTTTTCGGCGTCAGACTGGAGGCCAACCGTTCCATCGTGTCTGCGCCGCCACTCCCCGGTTCAAATGTCTTTACCACAACGCCTTCATCCTGGGCAAGGGCAAACCAGGGCATCGCTCCGCCGACGTGTTCGTGGGTGGTGAGGAGCACCTCGTCGCCCGCCTTCAAGCCCAGGCCGCGAGCAACAATGTTGATCCCCTCCGTTGTATTACCCGTGAATCCCAATTCTTCTTCTTCGCAGTTCAGGAACAGGCACAGCCTGCGTCGGACCTCGTCGAACTTCTCACGGCCGGTCTCGGACACCCGTTCCAGCTCCGCCGTGCTGCGATTGACAGCGTCGATCACGGGGAGTGGCGACGGCCCGAGCCCACCAGTGTTGAAGTAGGCCAATTCCGGGTCCAGCAAGAACTGCTTGGGGACGTCGGCCCAGGGATCACTCCGGGGCCGGCTTGCCGCAGATCTCATCTGCGAATCCATCGGCCGGACCGGTTGACTGGCCGGCTGCGCCACGACCGCGTCCTGGGCGATCACCGAGGCGGTCAGTCCGGCGAGACATTGCCCCATAAACGTTCGCCGGTCGGGATTGGAGTTCGAGAACGTCATAGGTGTTCTCCAGTCATGAGACAAGAGTCGATCGGTTCTCCTACGCACCGATCCTGGTCAACAACCAAAGCAACAGCAGCAGGACACACACCAGCAGCCAACAGCCGCCGAAACCGAAAACGTCGGACCGACCGGGCTTCAGGATTTCCCAGTTCGTTCCCGGGAAGATCTTGTCCCGCTCGAAGATCTCCGGATGCCGCGCCGCGTGCTCGATGGCTTCGTGTTCCCGCTCCGGCGTCGGTTGGACGGGCGTATGCAGGCGGCCGTAGAACCGGTCCAGTCTTCTTTTGACCGCAGGTCGCGTGATCAGGCTGATGGCAAACAGCAGGACAAACGGGAACAGAGCGTCGAAGGCGAAGCGGATCGCCACCAATTGCGCCTTGGTGCAGCCCGTGAAGTCGAAGCCCAGCCAGCTCAACACCCACACTTCCGCCGCGAACCGGTCCTTGCCCATCCTCGGCGAGTTCGGATCGGTTGGATCCATACGGACAATATTGTCAAAGAAAATGCCCGTCGGCGGAACATAGTGCGGCTTGCGAATCACCTGCCCGACTCGTTCCGCTCGTCCGGCAGCCACGTCTTCAGTCAGCGCTCCGCTGGATATCATCACCTCCTGGGACTGAGTCTCGATCAGAAAAGCCGGGCGATAGCGGGTGCAATCCATGTTGGCGAAGAGGTTGGGGACGATTGCGTACAGGGTGAAGCAGATGGCGGCCTGGATGATCACCGCCCACCTGGTCAACCGCCGCCAGGTAAAGCCCAGCCAGATGGATGCGCCGAAGACGGCGGGCAGAGCGATGAAATACTTGTACAATTCCAGCAGGTTATTCACCATCAAAGCCGCGCAGATGCCGCCCAGCAGGATAAACACGATGGCCGCGCGCCCCAGGTTCAGGTAGTGACGCTCCGACTTGCCGGGCCGGATGGGCTCGTACAAATTGCGTACAAACAAGGCCGAGCCCGTGACCGAAATCATGCCCAGCGAGGCCATGTTGGCGGACCACACCCCGGCCAGCATCAGTCCGATGGCCCCCGGAAAGAGCAGCTTGCTCGTCATGTAGCCCCAGATCAGATCGGGATCGTCCAACGCCCCTCCGAACAAAGCGATCGCCAGCAGGCCGGTGAGGGCCCAGAACAGCATGACAAAGCGCTTGAGATACATGCCGCCCAGCATCCCGAAGCGGGCGGTCATCTCGTCCTTGGCCGAACCGGCCGTGGCCATCATCGGAGCGGCGGCAACGATCGACACGAGATTGGCCACCACCATCGCCAGAATCGTGTACCACGCGTATTCGCTCGTCGCGGCCGAGCCGAACAATTCAAACATGTAGTCCGGAACCGAGGCGTGCAGACCCTCGAAGCCGCCGATGGCCCGCAGCCCGACGGGGATAAGCATGCAGGAGAAAACCAGGATGAGCATGCCCTGGATGGCGTCGGTGATGGCCGCCGCGGTGAATCCGCCCAGCACGGTGTAGCCTGCCACGATCACAGCGTAGGTGATATAGAAAGCCGTGGGATTCGTGTAGGAGATGAACGCCCTCAACTCGCCGCGCTTGTAGCGGTCATGCAGTTCGTCATAGCGCTGCTTCTCCGCCGCGGATAGGCCGCTCGCCCGCCGGGCCTCGAGGGCACGATATTCGCGGAAACGGTCGACGCTGACCCGCTCTTCGGGCGTGTAGCGGTCCTCGGGTTTCGGCGTCATGGCCATCATGGTCTTGCCGGCGACCATGTAGCTGGCCCCGCCCCCGATGACGTTCATCGTCAGGGTGAAGGCGGCGAACGCCCCGCCCAGGAAGCGACTGTCGAACCGCTCGGCGAAGAACTCCCCCATCGTCACCAGCCGGCAGCGCCGGCACAGCATCGTCGTGAACCAGTAGAAAGGCGTCAGAAACAGCACCAGGTACTGGATCCACATGCCTCCGATGCCCTGGCGGTAGATCTCGCGCGAAACGCCGACGGCCTGGTTGGCATCCGTGGAAGTCCCGAAATTCAGGAAGAACTGGTAGAACCGGCCGAGCCGACGGCCCGCAATGTAGAAGTCGTTGGTGTTCTTGGTGCAGCGGGCGACCCAGCGGCCGATCCAGAGGATGACCACGATGTAGAGAACGATGACCGTCAAATCCAGCGGATGAAGTCCAAAGAGTCTCGTCACGACAACTCCGCTATTCCTCACGCCGGGCCGCACCGCCCGCGCGGTCTACCGTCTTACCCGCCCCGCGGCGTCGCCGGCCGCGAGTGATTCCACTTCGGCGATCGTCGCGAAGTTGAAATCTCCCAGGATGCTGTGCTTCCAGCAGGAGGCCGCCACCGCGAACTCCAGGGCGTCACGACGGTCCTTGTCGGTCAGCAGGCCGTAGATCAACCCGGCGGCGAAGGCATCGCCGGCGCCCACGCGGTCCACCACGTGAATCGAGTAACGCCGACTCACGTGGAAGTCCTTTCCGTCGAACAGGCAGGCCGACCAGGTGTTGTCGGAGGCGGAAAGGCTCTCCCGCATTGTGATTGCCGCCATCTTGACGCCCAACTTCTCGACAAGCTGCTGGGCGACTTGGCGATAGGCCTCCGGGTTCATGCGGCCGCGCGCCGCTTCCGCGGCGCCGGGACCGATCCCAAACACGTTGTCCGCGTCCTCCTCGTTGCAGATCACGAGATCGACGTACTGCATCAACGGCGCCATCACTTCGCGAGCCTGTTCCCTCGACCACAGCTTGGCGCGGTAGTTCAAGTCTGCGCTCACCGTGATGCCGGCCTGCCGGGCCGCGCCCAGTGCTTCGCGCAGGGTCTCGGCGACTGACGACCCCAGGGCCGGCGTAATGCCCGACCAGTGGAACCAGTCGGCGTCCTTAAACGCCGCCGCCCAGTCAATCTGCCCCGGCTGAATCGTGGTGATCGACGAGCCCGCGCGATCGTAGACCACCTGCGACGGCCGCTGGGCCGCTCCATGCTCGAGATAATAAAGGCCGATCCGATCGCCCTGACGAAGAACGTATCGCGTGTCGACTCCCTGTGCCCGCAACGCCGCGATCGCCGCCTGACCGATGGCGTGCTCCGGCAACGCCGTCACCACTCGAGCCCGGACCCCCCAGTTGGCCAGCGCGACCGCCACATTTGCTTCGGCTCCGCCGAACGTCGCATCCAGAGCCGCCGTCTGGTTGAATCGCAAGCCCGGTGGCGCCGACAACCGCAACATCAGCTCGCCGAAGGCGACAACGCTATGCCCCGGATGGTCGGAGCTCGGTGCGTTCGCCGGTCGGCTCGCCGCTGACGCCGGCCGATACTCTGCTCCGTGAATGACGTCCAGCCACCGCCGGGCTTCGCGGGCCAATATCTCAGGCTGCGCTGCATATCGTCCCAGAGCTGAACCGCAGACAATTCCGTCCGGATCGTGCCTGACGATCTGGTGCAGGTTCTCAGCGGTGACTCCGCCTGCGTACACGACGGTCATGCCGGAATAGACGGCCTTCCAGCCCGCCGCCATCTCCAGAAAAGTCGGCGCGGCGGCCATCGCCGGAAAGAGCTTGTAGACCCACTGGTATGGATATCGCTCTCGAAGCTCCTCGATCTCGCAGCCGTAACCAGCGGCCTTCAACGCCAGTTGCTTGCCCGCGTCGCCGATTCCGCCGGGCATACACAGAACATCCCTTTGCACGCAGGCCTCGACGACCTCCGGGAAGAAATCCGGCGAGACGATGCCCGCGGCCCCGGCATCCAACGCCTGTTCCGCTTGTCCGCGCGTGAGGACCGTACCCGCCATGAAGAGGGCATCGGGATGCTTGGCACGCAAAGCGGCGATCCCCGGCAGGGCGGCCTTGGTTCGCAGGGCGATTTCCAGAACGACATTGAGGGGAGCCAGCGTTTCGTACGCCGATACACACTCTTCGGGGCTGCCGGGCGAAAGCAGGGCGATGAGTCGTCCCTTCTTCAGCGTCTCCCACAACAACGTGGATGTGCTCATTGGCTCCTCTCGCTCCCGACCCGCCGCTTACAACCGGCGGATGTTCATCCCGCCGCTGACTTCCATGATCATGCCCGTCGAGTAGGCGAAGTCGCCTCGCACCAGCGCCGCGACCGCCCGGCCAACGTCCTCGGGCAATCCCCATCGCCGCTGCGGCGCCAGGCCTCCGGCGATGAGGGCGTCATATTTTTCCTTCACCGGCGCGGTCATGCCCGTCTGGATGATGCCCGGCCGGACCTCGTATACATTGATACCGAATTCCGCCAGCCGGTCAGCAAATACCCGCGCCGCCTGGCTGGCTGCCGCCTTGGAGATGCAGTATTCGGCCCGAGAGGGCGAAGACGCATCGGCCGAAACCGAGGTGATGAACACGATGGCCGGCCTGATCGCCGTTCCTTGTTGCGTTTGTCGGACCATCTGTCGGGCAACGCACTGCGTCAGGAAAAAAGTTCCCCGTGCATTGACTCCAACGACCCGATCAAAGCTCTCCGGCGTGGCCTCCAGGACGTCACGGCGCACGCTCGGGGCCACACCGGCGTTGTTGACCAGTACGTCGACCGCCCCGAACCGCCGCAGGACGGTATCGAGCATCGTTTGATGCGCCTCCAGGCAGGCAATATCGCCGACCACCGGCAAGAATGCGGCCTTCGCTTCTTCGACGCGTATCTGGACCTCTCCCAGTCCGTGCTGCCGGTCGTCAGGCGCGTAGGACGTATCGTCCCCGGCGACATCGTACCCGCATCGGGCAAGCTCAATGGCAATCCCACGACCGATCCCTCGGCCGGCGCCGGTGACAAATGCTACGGGGCGACGATCCACGCGCTGCTCCTACCGAATGACCCGATCGTTCAACTGGTCGTTCCACACAGTCTCAAACCAGTCATCTTCCTCAGG
This sequence comes from Phycisphaerae bacterium, assembly GCA_035542775.1. Lineage (GTDB taxonomy): Bacteria > Planctomycetota > Phycisphaerae > UBA1845 > UTPLA1 > DATKKX01. Next base: position 5,629 of record DATKKX010000343.1, on the reverse strand, counting down.
AATGGGCCGGATGTCGACCCATTGTTTGCGGATGCCGCCGTCGTCGTCGAGGGCGATTTCCAGGATCCGCTGGTCCACCCACGCATTCGGCTCATTGCACGCAAATCGCCAGTCGTCACCCAGCTTCGGACACGGCCGCTGACCCTGGGGCGCCAACACCAGCGCCGAGCCCCGCGACTGCCCGTCTCGATCGAGGTATTCCCTGATAGCTTCAAGATAGACGGCGTGGGTCAAAGCCAGGTCGGCAGCGCGGAATGCCGTCGGCAACTCCGTCAGGTCGGCGATCCTCAATTCGAATGGCAGCCGCCGCACCAGCTTCCATGCAGCCTCCGCTGCCTCCCCAATGCCTGTCGCCGACCGCACATGAGCGGCGTGCGCCGACATCCGCTCCTGGATCTCGCGGATGGCTGCATGCGCGTCGAATGCCTTGCCAGACGGCTGAGTCGTCACACGCTGGGCGAAGTCCAGACATCCCCGCAATTGACGTTCGATTGACGCAACGAAGACTCGCGGATCGGGCAGCGGCTCCGCATACCGCGCCGCGATGTACATCGCCGCCCGCAGCCCGCCGACCTGCCCCGCGTTCAAAGCTGCTCCGCCGGGCCGCCGGACGCCGTGACTGCCGTTGACCTCACCGATCGGGAACAGATGCCGGATGTTAGACTCCCACCAGATGTTGCCGCGGAGGCCGCCGTTGCTGTGCTGGGCGCAGACAGCGATCTCCAGGCGGTCCCGTCCCAGGTCGATGCCGTGCGATCGGAACAGCTCGATGGCCGGCAGATTCATCCCGGCCAGGCGCTCGATCGGCGTCGGCCGCAGGGCCTGCGATTTGCGCAGATAGCTGGCAGCCTCATCAGGGAGCAGGTCAAGGGAAAAGGCACCGGACTGTCCGCCGCCGCACGGATTTCGCGTGTAATCGAGAAAGACCCTCCGCCCGCGCAACACCGTCTCCTGGTAGACAAGCAGATCGATCAATGACGATCCGAAGGACGCCGCCTTCTGGCAGTCAAAGGGCCATTCGTATCCCTTGCGGAAGATCGCCGTCCCGAGGGTCGGCATGTCCGGGAAGTACTCGTTGAGGAACTCCCGCTCATCTCCGCCGGCCGCGTCGCAGGAAACGTAACGCGGAATCACCTGTTGATAGCTTCCGGAGAGGTTCCATCGTGGTCGAATCGACGCCAGGCCGTACTGTGATTCCGTCAGGTTGCTGGCCACCGCGCCGATCGCGAGCGCCATGCCGGTGGACCCCGTCTGGCTCTCGGGATACACCGAAGCCGCGTACATCCCTCCGGGACCGCCCGTCGCCATCACAACATTGACGGCGTTGAACAGGACGAAGCCGTATGCACCGTCGCCGAGCAGCGCGAGGTCCATCGCCACGGCTCCGCAGACCTGCTTCTCACCGCCGGTCATCTTCGTCAGCAGCGCCACCGCCACATGGCCATCGAACACCGTTATGCCCGCCGCCTGAACCGCCCGCCCCAGGCACTCGCACATCATGCGCGACGTCAGCGGCCCCGCGGAGGTTCCCCGCCCGCGCGGATCGTGATCAGTCTGGTAGCCCGCATAAGCACCATGCCGCGTATGGGGAAACGGCACACCCAGCTCGATGAGGTTGAAGAACGCCTGGGCGGAATGCTGGGCCTCGCACAACGCGATATCGCCGTGCATGCTGCCGCCGCGGAACAGGTCCTCGGCCATTTGCCGCGCGGAATCCGGTCTCGCCCCTGCCAGCGACAGCTTGTAGTAAGTCTGCTTGTCGGAGCCGGCGTTGTTCGACGTGCCTGCTCCCCAGCGCTCGGTGATGATGGCGATGTCCCGCATGCCGCGTCGGTGAAGCTGCAGGGCGGCGTTGAGGCCCGCCGCCCCGCTGCCGATCACCAGCGTGTTCAGCGAATGAACAGCGATGCTCCGGCCGTCAATCTGCACTTCCGTTGTGGTGATGCTCACGAGGCGCGATCCTCCCTTCCATGGGCCCTTCGCCGCCCCCGCTGATATTCCGCCGCGTAGATCTCCTGGTCGCGCAGCACGCAACCCGCCCGCCCGCCGTCCCGCATGATCTGCGTGCAGCTTGAACAGGCCAGGCAGACTTTCGCGGGATCGAGCTTTCCGTGCAACGCCAGATCTTTCACGCAATCCGGATAGGCAAACGCCATGCGTCCTATTCCGACGAAAGCGGCCTTCGCATCCCGCACGATCGCTGCCCCGACGTATGGAAAGAACTGCCGCAGCCAACTGTATCCCGTCCCGACCATCGGCAGGGTCGGCACAGCCTGCTGCAACGCACCGGTGATCCTCAGCAGCCGGGCGACACCGACCAGCGGATGCTCATCGGGCCGGTGCTGGCCGGCGACGGGCCTGTCGAACGGCCGGCTGAGGTGCGGCTGATAGTGTGGATTGCCGATCGAGACATTTGCCAGCGGGCAGCCGAGTTGTACCAGTCGGGATGCCAACTCCCGAGCCTCCTCGAAACCCCCTGCGCCCGCGTCACTCGGATCGCCCCCAAAGCCATAAGGATGCGGCAATCCGTCATACCCGCTGATGCGACTGGTGACGATGAAACCCGGCAGCCGATCCCGAATCCGCTGGACTGTTTCCAGAAGAAACCTGGCGCGATTCTCGAAGGTCCCGCCATACTTGCCCTCACGCGTGTGCGACGCCAGCAGCTCTGACACCAGATAGCCGTGGCACGCTTTGATATCCACGCCGTCAAAGCCGGCCTGCGACGCCAATGCCGCGGCTCGAACGAATCCGTCCTGCAACCGGTCTAACTCCGCGTCCGTGATAAGCAAATAATCCGGCGTCAGCCCTTGCGCCGGATCGAGTACGGCGTTGTGCTGAGCGATGACCGGCCGCGGGCGGCCATCCTCCCTGCAATACCGACCGGGATGGGTGAGCTGCAATATGCAAAGCACCTGGTGCTCGGGCCCCACACCTTCACGAGCTGCGCGGCGCGTGGCCTCGACCAGCCGACCGAACGCCCCGACATTAGCGGCATTCGGATGAAGCTGTTGCGAATTGGACCTCGCCTCCGCCAAGACCGCCGTGGCCTCAAACCAGATCAGCCCGCTCCCGCTTGCCGCGAACCGCCGATACCGGCGGAAGGACAGCTCGCTCGGGCCCCCGACCTCGTCGGCGTCCGATCCCTCCATCGGTTGAATCGCCAGCCGGTTGGGCACCTGGCGCCCGGCGATCTCGATCGGACGCCACAGCGGGCCCAGATCTTCCGTGAACGGGATGTCGACGTTGAGGCTGCGGATCTTGTCGAGCAACTCGGCGGCGGAGGCGAACTTGAACTTCTCGTGTTGCGACATGATCAGCCTTCACGCCTATCCGAGCTATCCGCACCCGATCGCTCCACCTTGAACACGATTTCCTTGAGACTCGCTATGTCGCCCGCAACACGGTCCTCGCACAGCCGTGGCCAGTCCCCCCGGTCCGTGATCGTCAATTGACCTTCCGCAATCCGCCGCTGGCCTTCGTGGGCAATCTGTTTAAGTTGACCGAGTTCCTGCTCCGTCAGATCAGGGAACCGCGCCCGAAACGCCGGATCATTAACCGGAATGTCGAAGCTCCCGCCATGATCCTCGATCGACAAATGGACAGGCCGCTCCAGCGTCGCCAGCAACCGGCATATCCGCTCGAAATCCACCAGCCCGTCGCCGATCGGTGTCGTAAAGGACACAAGCCCCGCAGGCGACGTGGTCATCGCCCCGTCCTTGATGTGCGTCGCCACCACCCAGGGCAGTATCCGCTCCGTCCCTGCGACCGGTTCTTCCAACATCGTCAGCAGGTTCATCGTGTCCAGGCAGACGCCGAGCCACCCACCGGGCTTCGCGCCGCACATCTCGAAGACCCGCAGCAGCTCGAACGTCGTGAACTCGAAATGCAGTTCGATCGCCAGCACGACATCAAGATCGGTCCAGAGCGCCTCCTGGACCTTCAACGCCCGGGCCATCTCCCGGAGCAGCGTTTCAGTCGGCGGCGCGGCGTCATTCCAACGCATCAGCCCGCCCGAACAGGATCGCACCACCCGCGTCCCCAACGCGGCAGCCTGCCTCGCGGCGGCTATGTTGATCGGGAGGATGTCCTTCGGTTGCCAGCTCTCCAGGTCCAGCGGAATGTGCTGTGCTCCGCCCCACTCCAGATACAGCCCCAACTGGTCCGCTCTTTGCCGCAACTCCCGCAGAAACGCCTCATCCAGCCGCTGATCCGCTTTTAGTTGCACATCAGAGAATTGCACGCCTTCGCCGCCATGCGCATACACCCAGTCGAGCACTTCCAACGGCGACAAGGCCAAGGGTTGCAAGCTGTAACTATCGACACCGATGCAAAATCGCTTCATCGCCTTGCATCCCCATGACGCAGACAGAGGGGTCGGCTATGCCGCTGTCTTGCTCCCCATATTACCACGAGCTCTGCTCCTGTTGGCCACCAGCCCCACTCCTTGTTCATGCTAGTGTAATGCCTCACATTTGTGGAATTTTACAGGTACTTGACCGGTTACATCCTTGGAAGGGAGGATGTAACTATGAAGTTGGCGCCTCGAATCACGTTGACCGAGGAACAGCGCTCGACGCTGACGCGATGGTCGCGCGGTCGCAGCACACCCATGCGCCTGGTGCAGCGAGCGAGGATCGTCTTGTTGGCGGCCGAGGGCCAGATGAACAAGGACATCGCTGCTGAGCTCGGCATCATGCCCAACACGGTGGTGCGCTGGCGGGCGAGATTTGCCGCCGGTGGCCTGGCGGCCATTGAAAAGGATGCCCCGCGCGGCGGACGCAAGCCGCGTGTGCGCGATGCAGTAGCTCGACGGATCATCGAAATAACGACGCGGGAGCGACCCGCGAACGCAACGCACTGGAGTGGTCGGACGCTGGCGGCGGCCCTGGGCGTGGACAAGTCGATGGTCTGGCGGGTGTGGAAAGCCAACGGGCTCAAGCCGCACCTGGCGCGGACGTTCAAGGTCAGCAACGATCCTCGCTTCGTGGAGAAGCTGATCGATGTGGTGGGGCTGTACCTCAACCCGCCGGAGCGAGCGTTGGTGTTTTGTTTTGACGAAAAGAGCCAGATTCAGGCCCTTGATCGCACCCAGCCCGGTCTGCCGCTCAAGAAGGGCCGTTGTGGAACGATGACCCACGACTACCAACGCAACGGCACGACCACGTTGTTTGCTGCCATCGAGATGGCCGAGGGCCAGCTGATCGGCCGCTGTATGCCGCGGCACCGGCACCAGGAGTTCCTGAAGTTCCTGTGCCTGATGGATGCCGAGACGCCGCCAGCTTTGGACTTGCACCTGATCCTGGACAATTACAGCACCCACAAACATCCTCGCGTGCGGACCTGGCTGAAGCGTCATCCGCGATTCCACCTGCACTTTACACCTACGAGCAGTTCGTGGCTGAATCTGATCGAGCGCTGGTTCCGCGAGATTACCGATAAACGCATCCGCCGTGGCGTGTTCCACAGCGTAAAGGAACTTGAACGGGCCATCATGGATTATGTCGAACAGCACAACGAGAACCCGAAATCTTTCGTCTGGACCGCCTCAGCCGAGCGCATCCTTGAAAAAGTCCGCCGAGCCAAGGCCGTCCTCGAAAACGTCAAACTGAATGAGGCACTACACTAG
>DATKKX010000342.1:0-18863 GCA_035542775.1 Phycisphaerae bacterium | reverse complement strand
TGACCTGTGGTGCATGCGGCCCGCAGGTCAAGGGCACCACTGCACAGACGCCGTTGGCGGCACAGGCCGCAGAAGGCGGCCACGTGCGGCGCAGATAGGTCAATGGCGCCGTCAGCACGCATTTCCCTAACGGTGCGACGTCGCGTCGTGCGTTATCACCTCCGCGGCGATAAATCCCCCTCAGCCAATGAACAGGAACGTGACCACGACGAAGATCGGCAGCAGTACGCAAATGCTGTAGACCATGTACCCGAAGAAGCTGGGCATCTTCACGCCGGCGTGCTCGGCGATGGACTTGACCATGAAGTTCGGGCCGTTGCCGATGTAGGTGTTCGCACCCATGAAGACCGCGCCAAGCGAGATGGCCGCCAGATGGTCGACGTGGACGTTGCCGCCGCCCGTCAGCTCCAGGATGGCGGTCCCGGGTTGGTTGACCAGCGTCTTGGCCGTTTCCAGGAAGACCACGTAAGTCGGGGCGTTGTCCAGGAGGCTGCTCAAGGAGCCGCAGGCCCAGAAGAACCTGGCGGGGGATTTGATGTTGAGCCCCGGCCCCTCGACGTTCAGGATCTCGATGGGGACCTGCATGCAGATGAAGATGCCGATGAAGAGGCAGGCCACTTCGAGGATCGCGGCGTAGTTGAAGCGGTTTTCCTCACGGAGCAGCCGAGGCGTGAGCCACAATGACAAGGCCGCCAGCGCGATCTGCACCAGCTCGCGGCAGAAGAGAAACGGCCGCCAGCCGGTGCCGAGGAAATCTTTCGACGGATCCAGCGTTCCCGTGGCCAGGACCACGCTGGCCAACAGCAGGAAGTTGATCTTGCCGGCAACGGAGATGTTCAGCACCGGCTGGAGGGGACCGGGGGGACTATGGGGAGTGTCGATCCGGAAGGCGCGAACGTCCCAGATCCAGTAGATCGCCAGCAACAGGGCGAAGGTGAAGGCCCATTCCCGCCAGAGATTCAGCGTCCAGAGAAAAGGCACGCCTCGCAGGTAACCGAGAAAGAGCGGCGGGTCTCCGATCGGCAGTAGCAGGCCGCCGACATTGCTCACGATGAAGATGAAGAAGACCACCGTATGCGCGACGCGCCGCCGCCCGGCATTGGCCCGCAGGAGGGGACGGATCAGGAGCATCGATGCGCCGGTCGTTCCGATGAAGCTCGCCAGCAGCCCGCCGACGGCGAGCAGGCCTACGTTGGTGCGCGGGCCGGCAGGAAGGTCACCCCTCACGCAGATCCCGCCGGCGATGACGTACAGGCTGAACAGGAGGGAAATGAAGGGAATGTATTCACCCAGGACGGAGTGGACCAGAAGGTCGCGGACAGTCAGCCAGCCCGGAGTCGTAAGGTGTCCTTCAAATTCAATGCCGTATCCGCGGAGGTAGTAATGCGCCAGCGTGACCAGGCCCAATCCGCCTGCGATCATCAACTTGCTGGTATTCTTCTCCCACCAATGGTGGGTTCCGCGAAGCAGGGGAAAAACGGCGATGCCGAGCAGCAGGAGGACGAACGGCAGGATCCAGAAGACCCCGGGGTACTGGACCGCTGCCTCAGATTGACCGGACAGATCGCCAGGCAACATGATCGATTCCGTTTCGCGGCCGGTGCTCGAACCGTGACCGAGGCTACGATACCCGGCATTGCCGATCGCCGCCAAGCCTGGTCCGGCGCGGGAGCGGCGTGCGGTGGATCACCGGCCCCATCAGACAGGCCCAGCCTCAGCGGAGGAAAAGGAACGTCACCAGAGCGAAGATCGGAAGCAGGATGCAGATGCTGTAGGCCATGTAGCCGAAGAAGCTGGGCATCTTCACGCCGGCGTGCTCGGCGATGGACTTGACCATGAAATTCGGGCCGTTGCCGATGTAGGTGTTCGCACCCATGAAGACCGAGCCGAGCGAGATGGCCACCAGGTGCTCGATGTGAACGTGCCCGTTCTCCACCAGCTCCATGACGCCGGGGCCGGGATGAGTGACGAGGCTCTTGGCGGTTTCCAGGAACACAACGTACGTCGGAGCGTTGTCCAGGAAGCTGCTCAGCGAACCGGAGGCCCAGAAAAACTCCGTTGCGGTGTCGACGCCAAGTCTCGGCCCCCTGATGTTCAGGATCTCGATGGGCACCTGCATGCAGATGAAGATGCCGAGGAACAGCCAGGCCACTTCGATAATGGCGGCGTAGGTGAACTTGTTGTCCTCGCGGACTCCGCGGGGGGTGAGCCACAGCGACAGGGCCACCAGCGCAAGCTGCACCAGCTCGCGGCAGAAGGTGAACGGCTTCCAGCCGGAGAGCATGAGCTCTTTTCCGGGATCGAAGGCTCCGGTCGCCATGATGACGCATGCCAGCAGAAGCAGGTTGATCTTACCGGAGACTGAAATCCTCTGAACCTGCGCCTGGTCGCGGGCCAGGTCGGGGCGGGCCTCGCACCGGTAGGCGCGGGAATCCCAGATCCAGTAAATCACCAGCAGCACGCCCACGGTGAAGGCCCATTCTTTCCACAGAATCAGCGTCCAGAGAAAGGGCACGCCGCGAAGGAAACCGAGGAAGAGAGGCGGATCGCCGGTCGGCAGCAGCGAGCCGCCGATGTTGCTGACGATGAAGATGAAAAACACGACGGTGTGGGCGACGTGCCGCCGCTCGGAATTGGTCCGCAGGAGCGGCCGGATGAGGAGCATGGACGCGCCGGTCGTTCCGATGAGGCTCGCCAGCACGGCGCCGGCGGCGAGGAACGCGGCGTTGGTCCGGGGATGAGCGGGGATGTCGCCTTTCACGCAGATGCCACCGGAAATGACGTAAAGGCTGAAGAGCAGCGAGATAAAGGGGATGTACTCGCCGAGGACGGAGTGGGTCAGGACGTTCGTGATGGTCGGCCAGCCGGGGGCGGAGGCGCTGCCGCCGTGCCCGACGCCGTATCCGCGGAAATGGTAATACACCAGCGTGACGAGGCCCAAACCCAGCGCCACCAGGAGCTTGTTGAGATTCCTTTCCCACCAGTGCGATGTCTTCGGGAGGAGCGGGAAAAGGGCGACGCAGAGCAGCAGGAGGACGAAAGGCAGAATCCAGAACAGGCCCGGGGCCTGGATCGCTGTTTCAGATTGACCGGAGAGGTTGGCGAGCGGCATTCGTCGATCCCGTAGGCAAGTCGGGGCTTGCCTGGCATTGAAAGGCGACTACCCTACACGGCAAAGCCGCTTTCGGCCAGTCGGGCAGGCCGGTCAGTCGATGCGGCAGATCCGTTTCGGGCAGGAGATTTCTCTGCCGGCGGATTGACACGGGGTCTGTGTTCGGTTAAAGTTAGGACCACTCAACGGAGCGACACGCTGCCTGGGCATCGTCGACCGCGTGAGCCGGCGGGGAGCGGCATGTCAGGTTCCGGGCATATGAAAGGATCGAGGGTATGACAACGCGTATGGATCGAAAGCATGGCATGGCGGCGCGAGTGTTGCCGGGCGTGCTTGTCGTGGCGGCCGCGGTCGCCCTGCTCGCGGGTCGGGCGGTTTCGCAGGACAAAGGGCCCAAAGCGGAGAAGGAAGGGGCCAACATCCAGAAGAAAGAGCAAAAAGGCCCGGGGAAGAACGCCGGGGCGGAGGAAAAGGGCGCGGCTTCCAAGGGTCCGTCGGAGCAGGAGATGGCCGAGATGATGAAACGGTGGGCGGCCTCAGCTACGCCCGGCGAGCATCACAAACTGCTGGAGCCGTTCGTCGGCACATGGGATATCACCGTCAGGTCGATGATGAACGGCCCGGATGCGCCGCCCTCCGAATTCAAGGGCATGGCCGAGGTCAAGTGGATCCTGGACGGCCGCTACATCGAAGAGAACCTGAAATGCGAAATGCCGATGCCGGACGAGAAGGGGGGAACGAAGAAAATGGATTTCACCGGCCGAGGCTGGACCGGCTATGACAACTTCAAGAACAAGTACGTCGCCACGTGGATCGACAACATGAGCACGCAAGTGATGTTGTCCAAGGGGGACGCGGATCCCAAGGGCAAGGTGTTCACCTTCTATGCCGAGGTGGACGAGCCCGTGGAGGGCAAGCAGGAGCAGATGCTCAAAACAGTCGCCCGGATCATCGACAAGGACAAGCACGTGTTCGAGATGTACAACCTGTCGGTGAGCGAAAAAGACAAGATCATGGAGATTACGTACACGCGGAAGTAATTTCCGACCACGCCGTCATGGCAAAGGCGAGCCGGCGGCCCGGCGAGTGGCCGGCCGTTGGTGCGCCCCCTATAGCGGACAGTCCCATGACAGTCACGATCGGCGACCGAAAGGAGATTATGATGGGTGCGCCACTCTGCCATTTCGAATTCATGACCGACAATCCGGATAAGTGCAAGGCGTTCTACACCAAGGTGCTGGGCTGGGAATTCGCGGACTGCGGCATGCCCGGTTACACGATGATCAAGACCGGCCAGGCGCCGGAAGGCGGCATGATGCAACGCCCGCCGCAGGCGCCGCACGCGGCGATGAACATCTACTTCATGGTGGAGGACATCGGCGCCACGCTTGGCAAGGTGGAGAAGACCGGCGGGCGCGTGATTGTGCCGAAGACGCCGATTCCGAACGTCGGCTCGTTTGCGATGTTCGCCGACCCGGAAGGCATCGTCGTCGGTATCTTCCAGTCATAGGACACGTGTTCGCGGGATTCATCGCCGGCGACCAATAAACACAGCGATGAGGGGGGCGCTCCCGGAGCGACACTCTCGGGCGAGTCGCTTCGGGAGCGTACGGTCGCTGGGCACGAGTCCCGCTCCACTGACCACCAATCCGCGGCCCCAGCCGTCGGCTCTTTCCAGGGAGCGGGCCGCCTCTGGCTCGCCCCGAAGACGGCCCCATATCCCGACTGTTGCCGGGCTCGGTATCGCTTTCCAGCGGCGATTCACCTGCAATTCGCTTGGAAAGCCCGACATCGCTGCGTAAAATTGACCGGCGAGCAGCGCAGGGGGACGGGGCTGGATCTGTCTCTGGTCGCTCCCCAGCAATAATCTCAATCGTCGTGTTGACCCCGGCAAATTAGCGGGCCAGCGGTCGATCCGCCCCCTGGCGGACCGAACAGGAGAATACTACACGTGGGCTTCACTTACCGAACCGTGCTCGGGCGGCTCCTGGCCGCCCTCATCCTCTTCATTAGCATTGCGTCTCCGGCTCTCGGCCAACTCATCGATCCGGCGCCGATGAACCTGCCGGTCAGCCAGAACTGGGGCACCGCCAACTTCACCACACTCCCGCCCGGCTTCGCCGCCTGGAACGGTCTCAGCGGAGGGACGATCAACACCCAGGCCCTTGCGGAGTCGTCCACTCCCACCGGTAACGCCACCATCACCGGGACCGCGCCCACGAGCGGCGGCGCAGGCGGCTGTTATGGATACGCTGTGGCGGGCGATGCGCGCTTCGCGGTCAACACCAGCAGCAACTCGCTAAACGGCGTAAACCAGCTCGCCATGGCCCTGAACACGCTCGGCCAGACCGGGATCACGCTGACCTACGACCTCATCAACGTGATCAACAACACCCGCCTGGTCGGCGTTGTATGCCAGTACCGCGTGGGCACCAGCGGCGCCTGGACCATGCTTACCGGCACGGGCAATCCCTACACACAATCGGGCGGCACGGCCGGCGACGTGACGCATGCTTGCATCACTCTGCCGGCGGCGGCCGAGAACCAGGCCGTTGTGCAGATTCGCTGGGCAGTCTGGCGAGGAACCGCCTCCGGCAACAGCTCGGCCTTCGCGGTGGACAATGTCTCCGTCATCGCGACCGGCGGCGGTCCGGCGGTGGCAAGCCTGACCCTCTCCGGCGGCCCGACCTACGATCTCGCCGAGACCGCGACCGCCACCGTATCGCTGGCGGAGGCCCCGGCGGAGACGGCTGCGGTCAACGTCACCAGCGGCGGGTTCGCGGCGGTGCCGGTCACCATCACCGCCCCGGCCACCAGCGGCACGGCCGAAGTCAGCATGGCCAACGCCGGAACCTTCACCGCGACCGCGGTGGCGGCCAGCGGCTGCACCGGGTCGGCCGCCTCCGGCAGCTTCACAGTGATCGGCGCGCCGACGGCCGGCTTTGCGGCAACGGGAAACACCGTCGTTGACGATTCGACCGGCGACGGCAACGGTTACATCGATCCCGGCGAAAGCGGCGTTAAGCTCACCATCGAGATCATCAACAACGGCACGGCGGACGCGACCGGCGTCAGCGGCACATTAAGCTCGCTCACCGGCGCTGTCAGCGTCACTGGGGGCACGCGAAGCTATCCCGACCTGGCCATGAGCGCCGGCGGCGGCAATGTGCAGCCCTTTGAGCTGTCGGCCGGCCCATCCCTGACCTGCGGCAGCCCCATCAATCTCCAACTCGCGGTGACCTCCGCACAGGGCAGCAGCACCATATTGCTCACGCTCACCGCGTGCGCTCCAGGCGGCGGCCTGTACGACCCGCCCGCTGATTACTACACGACCGCGACAGGCACCGGCGCCACCCTCAAGACCCACCTGCACAATATCACCGCCAAGGACTACTGGAACGGATTCCTGAGCTCCCCCACGCACCACGTGCACAGTTACGACGACGCCAAGACGGCCCTGCAGATCACGGACGTCGATCCCAACAATCCCGAACACATCATCCTGCTCTACAACGGGGCCAGTGTCCCCAAGAGCTGGGACGGCGGCGCCACCTGGAACCGCGAGCATCAGTGGCCCGATTCGCTGGGGATCGACGGCTCACTGCCGGCCTACGGCGACCTGCATCATCTGCGGCCCTGTGACCCGAGCTTGAACAGTGCTCGAGGCAACAAGTCATTCGGTATCGGCGGCGATTTTTGGGATCCCGATCATGGCCAGGCCTGCCGCGGGCGAGTGGCGCGGTCGCTGTTCTACATGAACACCCGTTACAACGGGACAGCGCCAGACCCCTCGCTGAATTTGCTCCTGGTCAACGGAGATCCCCCCGGTACCACCAATCAGCTCGGCGATCTGGCATCCCTGCTCGCCTGGCACTACGCCTATCCCGTGGACGAGGCCGAGCGGCGGCGCAACGAAGTCGTCTTCAGCAACACGCTCAATCCCAGCTACTACCAGGGCAATCGCAATCCCTACATCGACCACCCCGAGTATGTGTGGGCCATCTACGGCACATCCGCCAACGATTCGACGCTCTACCTCGGCGGCAGTGTTCCGCCCGGCGGCAGCTCGACGGCCAACGTGGACCTCGGTCGCGTGATCGTCAACGGACCCGCCCAGCCGCCCCAGACGTTGACGTTGCACAAATCGGGCACGACCCCCACGACCTACAACGTAACGCTGTCCGGCGCGGCCACGTCCAGCGCAGCGGGCCCGCAACAGGCGTTTGTGGCCGGACCGGGCAGCCGCAACATGAGCGCCGGCTTGTCCAGCCCGACCGGCACGCCGGGACTGAAGAGCGGAACCGTCACCATCACAAATACCGACCTGACCTCGGCCGCGGCGGGGCAGGGATCCGCCGACGGCAACGACATTGTGACGATCACCGAAACCGTGCTCGATCACGCTAACGCGTCCTTCACCACACCGGCGGATTCGAACGTGCTGACCATCGATTTTGGCAATGTCATCATCGGCAGCAGCGTGCACGCACTGCCGGTGACGATTTTCAATCTTCCGGGCACACCCGGCTTTACGGCCGGAATGGTGCTGACGGCGGTCACGCCGGCGGGGTCGCTGACCGTACTGAACGCGGACGTCGCCCCGTTCTCAACACCGCTGCCCGCCGGGAGCGGCGCAGCGTTCACTGCAACGGTCCACCCCGACGCGGCTGCGGGGGCATATCAGGCGACGTACACGCTGAGCGTTGGGGATGAGAGCTTGCCCGGCGAAATGGCCGGAACGCCGCTCGTGCTGACCCTGACGGCCCGGCTGGTGCCCGCCGCGGGCCTCCCCGGCGACATGGATTGCAACGGCCTCGTGGATGTCGCGGACATCGATTCCTTCGTGCTGGCCCTGATCAATCAGGCGGCGTACCAAGCGGCGTTCCCGAGTTGCCGCTGGCTCAATGCCGACTGCAATGGGGATGGACGGGTCGATGGCGCCGACGTGCAGTCGTTCGTTAGCGCGCTGCTGGCGCGATGACACACCGGCGGGCGGCACCAGCTCCGGAAGCAGCCATCCTCGCGATGAAGACCAGGGAGTCCAGACAGCCGCCACGCCCATCCGGCATACGGTCGAGGCCCTGTTTTCCGCTATCCACCGCCATTGTCCCATCCGGTGACATGATTGTGGCGATAATGCGGCGCGATGCCTTCCTGATCCGTTATAATGGAGCTCGAGATCCAGGGCGGCAGGGGTCCGCAATCGTCGCGGACCAACCGGCGCTATCGACATGTCGTCTCCTCCTGCCGCGCCGGCGAGCCTGTTGATCGGTGCGGGGAGGGAACCATGCGAGCGCGAATCGGATTGCGAGCCAGCAGGATCGCGATGGCGACCGGTTTGGTCATCGGGGTCACTTCTGCACCGGCCCAATTGCGCGTCACTGCCTGGAATGTATCCAACTACTCCAGCGGCCGCGTGGCCGACTTCCAGACTGCCACCTATGGCGTGTTCGAGGATCGCAAGATGGCACCGGACCTCTTCCTCGGCCAGGAGTTCATCAGCCAGGGGGGTGTCAACAACTTTCTCACTATCTTGAACACAGCCGCCGGGAGTCCGGGCGATTGGGCGGCGGCCCCGTTTGTCGACGGTCCCGACACCGACAGCGCCTGCTTCTATCGCACCAGCAAACTCGATTTTCTCGCCGCGACGATCATCTCGACGGGCGGCACCGCTCCGAGTCCGCCGCGAAACACCATGCGATACGACGTCCGCCTCAAGGGCTACACGGCCGACAGCGCCGTGCTGGCCTGCTACAGCGTCCATGAGAAATCAGGCGACACCGGCAGTGACATCGCCCGCCGTCTGGTCGAATCGCAACGGATCCGCGACAACGCCGAGACGCTTAACCCGGCGTGGCATTTCCTTCTCGGCGGCGACCTGAATGTCCAGCAGGCCTCCCAGTCGCCGTACCGGGAGCTGGTGGGATCGCAGCCCAACGACAACGGGCGGTTCTTCGATCCGATCAATTCGCCCGGCGACTGGAACAACAATCCCGACTGGCGGATCGTTCACACGCAGGACCCCATCGGAGCGGGAGGCATGGATGACCGGCACGACCAGATCCTGGTGTGCGCCAGGCTCATTGACGGCGACGGATTCGACTACCTCGGCAATGCGACGATTCCCTATTCCACAACCACCTGGAACGACCCCAACCACTCCTATCGCTCCTGGGGCAACGACGGCACCAGCTTCAATACGACGCTGACGGTGACCGGCAACACCATGGTCGGCGCCGTGATCGCCCAGGCCCTGATCAACGCGGCCGCCGGGCAGGGCCACCTGCCGGTGTTCTGCGACCTTCGCGTTCCGCCGAAGGTGACCTCCGCCACGAGCATCGATTTCGGGCAGGTTTTACAGAATTCCATCGCCCAGCAGGGCCTGACCGTGACCAACGACGGCAATGTCGCCCTCTGGACGGCTCCGGGCATCGCCGACCTCAGTTATTCGCTGACCGCCTCCGCCGGTTTTGCCGCCCCTGGCGGCTCGTTCGTCGAGGCCGCGGGCGGCGCGGGGAACGACCACCTCATCATGATGGCCACCGACACCATCGGAGTGAAGAGCGGTACGGTCACGATCGCCTCCAACGCGCCGGATGAGCCCTCCCGCGTGGTCACGCTGCACGGGGAGGTGATCGCGTCGTGCGACGCCGGCGATTCAAACTGCGACGGCACGCGCAACACCGGCGACATAGTGCCATTCGTGGGATTGCTCCTCGATCCGTCGGCGACGTTATGTTCCGCGTGCGCCGGCGACATGAACGGCGACGGCGTCCGGGACGGCGCCGATATCCAGGCATTCGTCAACAGCTTGCTCGGCGGACAGTGATTGTTCCGGTCGTACAGACCACCGGGGCGAACGTTTACGATTTCTGAACCGTCGGCAGACCGCGCACTTCCTCTCGTCGACGCAATTCCAGGTCCACCAATCAGCGCGCGTACCGGGTAAACACCCGGGGCGGTCGGCATGGCCCCGCATCAGATGACAAATCAGAGTGCGAACGGCATCGGGCCATAACCCGCTCATCATCAGGTAAATGGAAAATCCAGCGCGAGCAAACACAAATCATGTGCTTCCGCGCTCCCGCGCGCCTATATAGCCATGACCGTGTCCGGGCTTGTTCGGGCAAGCCGGCGTTTCATCGAAAGTGCGAACCACGCGCCCTCCGGGCGATTCTGAAGCCGGTTGGCGCGCCTGCAAGAGTCTTGAGGCCGGAGCATATGCGCTCGAAGCGTTCAATCGCCGTGGTCATGAGGTGGCGTTTTGCCTGCGCGCCGGCGTTACGGCGATGCTTCGGCGTTCTCCTCGCCGTCATGCTCTTCCTGGCATCCGCCGGCCTTACCGTCGTGGTGCCCCGGCCGTCCGACGGCACGAGCGCCATCGCCGGGTCCGGCGGATGGTTCCCCTGCCAAGGGCACGCGTGCGGGTGCCTGTCGGCGGAGATGTGTCGCGCCAGGTGTTGTTGTCACAGGCCGGCCGCCGTGCTCGCACCCATCGCCATCGCCCACCGGTCGAGCACAGGGAGCGAGAGCGGAAGTGGACTTTCAAGAGCCGACGCCCCTGCGACCTCGCACGTAAAGCTGGTAATCCAGGCGGCCACGTGCGGCGGAGGCGAGCTGTCGTGGGTATTCAAGTGCGAATGCCCGGTCGTCCGACTGGAGCGATTCGCTTTGGGCCTGACGGTCCGACCGGAGAGGCCCCAGCCACTCAACTCCGGAATGGGCGACCAGTGCACGCTGGCGCCCGACCCCCCGCCTCCGCGAGCTTGTTGACGACCGCAGGTGACGAGCCATTTCACGGGAACGACTGAGTGACTGTTTAACAGGAGACCATCCCATGTCCCGGCGGGGCTTCACTCTCATCGAATTGCTGGTGGTTGTCGCCATCATTGCCATCCTGATCTCGATTGTGATGCCGGCGATGGCCGCTGCCCGGCGGTCGGGCGAGGCCGCCACCTGTCTGAGCCAGATGCGGGAGATCGGCATGGCGACAAGCGCCTACATGATGGACAACGACGACTACTTCCCCCGCAGTTCACACTCGGCGCTGGCCTACGGCGTCCTGCCGTGGGGATACGCGATCATTCCGTATCTCGGCCGCGGGGTGTACACCGGCCCGGGGCCGGACTGGGACGAGTTGTTCAACAAAGTCTATCGGTGCCGACAGGACCCCCGGCGCGATTGCTGGAGCTACGGCAAGAACGTCTGGTTCGAGCTGGCCTCCGGTGAAACCGGTGAACTCGCCGGTACCGCGGAGGGTCCTACATACACCAAGTCGTCCGATGTGATCCACCCCAGCACGACGATCCTCTACGGCGAATTGGGCAGCGGATCCATGGGCGACCACATCATGGCTCACTTCTGGTACCTGGGAGGCATTCCGGAAGTGGACGCCAAGCGGCACGGAGCGACCAGCAATTATGCCTATGTAGACGGCCATGCCGACGCCCAGGTGTTCAAGTCGACCTTCGACCAGGACGCGGGCATCGACTTGTGGAAGCCGGGGCCGCTGGTCATCGCCAAATGATCACATATCCGAAAGGAGAAACAATCGCATGTTTCGGAAGAATCAATTTGCCCGTGTCTGCCTGACATCAAGCGCCGTTTTCGGCCTGATCGTCTCGGCGGCACTCGCGGCCTACGTCACACCCAAGATCGGCGGCGGTCAATCATCGGCAATGATGAAACACGCCGACGTCTCCTTCGACGGGGTCAACATCACGGTCCACCTGGACACGACCGTCCCGACGCCCGTCCTGCGCCCCCTGACACCGCCCGACCAGTTCGACCCCAATCAGCCTTGGTCGGTCCTCGGCTATCAAGCGTACAACTATCAGTGGGCCTGGAATCCCGGCACGGTGGCCGGCCTTCCGGACGGCACGGCGATCTGCATGGAGCGGGTCTACCAGGACCCGGAGCTCACGGTGTATCTACGGACACCGATGTATGACCCCAACACGTACGGGCCCAAGTGGCCGGAGATCTTCACGGAGAACGGCTATCGCTGGAAATGGTCCGGCGCGATGCAACACAACGCCTATGCCATCTGCGGTCCGGAGAAGAGCAGTTATACCGCCACCTACAAGATCTACATCGGTGATGTCGTCACCAAAGAACCGCTTGAAGGCTACAGCTACGACATGGCAACGTTCACCTGGAACGCCACTCCCGCCGGAGACATGAACTGCGACGGTTTCCTTGACGGGCTGGACATAGAGGCGTTTTGTCTCGCCCTGATGGATCGAGCGGCCTATGAGGCGGAGTACACGACCTGCCGCTGGTACAACGCCGACTGCAATTGCGACGGAGCGGTCGGCGTGGCGGATATTCAGGCGTTCACGGCCAGGGTGCTCGGCATGTAACCGATCGGGCAGCGGCGTGACGGCCGGCGAGACCCGTCGCCGTGGCTGTCAGCGTCTGCCCGCCATCCTCCTGTGGCACAGGCCTCTCGCCTGCGCTCGCACCAGCGAGAGGGCCGTGCCACAGGTCTTTTGGACAGAAGCGGGGCGTGAGCAACCACGGGAGATGGAGCCTTGAGGCACGTGCTCCGGATGCTCCGATCAATCCTGGCCGTTCTGGCCGGCCGTAGGCGCGGTGCGCGGTCCCGTGCTCAGGGTCGCGTCTTCCTTCGAGCAAGCCCTACGGACATCGCCTGCTATGTCGTAGCCGCACTGAACGCAAGTCGGGAAGGCGGTCTTGGTCAGCTCGATCCACGCCGGCGCAGAGATCCCAGATTCATCAATCTCATAGACGACCGACGTTAGCCGGCCATCTCGCTCCCCGCCCCTGGGTCGGCCTTCAGTCGGCCTCAGCCGGGCTTCTCGACGTCTGGGCCTCGGCGGCGGTCGAGTGTTGGCTGACCAGCAATTTCAGTAAGTTGTCGCGGAGATTTCCCTGGACGCATTGGCCGGCGGTGGCCCGGGCGGCGGTAAGCTTTTCGCGGGCGAGGGCGGCGTTGGAGCCGGCCCGGTAGGCGTAGGTGAGCCGATGGAGCTCGCTGGGGCTGGCATTGTCTTCGTAGAGGAGGGCCTGGAAGAGCCGCTGGGCGAGCAACTTCGGCAGGGCGGCGAGGAGGTCGGGCTCGTCGGGGGCGGTCAACTGGGCGAGGTGCAGCAGGTCGGCGTTGAGCCGCAGCTTGCGGGCGTAGCGGTAGAGGGACCAGTAGCCGACGCCCTGCTCGGCGAGGCGGAACTTCGCATGGATTTCGCGGTAGGTGGGGGGATCACGGTTGACGATGGCGCGATCGAGCTCCCCGCGCACGGCGGGCGAGAGGCAGGCGAAGACGGCGCAGGCGCGGGATTGACGCAGGAGGGGCTCGTGCATGGGGAGCCTTGCGGTCGAGGTGGTGACGTCGGACATGGTGAGTACTCCTTCTTTAGAAAAAACACCGGCCATCGGCCCCGGAAACCATGCGGGTACACGACCGGAAGAATCGCACGGCGGCGGCAATGGCCGCGGCGGCTTTTGCATTTGCACGGCAGAATTTTTTTAACTGCAAATCACGGCAACGACACGCAATTTCGCCGGCCCTTCGACTCGCAATCGGCCGCTGGAGGCTTCCCGCCATTCCAAAGCCGTCGGCTGTCAGCGGCGCGGCGTGGGCGCAGCGCGGCTGCTCCGCAGGGTCGCAGCGGTGCGCCCTCGTTCCTAACTATACCCTAACTGTTGGCGGCAGGCAAGGAAAAAGTGAGAAAATTCAGGACGCAGCAGACAAGTCCGGCCAAAGCCGGCTTCCGCGGGGGATCTGCCCCCAGCCCTGTACGCACCAGCTCAAGCTGGTGGCAGGGCACCGGCCAGCTCAAGCCGGCCTGCACGCCAGCCCGCATTCCGGGCACCGGCCGCTGGTGTTGCCGGTCAGGTCGTAGCCACAGCGGCGGCAGTGGCCGGGCGGGATTCTTCGCCGATCGAGCCACCACAACAGCGCGGTCGCGACGAGGAGGGGCGTGAGAAATACCCAGATCGGCAAGTACGCAACGGTGCGGCCATCCGGCCACGTTTCAACGCGGGGCGACAGGAAACGGAACCCCAGGCGGACCGTCATCGGCCGAATCGACCAGCCACGGGGGGCGAGGCCCGGCGGCGTGATCGGGGGGGCGAAACCCCAATGGGCCGTCACGATGGCCTCGTCCAATAGGAACCCCCAGCCGTAGCCTTCGTAATAGACCATGCGCACCCCGGAGATCGCCGCGCAGGCGAGGAGCACCAGGGACAGGACCAGTGCGGCCCATTTGAGAATGGGGAGGAGCTTCGATCGCCGGTGCATATTCGACTCTACAACAACACGCCCGCGATGCAGCCGGTCATCCAACTGGCCATGGCGCCGGCCAGCATCGCTCGCGGGCCAAGCGAGACCAGGTCCGCCCGGCGGTCGGGGGCGATGGCCCCGATGCCCCCGATCTGGATGCCGATCGAGCTGAAGTTGGCGAAATTGCAGATGCAATAGACGGCCATAATGGTGGATCGCTCCGACATGCCGCCGTTGCGGGCGATCTCACTCAGCGACCCGTAGGCCAGAAACTCGTTGGTGGCCATGGCCTTGCCCAGGACGCTTCCGAACATCCGGCTGTCGCTCCCGTCCACGCCGAGAATCCAGGCCACCGGCGAAAAGAGCAGGCCGAGGATGCTGTTGAGGTCGAGCCGCTCGATGCCGATGCGGGCCAGGGCTGGGGCGACGAACGACACGTGTCCGAAGGCGGCGAGAGCGGTATCCAGGATGGCGATCAACGCGATGAACGCTACCAGCATCGCAATCACGTTGATCGACAGGGTCATCCCTTGGGAGGCCCCCCGGGTCAGCGCATCCAGCAGGCTGGAGGTCTCTCGCTCCAAGACCACGGGCGTCTTGCCGGAGGTGAGCGGCGTATCGCGCTCCGGCACCAATATCTTGGCCATCACCAGCGCCCCCGGCCCGGCCATGAGGCTGGCGGTGAGCAGGTGCCTGGCGATGAGCACGCGGCGGGCCGGATCCTCGCCGCCCATCATGAATACATAGACGGCCATCACTCCCGCCGCGATGTGGGCGAAGCCGGTGGTCATCATCGCCATCACTTCTGAGCGGGTCATCCGCGAGATATAGGGGCGGACCAGCAGCGGGGCTTCGGTCTGCCCCAGGAAGCCGCCGGCCCCGCAGGGCAGGCTTTCGGCCCCGCTGACGCCCATGGCCTGGCGCATGACCCAGGCGACGGCGCTGACCACCCGCTGAAGGATTCCATAGTGGTAGGCCAGCGCCGAGATCGCGGCGACAACGATGATGGAAGCCATGATCTTGATGCCAGCGATGGCTTGCCAGGCCACGGCCGGATCGTTGCCCGCCAACGGACCGAAAACGAACTTGGCCCCCTGGTCCGCGCCTGCGAGAACCACGGTCACCAGCGAACCGAACGCGTCGAAAACCACGTGGCCTGGCCCGGTCTTCAAGACCAGCAGGGCCAGCAGCCATTGCAGGCCCAGACCGACCAGCACGACCTTCCAGGGGAAATGCCTGCGATCGGAGGACAGCAACCAAGCGATGAAGATCAGTACGACGATGCCGAAGAGACCGCGTGCCACCGTCAAGGACATGTCATCTCTGCTCCGGCGGGCCCGGGAAGGGCGTAAAGTGTTCCCGGCAGCGGGGCTCGTAGTCGTCGAGGCCGCCGACCATGTGAAGGGTGTTGATCGGCGTGAGCCTTTGCGTGTACGGCGCCGGCTTGCCGCAGACGCGGCAGGGCGACTCCAGCGTGACGACCTCGTCGGCCATCTCCACCAACTGCGGCATCGGCTCAAACGGCCGGCCCCAGGCATCGTGGCTGATGCCGGCGACGATGACGGAGATGCCGCGATCCAACAAGGCTCGCACGACGGCTATCAAGGCCATTTTGAAAAAGTGCCCTTCGTCGATGGCCACAAAGCCGACCCCGTCGCACAACGGCGGTATTGCATCCGCGCTGGGCACACGAACAGCGTCGAATTGGTCCCGGCGGTGGGTGACCAAGTGGTCGGGGTCGTAGCGATTGTCGATGGAGTGCTTGAACGCCTTGACGTTCCTGCCCTCGGTGACGGCCTGGCGGAGCCGGGCGATCATGTGCTCGGTCTTGCCGGCGAACATCGATCCCTGGACGACTTCGAGTCTGCCTTTGCCGGGAGGTGCATTCACGCCTGTCATTGTGGCGCACTCGCATCACCCTGGCAAGCCCGGCGGAGCCGTGGCGTCGGCCCCCGTCGCCGACGGCAAGGACAAGAGGCCGCTCCCACCCCACGCCGGGCACGGGGGGGCGACGCTACCCGGTCGCCGGTTCTTCTTGAAGGCGCGGCGTGAAAGGTCGGCCAGGCTGGCGTCGGCTCTCCGGGAGGCTATGATCGCGTTCAGCGTGCGGCGGGACCTGCGCGGGGGAGTCCGCGTGGAGAGATCCGACGCCGAAGACACGGTGTGCGGCTGCGCCATGACCTGGGATGATTACGTTTGTCTGGGTGTTCTGGTCCTGTGGCTGCTGGCGGCTTTGCAGGGCGCGGGGGCATTCCTGCGCGGGCTCCGCTTCCATCGGCGCGTTCACGAGGCGCTCGTTCGGGCCGGCGATCAGCAGGACGAAAGGGGCCGCTTCCGGTTTCAGCCGAAGGCGGCGGTGATCATGCCGTGTTGCGGCGTCGACGAAAAGCTGGAGCAGACCGTTCTGGCGCTTGGTCGACAGCGCTATGAGCGCTACGAGGTCATATTTGCGTTGGAGTCGGCGCAGGATCCGGCGTACACGGCCATCGGCGGGTGGACTGAGAACCAGACCTCGCCGCCAAGTCGGCGGGTGGTTGCGGGACTGGCCGAGCGGCGATCGCAGAAGATCCACAATCTGACGGCCGCGATCGCGGAGGTGCCGGAGGATTGCGAGGTCCTGGTCTTTGCAGACTCGGATGCGGTGCCAGGTGAGGACTGGCTGGGCCACTTGATCGCGCCCCTGCAGGATGAGTCGGTGGGAGCGACCACCGGCTATCGCTGGTACACGGCCGCGGGCGGTCTGGCGGCGGGGATCCGCAGCGTTTGGAACGCGGCGACGGTGACCACGCTGGATGACGAGAGGCTCAACTTCTGCTGGGGCGGAGCGACCGCCATCAGCCGTCGGACGTTTGAACGCATCGGCGTTCCGCGGCTGTGGGAGAATTCGGTCTCCGACGATCTGTCGCTCACCGTCGCCCTTCGTCGCGCCGGTTTGCGAATCCGGTTTGTTCCGCAGGCCATGGTTTCCAGCTCCGACGCGACGACGCTGCGGGCCTTCTGGGCGTTTGCCCGGCGCCAGCTGGTGATTACCCGGGTGTACATGCCGGGGATCTGGGTGGCGGGATTCACGCTCTGCCTGAATCTCATCATCGGCGCGGCGGCGGCGGCGGCGCTGTTCTTTGCCAGCGCGCTGGGCTGGCTGGGGAGCGCTCGGGTCATGGTCGCGGCCCTGGCCGGCTGGATCACCATCCTCGCTCTCGTCGCGGGCAGGTCGGTGCTGCCGCAACTGGCGGTGCGAAAGGTGCTGTCGTCCCGGGGTTGGAGTTGGCGCGATTTCTGGTGGGACATAGGGGGAATCAGCTTCGCCGGTCCCCTGCATCTGATGCTGATGCTGTCCTCGTTGACGTCGCGGCGCTTTGTTTGGCGCAACACCATGTATGAATTGGTATCCCCCGATGAGACTCGCATCCTGGGTCGAGTGACTCCAGTCTGACATTAGAATTTGCGATCCGAACAGAACCGGGACAGGCACCCTACCTTTCCCGTTTTCGGAGCTGGTTGTCACCACCGAGGGGAGCCAGTCCCGGTTTTGTTGGACGGTCCAAGTTTTTCGCCTACCGCCGAGGGATTCTCGGGCTCTTCGCGGGCCGGGCGTCCGCCTGACGGCAGTTCCGCCGGCCCCACCGGTTTCGTGGAAGGGGTGCAAACGCGTTTCTATAATCCCCGGGTTCTGGTGCGGGCTCCCGGTCGGGCGGCCAAAGAGGAGTCGGACATGGCCTATGTGATTGCACTACCGTGCATGGGAATCAAGGACGGGCGATGCATCGCCGTATGCCCGCTTGACTGTATTCATCCCACCGCCGAGGAACGCGCGTTCCAGGGGGCGGAGATGCTGTACATCAACCCCGACACCTGCATCGATTGCGGTTTGTGCTCGGACGAATGCCAGATGGGGGCCATCTTCGAGGAAGACGCCCTGCCGGCCGAATGGGCATACTTCAGGCAGCGCAACGCCGATTACTATGCGAAACGAGACCGGCGGGCGGTGTAGGGACTTGCGAGGAGCATAAGCCCGGCGCCGATCCGTGAGCGCGGCACAGGTCTATCATTCCCCGCCGCTTTCCTCGTCGCCCTCGTCTTCGTCGCCTTCCTCCTTTTCCTTCTTCTCCTTCTTCTTTTCCTGTTCCTTCTCAGGCTTGGCCTTGCCTTTGTCCTTGGCCTTGGCCTTGTCCTTTTCCTTGGCCTTACCGTTATCGCTCCCCTGGTCTTCGTCCTCCTCCTCGTCGTCCGCGCTCTTCTTCAGCTTCTTGAGCGGCGCGATCTCGGACCTGGCGAATCGTCCCGCGTCGGTCTCGGCGTATTTCTTGATGATCCGCTCGTAGTACTTAATGGCGTCCTCCTTGTCGCCGTACTGCCGGCAGATCCTGGCGACGTCCAGCCAGCCGTTGGCCTCCTTATCCGCCTTGGCCCGGTTGACCATGTCCATGATCTTGCTGTTGGACTTCAGCTTCTTGAGCTCAGAGGCGGCTTTCTCGGCCTCCTTGGTCTCCTTGAAGTTCTTGGTGA
>DATKKX010000341.1:0-22521 GCA_035542775.1 Phycisphaerae bacterium | reverse complement strand
GCGTAGATCCCGGCCGCCCAGTCCATGGCAGTTGGTAGTGGCACAATCCGTCAAGGTTTCGCCATATCGAGGATCAAGGCATGGTGCAGGCAGGCCGGCGTCATGCAGTTGGGGGCTTCACGATCATCGAGTTGCTCGTGGTCATCAGCATCATCACGGTCCTGCTGGCCATCCTGATGCCTGCGCTGAGCGATGCCAGAGAAAACGGACGCGAGGCGGTCTGCAAGGCCCAGTTGAATCAGTTCGGGCATGGCGCTCTGCTGTACGCCAATGCCAACGACGATTTCCTGTGCAGCGGCTCGTTCGATCCGGAGGTGGCCAGCGGCCGCGACGGACCGGTCGATCAGGTCGGATGGGTTGCCGATCTGGTCAACTCGGCCAGCGCGTTTCCGGCCCAGCAGCTCTGCCCATCAAACCCGGCCAGGTACAACCAGAAGCTGGGGATCAACGGCCACACTTACACGCCCGCCGAGGCCATGGATTTGGTGCGACGGGGCTACAACACCAACTATACGCAAGCCTGGTACATGGCTCGAACCGAATTCAACCCCAATGGACGAGGCAGTCTCAAGAGCGTCCCAGGCACCTTCGGGCCGCTCAATACCAGCGCCTTGAAAAATGTCGACTCGGCTCGCGTGCCGCTGGTTGGCGACGCCCGCACCGACCTGGACGACAAAGTCTTAGGCGAGCGATCAGTCAAAACCATGACCGACGGACCCTACGGCGGTGACTACGGTCCGCAGAACTATGCCGACTTCGGCCCGGCCCACGGTCGGGGAAGCTGGATTCGCCTCAAAGATCACGCCGGCATCCGTGCGAATGTGGTCATGGCCGACGGGCACGTCAGCTCGTTCAAGGATAACGATCGAGATGGCGAGTTTGCTCTGGACGACAGCGTCGATCCGCCAGTGCAAAAGGACCTGACCGCGGATGTGTTTGATGGTGTCCTCAGCCTTGGTCGCCGGTGGGTGGATCCATCCCGATAAGCCCGGCAGAAGGATCTCCTACGGCTGATCAGGAGCTCAGGTTGGAGAACGGAGCAATATGAAAACTCTCATGCTTGCATTGGCACTCGTGGCAATGGTAGGTCTTGCGCAGGAGGCGGCGGCGACCGTCTTCATCAACGAAGTGTTCATGAATCCCCCAAGCTCTGCGGATGACTCGCGAGAATTCATCGAGCTGTTCGGAACGCCCGGTATGAAGCTGGACGGCTACGCGGTGGCGGTCGTGAATGGCGGCCAGCGGAAGATCCATCCTGACTCGCCGATACCGCCGGACTGCTTGGATGATCCTACGCTGCAGAGTTGCATTCCCGAGATCGACGAATTCTTCAGCCTGGACGGATTGAGCCTTGGTGCCAATGGCCTGTTGGTCCTGGGAATCGGGTCGGCGTCGAAATACCCGACGCTCCTGTCCGACAGCAATTTCAGACAGTGGGGCACGATCTGGAACGGCGGTCTGGACACGCCGGGAAAACTGCAAAACGACGGCTCGAACACGATCCTGCTGATCCGGCACCGCCCGGGCCAGACTCAAGCCGATCCCGCAAATCCCGGTGGCCTCCGCTGGGGCAAAGATGTTGCCCCGGACGCCGAAGCTCTTTTCCTGGATCCGCCGCAGCCGGGCCTGATTCAATACGGCGACGGCAATCTCGACAAGGGCACGATAGATGATCTCGGCCGGCAAACCCTAGACCTGAAAGGCGCCAGTACGCTCGAGGACACTTCCGACGATCTGGAGGTAGTCGATGAAGTGAGCTACGAGCAAGACCAGGGCTGGGAGTATGACGTGGACGGCCGTCACGTCGACGGCGGGAGTACGCTGCCCGGTCTGCCATACCGGCACGTGCATGCCCTGGACGACCCGCAAGGCTTCAACCCTGACTGCCTCACGCGAGTGGACTATCGCGCTAAAGGCAATGGCTGGGCGCCCACTCCCGGCGCTATCGGCGAGCTGCCCAATGGGAACAACTGGCAGGACACGGCCACCGAACAATGGATTCGTGGAGAAAGCAGGACCGCCAGCGGTGCAGGAAGCAGTCCTCCTTACTACTACACCAACGACGCCAACCCCAATCCCGATGCCATTCAGCCGTACAACACCAATGTGCCGCGGTGGCTGGCGGACGGCCAACCGCCGGACTTCGATTTCCTGACGGCCAACAGCTACCAGATCATGGCAGGACGAATCAACCCCCTGGCCGTGCCGTTTATTCCGGGCGACGCGGATCGCGACGGTGACTGTGACGCTGACGACATCGCCATGGTTCGCGCGGTTTTCGGCGACGACGACTGGATCTTCAGTAACAGCTTTGCCGAGGCTCCGCAGGGTGACAGCGGCGATCCGACGGCGCAGCTACGCCCGTGGAACGTGGACATGACCGGCGACAACGGCATCGAGGCCAGCGACCTTCAGTGGGTCCTCAACTTCCTGGGCAACGCCAACGGTCGAATCATCGGGCGGCGCTATGACAGCACCACGCCCAGCACGACGGGCGTCAAGCTGAACTCCAATGTCGGCGTGAATTGCACCGCCTACGCGGCGGCGACGGACCTCTGCGGCAATTCGTTGAATTCTGTGCCCATCGGCGACCTGATCGAATTGACGGTTACCACAGCCGTCACCGCGGGTGCGAGCACGCTCGAAGGCGAGCAGAACGGAATCATGCAATACGTGCATGACGTGGCCATGAGCAACGCGGGGGTGCTTAGGGTCGTCGAGGTTACACCACTGGGCGCTTTCACGACGACGCGAAGCACCTTAATGATTCCCCAGGGTTCCAACGGCGATCTGGGCATTCGGCGGGTGAACGGCTTCACCACCAGCTTCACTCAGGGCCTGACGGGCACGATCCCCCTCTACAAAGTTGTCTTGCAGGCGGTGGGAGCAGGTTTAACAAGCATCACCATCTCGAGTTCGGCCGAGCCGAAGTTCGTCGCCAGCACGCCGTTGGGGCTCAAAGTCGGCCACACGGACAGCAACGGCAATCCTGCGTCGGTGACCTATCCTCCGGCGATTGCCGTCAACGTATCCGCCACGGACAACAGGAAGGGCGATGTGAACAACGATTCGCGCGTCGATGTGAATGACCTCCCAGGGTTCGTCAACGTGCTGCTCGGACACGACAGCGACCCGGGGCGGCGGGCTCGCTCGGACATGAATTGCGACGGCTCAGCCGATGGCCTGGACATCCAACTGTTCATCGAGGCTCTGCTCGGACAGTAACATCGTGGGTGTAAGGCTTGGTCGCTCATGGCGGCGAATTGAGCGGTACAGCGCCCGGACGTGTTGAGCCGTCGTGATGACGCAATCGCCCTCGTCAGCCAGAGCCCCTGGCTGATGAGCGTTTTCTCTCCGTCAGGCGTCTCGATCTTCCTGTGTTCCGCCGCTCGTGGTCCAGATTCACGATCAGCCCCCTCGTGGCGTTCATCGAGCTATTGAAATGCCCGCCAAGTCGTCGTAACCTACAGTGAAGAGACTAGTTGTGAGCGAGTGCCAGCGCGGCCACGGCACTGTGACAGCTGCGTGAGAGTGGTCTTGGTCCAGCAGCCGACCTCCGTAACCTGCTTATCGACAGGTCGTTGGGAGTGTAGCTCAGTCGGCAGAGCAACGGCCTTTTAAGCCGTGGGTCCTGGGTTCGAGTCCCAGCACTCCCAGTTTCCTGACTGCTTACTTGAGGCGATTCTGAGATTGGCCATCCCTCCTGCATACGCGGCTTTGGGCGAGAAAACGCGCTTGGAAACCACCGCATCTGAGCCGCGAGGAGCGAGAGAAGCCGACTGCGTCTGGGCGTGACAGGGAACGTCCTTCCGGGTACGTTTTCCACGCCAAAGGCACACCAATTTCTTCGAGGGCCCTGACATGTCCAAAACGGCGTCGGAAGATCCGATGATGCCCATGAACGTCGTGCTGAACGAGCTCGACGAGTTCGCCAGGCAGTGGGAAATAATCAACTCCAGCGACGGCTCGCAATGTCGCCGCGCAAGACCCCGTCGCCAGTTCCGAACACCGTGCGAGATATGGTTCTTTGAAAACGGCGGCAGAACGGTACGCCGCCAGTCCGCCCAGACACGCAATCTTTCAGAGCAGGGCATCGCCCTGCTCACAAAGTGTGTGGTCCTCCAGAAGGTTCCCATCGAGATCCGCATCCCGGTACCGGATCATCCGCCGACTCATTTGGCCGGCCTCGTGGTCTTTTGCCGATACGCGCGACGCGGCTTTCATGAAGTAGGGGTCGCACTGAAGACCCACCAGAAAGAGCCGATCTTCGTGTCCGATCCCGCGAAAGCAGTCAGTTCGATTCCCTGGCTTCACGAAGCGCTCGTGAACCTCGACCCGAGCATGGAAGGAGGCGAAGGGCGCTCAACTTCGGCCCGGAGTAGATCTGAGGAGGAAGAATGGTAGGAGTCCAGGTTTCAGGACGGGAGGTCGAAGGACGGAAAGGGAGCACGCACGTGGCGGCAGAGTCAGAAACCCCGCGTGACACATGCCGGCAGCAACAACAAAACTACCAACACTTCCACTAAGCAGTCTCACGGGCCCCGGATTGCAGCCTCGTGAGCCGGAGTCATTGACGAGCGTTTGGCTCGTCTCGGTTATTGGTTCAGCAGCGCGTTGACAAACAACTGGATATCGGCGCCGTCCATGATGACGGAACCGTTCAAGTCAGACGCGGCAACGTGTGCCGGCTCTGTACCCGGACCAGAGAGGACGTTGACGAACACCATCACATCGATGATCGCAACCCACGTCACCCCGGGCCAACCCCGGCTCCGAAAGATGAAAACACGGAACAAACAGCGGCACGGCCGCTGCCAGAGGTGCGACACGGAAACCACAACCGCTCAACGGCTGTTGGCGATTTTTTGACTTCGCCCGCCGGAACTCAAAGCGGTCACTGGGCCGTTCAAACGAGTTGATCTTGAATCGCCGGGATGACCCGGCTTGCCTCATTCCTCCTCGTATTCCTCACCAGGAGCGAGGATGTTGGAAACCGGCTGCGCGGAACGTAGGGATTCGAAGCTGGCCCACAGGCCGGCCCCGAGGAGAACCGCGCCAATCAACGTCCGCAACAACCAGGCATAGCCGCTTTGGCTGATCGCGACGGTATCCCGGCAACCTCCGACTTCCATGGCCATCTCCCCGGACTTCATCGCCCAGCGGACGTAACCCACGAACCCACCGGGCGGGTACGTCTTCGCAAGAGCGGCTTTGAATCCGCCCGTGGCCCCGTCGCGGATCTCCGCTTGCGGGCGGCCGGCCTTGGCGGCCCTGTTTCTGGCGTCGGCGAATTTTCCGTCGCCGATCGTCTTGGCTACGTGCTCATACTCCCAGCCGAGCGTGACCACCGCCGCCACGACCGCCACAAGGCAGATTCCTCTAACTATCCGCCCCTGGGATACGGGCCGTGCCTGTCGAGCGATGCGGAACGACAATGCCCCGGCGAGCAGCCCCGCCACCAGAAAGAAGAACAGACCGAAGTAAAACGGCAGCCAGATCAGCCTGCCCAGAAGGAAACCCGTGGCGACCAACAACAGGAAAGAAACAAAGAGGGCTCCGTACCAGGACCTGGCGCGATCGGGGGTCCAGGGCGGAGTCATCGGTGATGCTGGATGCGGATCTTCTGGGGGGGATTGGATCATGCTGACTGAACACCATAGGTGCCTGGGCGAACCGAATCAAGGCACCTTGGAGCGGTGGGACGCAGGTCGCGATCGGATGTCCCGTCGCGCCCAGGCCGTCAACGACCGCTATCCCGCCACCCGACCACCCACCGCCAGCCAGGGTTCAATGGCGACATGGGGAGTCACTTCCAGAGCGAGTCGGGATGGCCTGGATCTGGAATCGAAGATTGATTTCCGGGAGGCCGAGGGCTAGAGTACGCCCTTGTTACCGGGACCAGAGCCCGCAAGAATCTCACGTTTCCGATGATGAACCGCTGGTTTCGTGCCTGTGGTTTGAGGCGCAAGAGGATGAGTGTGGTAAGTAAACTCATGAGCAACAAAGTATTAGGAATTCTGGCGGTGGCATTGGCCGTGGCGATGGTCCAGGGCGGCTGCACGGATCGCAAGGCCGGCGAGCGGAAGAATCGAACGAAAGAGGGCGTCGCCGATAAGATTGACCTCGCGAACAACTCTGTGTCGATGAAAGTCTCTGATGGCAAAGGTGGCGAAGTCACGCTTGAAGGACAAGTCCGAGAGGACACCATCGTCAGAATCAATGGCCGCGAGGAAAAACTCGAGCATGTCAGACCCGGCGACAAGGTCAGGGTCTCCGGGTATCGGGAAGGTGAAGGAAGCGACGCCAAGCTGATCGCCACCATGGTCGAAGTCTTTCGCCCCGAAGGCTCAGATTGGAAGAGTACGGGAAAGGCGCAGGAGAAGCCGGCAGAAAGCAAACAAGCCCCCACGCCTGGAGGCCCGGCCACGCCGGCGACGGCACCAGCCGCGGGCACGTCGGAAACCAGGAAACCAGGCTGATTGGCCGCTGAAGATGTGGAAGAGCAGCGCCTCCAGCCCGCAAGTGATAGTCTCTAGATGGAGAATCAACGATGACGAAACGGACAAATTCGGTTGTAGCACTTGCCACGACCCTCCTAGTGGCCTTCCTGGTCGTGGGCCTGGTCGGCTGTCAGCAACAGACCGACAAGACGAAGGAAGCACCGGGCGAAAAGGCGAAGGCGCCGGCCAAGACCGAACCAGCGAAGCCCGCGGCGCCCGCCAAGGCCGAGCCCGCCAAGCCGACTCCGCCGCCGCCCGCTCCAAAGCCGTCGGCTCAAGCCACCCCACCGCCGGCCCCCGCGAAGACGACGCCGGCAATCCAAAAGACCACCGAGAACCAGGCCAAGACGCCCACCGATGCCCCCGCTGCAAGTACCGACAAACGGGCCCAGATCGAGGACATCATCTACGCCGATATGCGCGTCAAGATGGAGCAGATGATTGCCCAGCGGGCACAGCTTATGAAGTCGGGCAAGGACTCATCTGATCCCGAGGTCGCCAAGCTCGAGGCTTCCATCCTTCGAGCCAAGAAATTCCTCACCGATGCCGGTGAAGTGGTCGGCCCGATCGAGCCGCCGATCAAAGAGCCTACGCCCCCCAAATAATGATGCTGAGCGGCAATCCGCCGCCGGCGGCATTGCCAGCCCGACATTTGATGACCTATTCAGCGGCCGACGAGACCGCCGATAGGTCATTTTTTATTGGAGGCGATCAGGCAGGTCAGCGCCATGAGTTGAAAGACAATCGCTCCCAGCAGCCAGACAGTGGCCGATGTGGCACGCTCAGGGTCAGGACCGGAGCCGGAACTCATCCATGCGTATAGGCCCCAGCCGGCCGCGCAAAGCGCAAACGCCTCGAACACCGCCCCGCCGAGCTTCGCGATGGAGAAATCTTCGTACTGCCGCTCGCGCCGCATGATGCGGAGCTCTTCCAGGATGCCGTCGAGCCTCTCTTCCATGATCGCTCCGGAACCGGCGGCCGGAGTCCCCTGCGGCTTGGAGGCCGATGCCCGGGCGTCGGAGTCCGGGGCACCGGCCTGGCAAGGAGGAGTTACCGCGGGCTGCTGTCGCGATGCCCGCGGGCTGACCGAGGCGGATGCTGCCGTGATGGACCTCTCGCCAATCTGGCTGCGCGGATCGCCGCCGCCTGCGCATGCGCCGCCCGTCGCGGCCGCAACGTGTTCGTCGGATTGGGCCGGCTTCGAGCCCTGCAAGACCGTCCTCGTCCGCCCGGCCAGAACGCGCTCCGTGGCGGCGAGCAGATCGGTGACGACGGAATCCGCCTCCGTGCCATCCTCTTCGGCCTCACTGCTGATCAGGATCGTCCGGCAGCCGGCCGCTCGACCAGCTTGCACGTCCCGCGCCGAGTCTCCGATCATCCACGAGCTTTTCAGATCGATGTGCAGCTCTTCTGCTGCCAGCAGGAGCATGCCCGGTTTGGGCTTGCGCAGACTACTGTCGCGGCGATACTGCTCGCGGACCGCTTCGGGTCCGTCGAGAAACGGACAGTAGTAGATACCATCCACGTCCGCGCCCTGAGCTCTGAGCAGGTCCCGCATCCTCTGGTGAACGATCGCCAGATCACCTTCCGTGAGCAGGCCGCGAGCCACACCGGATTGGTTTGTCACCACCACGACGGCGTAGCCGGCATCCCGCAAGCGACACAGGGACTCGGCAGCTCCATCCAACAACCGGACTTGTTCCGGATCACTGATGTAACCGGGGTCCTCGATAAGGGTGCGGTCCCGGTCTAGGAATACAGCAGGCTGGGCTGGTGCGGTGCTCATGGCTTTGCTCCTGCTCGGACGGGCGATGACGGGGGTGATTGTATCCGGTACACCCTGTTCTGGCACGGGCTGCGTTGGGCCTGCCGCGGCGGCTGGCGCGAAGGTGCTGGGCCGGATCGCGATTGCAGTTAGAATCCTGCGAGCCCGGCGTGGCTTCTATCATACATGGTCAACTCGCCGTTCCGTCACGGCGATGCGAAAGCTCCGATCCGGTTGGGTGCCCAATGAGCGATCCTCTTGAAAGTCCGCCCGTCGCCCGGCCTGCCGTTGACACGCGCGCCCCCCAGGCCCTTGATTATGCCCCGCTCGCCAAGCCGGTCGAGCGTCGCTTTCCCGATCTGGCGATGCCGGCATCTGCCGCCGCGATCGATCTCGTAATCGTGACAGCCTGGGTGCTTGGAATCGGAGCGCTGCTGCTCTTCTCGGATCTGGCGGAGTTCCTGATGGAGCACTGGCCCAGCATGGGCCGGCTGGGAACAAACCTGCTCCTCGGGCTGCTCAATCTCGGCATGGTCGTGGCCGTGCTGGTCCGCCGCCGGCAAGGCCCAGGCACGATCGGCTTGAACCGGCCGCCGCTCCGACGTTTGCTTTCCAGTGCAGCCATCGCCATCCCGGCATGTTGGGCGGGAAGCATCTGCGGCGCGATGCTGTACATTGCTCTGATCGGGCTCGACACCAGCAAGGTCTTGGCAGAGAAGACCGAGCTGTTCGATCTTGTGGCTCAGTTTCCGGTTGCGTGGATACTGCCATTCACCCTCTTCGTAGGCATTCACGAGGAAGTGCTGTTTCGCGGGTTCTTCCTGTCCCGGATGCGGGCCCTCTCGCGATCGAAAGCCGCTGCCGTCATTGTGACCGGCGTCGTCTTCGGCCTGCTCCACTTCTATCAGGGACTCCTCGGCGTTTTCCAAACGACCATGATCGGCATATTTCTCGCGATCATCGTCGTGTACGCACGGACCTTGTGGCCGGCGATCATCGCTCATGCCGCGTTCGACGCCACCAACATGGTACTCCTGCCGTGGGTGCCGTGGGTGCTGCGGATGCTGAAAGGGCTTGAGTCCGCGTCCTGAGGCTCTATCGGACGAGCGAACGCCTGGCACATTCGAGGGGCTGTGATTCGACAACCGTACGTGGCTGCCTGAATGGTACCCGGGAGTCCTGAAGTCGGGGCTAATTCGAACTCTCAACCGCTATAGAGCGCCAAAGCACTCGTCCAGACAGGCCACCATGAACCGTGCGTCGTCCACTGTCAGACACATCGGCGGCTTGATGCGGATCACGTTGCCGTAGAAACCGCCCTTGCCCAGCAGCAAACCTCGCTTCCGCGCCTCTTCAGACAATCTGGCCGTCTCCGCCGTGGCCGGCTCCCTGGCCTTGCGGTCTTTGACCAGCTCGATACCCAGCATCAGGCCGATCCCGCGGACTTCGCCGATCCACTTGTGCTTTTCTGCCAGTTGATCGAGCCCGGCGCGCAGCTCTCTGCCGACCTTCTGGGCGTTCTTCTGGATGCCCTCCTCATCGATGATATCCAGCACGGCCAGCCCGTACGTCGCCTGGACAGGATTGCCGCCGAAGGTATTGAAGTGCAGCTTGCCCACTAGCGATTTCGCAATCTCTGGCGTGGTCGTTACCGCGCCCAGGGCCGTGCCGTTTCCAATGCCTTTCGCCATGGTGATCATGTCGGGCACCACATCCCAATTCTGGAAGCCCCAATACTTCGCTCCGGTGCGGCCGAATCCGGTCTGTACCTCGTCCGAGATGCAAATCCCGCCAGCCTTGCGGACGATGTCGTAAGCGATCTTGAAGTACTCCTTCGGCGGCGTGACCGCCCCGCCCACGCCCATGATCGGCTCGGCGATGAACGCCGCCACCGACCCCGGCGTCGTGTAGTCTATAACGCTCTTGATGTCCTGAGCGCACTTCACTTGGCATGACGGATACGTCAGCCCCAACGGGCACCGGTAGCAATAACCCGGCATGGCGTGATGCACGCCGAACGCATGCGGCACCGCGTACTTCCAGGTGGAATGCGCGGTGAGGGCCATGGTCGATTGCGATCCGCCGTGGTAAGCGTTTCGCAGGGCGATGACGTCGTAACGACCGGTAAACATCCGCGCGGTGAGGATGGCCAGGTCGTTGGCCTCGCTGCCGCTGTTAGTGAAATAAGTGACCTTCACGTCCGGCGGCATCTTGGAGGCCAGCTTTTTGGCGTACAACCCGACGGTGGGATGAATGTAAATCGTGGTGGTGTGCTGGAGCCGCCCAAGCTGCTCGCGGACTCGCTCCACCTGCTTCGGATGGCAGTGCCCGACGGAGATGGTAACGATCCCGCCGATCGCGTCGAGATAGCGCCGCCCGGTCTCGTCCCACAGGTATTGCATGTGCCCCTCGACGACCATGAGAGGCTCTTTGTAGTACTGAAGAATGGCTGGCGAGAGAAACTCCCGCCGCAAGGCCACCGTTTCCTCGTAGGAAGGACCGGCATATGGGCACGGTGTGTGATCGCAGGGCGGCAATGACAACGTCTTGGAGGTCTTGGGCATAACACCATTTCCTTTCAGTCCTACCATTGTGGAGGGCGAATGCGGGCGAGTCAAAGCCGCAAAGCCCGCGAAACGCAACAGTGCGGCCTTCGAAACGGCATCCTGCGCGGCGAGATCAGCTTAGCCGGAGGGAGCACTTGCGGAACCTGATCCATGGATGTCACGGATCCAGGCTCTTCTTCAGCAAAGCTAAGGTTGCTAGAATGCACGCATGCCAGTCGAAACACATCGTATCAATGTCAAGACACGCGGCGACAGCCAGGTGCTGGACCTGACGCCGCAACTTGCCGAAGTGCTGGCCGGCGCGGATATCGCCGACGGCATCGCCACGCTGTTCGTCGTCGGCTCGACCGCCGGCATCACCACCACCGAATACGAGCCGGGCCTGGTCAATCACGACCTCAAGCACTATTTCAACAAGTTCGCCCCCGAGGACGCCCCCTATCGCCACGAGGAAACCTGGCACGACGACAACGGCCACGCCCACGTTCGGGCATCACTGCTGGGTCCGAGCCTGACCGTCCCCTTCGTCGACCGCCGCCCGACGCTGGGCACCTGGCAGCAGGTCGTGCTGATCGACTTCGACACCCGGCCGCGAACGCGCGAGGTCGTGATCCAGCTCATCGGGGAGTAGCAGCCGACGCACCACGAAGCAAGGAGATCAGCCGTGATCGACGCTCAGCAACAGTTCTTCCTGGGCAGCCGCGTACGGGCCATGCAGATTATCATCGCCGCCATGGCGATTGGGGTGCTGGTGTTCCTGGTGGTCGCGCATTTCGTCCATGCCAAGGTCGGGACGATTGACAAGACCCACGAGTTGGACCTCATAACACACATTGCCCTTGCCTACGGTGTCGCCGCCCTCATCGGCGGGCCGATCCTGGCCGGCGCTTTGGTCAGGATCGGCCGGCGAAGACTCGCCAAAGTCGGCGGGCCGGCAACGCACCGCGCGGGCAAGGCGTCGGGCTTCGAGAACAAGGGGCTCGACGGACACGCCAACCAGTTGATCAGCTTGCTGGTCAGCAAGACCATCATCTGTGGCGCAATCTTCGAAGGCGCGGCCCTCTTTTTGGGGGTAGGCTACCTGCTCAACCGAAGTATCCTGACGGCCGCGTGCTCGGTCATCATGGTCGTCGCCCTGCTGATGCAGATGCCTTCCAGAGATCGTGCCCAGCGATGGCTCGAAGAGCAGGCTCGGCAGATCGCACAGGAAGGTTCGAGTGGCCAATAGCCGCCTCTGAGCCTAGCAAGTCCCGGTACCGGCCGTGTCGGGTACTCTCAGCGTGGCGGATCATCGAGGTCTTCCAGGGCCTGGCGCAAGCCCCGCCAGTGCGCGTCGTAGTGCTCGACGCCGATTTGCTCGATGGCTTGGCGAACCGGCGTGTCGTCCATCACCAGCTTGAGATCCAGCTTGCGAATGGCGGTGAGCAGCCGTTCCTCGGCGGCCCGCAGTTGACCCCACAACATCACGAACGACATCCGCCGGTTCCGGCGATAGGTTTCGTCATTGATGCGGTCGACGTCGTACTTCTTCGGCATGCCGCCGGCGGCCAGGCGCGGAACCTGGTCGGCCAGCTCATTGAGCCAGAAAACGAAGTGCCCCACGAGGTCACGGACATTCCAGTTGTCGCCGACCAGCATCCGCTCGGCGGTCATGTCATTGAAGCGTTCCAGCGCCTCGCGCATGCGAACCATGCGACTGGTGATTCGCTGCAACAGAGCATCGCGCGCATCCATGGTCCTCTCCACCCGACGCAGTGCAGTGCTCCCGCGCCCTTCCGCCAAGAGTGTGCCGCTGCACCGCAAGCGGTGCCGCCCGTGGCGCCCGGGAGACAGAAACGCGCCGTCCCGCTCGCGCGAGCTGCGCTCCGAGATCGTTCAGGTTCTGCCTGCCGCTCTCACGCAACCGTGCACAGCCTTCACCATCGCCGCCACCCGCGCGGGGTCCGGCTCGTTCTCCCAGTATCCCTCGCGCTTAAGATAGCTGCCCACGATCAATGCGTCGGCATAGGGTGCCACCATTGCTACGTTGTCGGGCCTGACACCGGAGCCGACGAAGACGGCCTGGTCGACCGCGCCTGCCACCGCGGCAACGTCTTCCTGCGAGGTCGGCTCGCCGGTTGCCGTGCCCGTCACTACGACGCCGTCGGCGCCGAAAAAAACGGCCGCCTTGGCGGTCTCGGCCAGACTCACGTCGGCGGTGATGGCGTGCGAGGAATGCTTCTTCTTGACGTCGGCGATGATGGCCACATCCTCCGCGCCGATCATCCTGCGAAAGCGCAGCAGTGGGCCGGCATCGGCGTCGGGCATCAACCCCTCATCCGCCACGTGCGAAAAAACGAAGCCCTCGCAACGCACAAACTGGCATCCGCTGGCGTGGGCCGCCGCGACCGCCTCGCAATTGGCCCCGGCCAGCACCTGCACGCCGAGCGGCAGGCTGACCGCCTCACGGACCGCTGAGCAGATCGCGGTCATGGCGGCGACGATCTCCGGCCCGACGCGGCGATTCAAATAGGGCACGTCGTGCATGTTCTCCAGCATGATTGCATCCACCCCGCCGGCAACCAGAATCGCCGCCTCCCCGACGGCCTCGCGGGCCAACTCGCCGACGTGCTGGCGCGAGCGCGGAGTGCCGGGCAGGGCGCCAACGTGAATCATGCCGATCAAGGCCGGCCGCTTGATCTCCTCCAGAAATGACAAGCCATTAGCACTCATGCATCACCACATCCGGACGGCGGCAACAATCACGATCCCCCGGCCTGAGCATCGTCAGCCGCCGGCCACGGCCGCGGGTTCAGCTCGGCGGCGGTCAGCTCCGGCAGGTCCTTGCCCGCTTCGGCAGCGCCGAGTTCCTTTAGCCTCCGGGCACTGGGAAGCGTGCGTTTCTCCCAATTGCCGAGGGCCTTGTCGTAAGCTTCGCCGGCCTTCGCAATGCCTTGTCGGACCGCATCGAGGTGGCCGACAAACACACACAACCGGTCATACAACTCGCGGCCCGCGTCGACGATCTTCTGCGCATTCTCCGCCGCCTGTTGCTGTTGCCAGCCGTGTCGAACGGCGTGCAGCAACGCAATCAGCGTCGTCGGCGAGGCGGGCAGAACGTGCATGTTCAGGCCCTTGGCGATGAGATCCCCTTCCTGCGACAAGGCCGCGGCGAAGAAGGCCTCGCTGGGCATGAACATCACGACCAGAGCCGGCGCGGGCGTGAACTGCTTCCAGTATTCCTTGCCGCCCAGGTCCCTGAGCGTGACAAGGACGTCTTTCGCGTATTTTTCCAGGCAACGACCGCGTTCGGCTTCATCGGTCGCGTTGACCGCATCAAGGTAGGCGTCCGTGTTGACCTTGGAGTCGACGACAAGTGTGCGGCCGCCGGGCAGATGGATAGTGAGGTCGGGGCGTTGGCGGCCGCTTTCACCGGCCAGGGAGACCTGCTTCTCGAAGTCGCAGTGCTCGGTCATGCCGGTCAACTCAACAATCCTCTGCAAGGCGATCTCTCCCCACTTGCCCTTGGCCCCGCCGTGCCGCAATGCGGCGACCAGGGCGGCGGTTCCCTTGTCCAGCCGCTCGCTTCGTTCATCCAGCGAGGACACGGCTTTCTTAAGGCCGCCATAAGCTTCCGAGCGATCCTTTTCCAACTCGGCGATCTGTTTCTCGTACCGCTCCAACTGCTCCCGCAGCGGCTTCATCTTGGCGTCGGCCAGCACCACGAACTGCTCATTGTTGCTCTTTAGCGCGTCGGCCGACAGGGTGGCGAACGTCTCTCTCAGCTTCACCACATCCTGCTCGAACTGTTCGCGCTGCCTGGCGAGGTTCTTCTGCTCAGCCTCCAACCAGGCCTTCGACTCGGCGCCGGCAACCTTCGCGGCTTCAAGTGCCTGCCGGGCAGCCTGCAATTCCACCTCGCGGGCGGAAAGCTGTCCGCGAACCTCGCCAAGACTGGCCGTAAGCCCCGAGACTTCCCCGGCCATCTCGCTGCGCCCGCGCAGCAGGCCCAACCAGACCCCTATCGCCCCTCCAATGAGAACACCAACAAGCAGGAGAACGGCCTCTGTCATGGTAACGCCTTCCCGCGCCAAAGGCCTAAGTTTACACTCCGCCCTCGCCCTCGGCAGCCATGAGCGGAAGATGAATCACAAACTCGCACCCGCAGCCGGTGCGATTCGCCACCGTGATCGAACCCCCGTGCAGCTTGGCCACGCCCTTGGTGATCGCCAGCCCCAGACCCGTCCCCTTGTCCGCCATCCGGTCCCCCGGAACGCGATAAAACCGCTCGAACACCCGATCCAGGTGCTCCGGCGGAATGCCGGGCCCGCGATCGGAAACGGAGATCGCCGCCCCCGTGCCGTCCAAAGCGACTTTCACCTCCACCACCTCGTTCGCCGGCGAATATCGCAGGGCGTTGCGTATCAGATTCTCAGCCATCGCACACAGCAGCGCCGCATCCCCTTCAATCTCCGGCTCCGCCTCCTCGCCGACCGGCATCGCCAGCATCGGCACCAGCCTCACCCCGCGCTGCCGGGCGAACACCTGGCACCGCTCCACCGCGTCCATGACCACTTCGTTCAGGGAGACAGGCATCTTCGCGGTCAGCGGAAATCCGGCATCCGCCCTCGCCAAGGTCAGCAGGCTGTCAACCAACTTGCCCATCTGCCGCATCTCATCCTGGACACTGTCGACGAATTGACGGTACTCCTCGGGAGTCCGGTCGTGTTGGGTGAGAACCTGGGCCTCTCCGAGCAGAACCGTCACCGGCGTTTTCAACTCGTGCGAGGCATCGGCGATGAACCGTTCCTGGGCTAGAAAAGCAGCTTCCAGCCGATCGAGCATCTCGTTGATCGTGACCACCATCTCGGCGACTTCATCCCGGCCCAGCGGAAGGCTGATCCGGCGATCGAGATGGGCGGCGGTCAAAGCTCGAGCCTGTCTGGCGATCCGGCCGATCGGCGCCAACGACCGCCGGGCCATCAGCCACGAAGCCAGGCCCACGGCAACGAGGCCGAGGGGAATCAGCATCAGAAACAACCGCCGCAGCTCGGTCACGGACTCTCGCACCGGAGCAAGGTTGCAGCCCACCTGGAGATAAAAC
The DNA here is from genome assembly GCA_035542775.1 of Phycisphaerae bacterium. Classification (GTDB taxonomy): domain Bacteria; phylum Planctomycetota; class Phycisphaerae; order UBA1845; family UTPLA1; genus DATKKX01. Next base: position 6,606 of record DATKKX010000341.1, on the reverse strand, counting down.
GGCGTCAGGCCGGGGGCCTGATGGAACAGGGTCAACAGGCGGATCTCACCGTCGGAGCCGAGCAATGAACGTGCGACCTCTCCCGAGCAGGTCTCCAGGGCCGGCAAGCCCGTGGTTCGTGCTGCCTTGGCCGTGAGGCTGAACGGCAGCGTCGCCCGCCCCAGATTGAGCGATCGCTCCAGCAGCGTGCCGTCGGCGGCGCGCACCTGGAAGAAATAGCCCGGAAAACGGAAGGGCACCAGCCTGGGAGGGTTGGCCTCCGGGGCCGACGCCGCCCCGGGCGTGGCGCTCTTGATGTGAATCGACTCGACCATCCGCTCGGCGCGGTCGGTGAGACGGTCATCGAAATCGAACAGCTCGCGGCGCTCACGCACCGCCATGACCACCACGCACAGCACGCTCAGGATCACGCTGAAGACCAGCAGGTTGAGGGCCGCCAGCCTGAAACGCAGTGTTCGAACCTGGGGGCGGAGGGCTGCAAACAGGGAAACCCGCGGATTCATGCGTTCGGCCCTTCCGCGCTCAGCACGTAGCCGGTGCCGATGACCGTGTGGATCAGACGCCTCTGAAAGCCCTTGTCGATCTTGCGGCGGAGCATGCTGATGTAAACGTCGATCACGTTGCTCTCGGTCTCGAAGTTCATGTCCCACACGTGCTCGCCGATCGCCGTGCGGGTGAGCACGCGATTGGGGTTGCGCATGAAATACTCGAGCAGGGCGAATTCCTTGGTCGTGAGCGTGAGTCGCTGTCCCCCGCGGGAGACCCGGCGCTGAACAAGGTCCATCTCCAGGTCCTCGAACTGCAACAGCGAGGACTCCCTCGCCTGACCTCGCCGCAACAGGGCCCGGACGCGGGCGACCAATTCGTCGAATTCAAATGGCTTGGTGAGATAATCGTCGGCCCCCGCATCCAGCCCGGTCACCTTGTCCGCCGTGGTCGACAGCGCGGTGAGAATCAGGATCGGGGTCTTCACGCCGCCCCGGCGGAGGTTTCGGCAAATCACCAGCCCATCCTGGTCCGGCAGCATCAGATCGAGAATGATCCCGTCATACGGCGCCCCCGCCGCGCGGTGCTCACCCTCTTCGCCGGTATGGGCCACGTCGACGGCATATCCCTGCTCGGAAAGCCCCTGGGCGATAAACCCCGCCATCTTCGGGTTGTCCTCAATCACCAGCAGCCGCATTCGTCCATTCCTCTCGATCTCGCGCAACGGATTCTACTGCCCGGCGAGAGCAGGGCAACCGCACCGCACCGGCCCGTACGCCCCGGCTCGCTGCTCCGCCCAAATGCGGTCGCACCGGCGCCACCGCGAGATGCGGTCGCGCCGGTGTCGAAAGTTTAGCTCTGTTGGTTTCGAGCGCCTGCTTGACATGCAGGAGGCCGGTTGTTCAAGTCTGCCGACGCCCAGCAGCCGATCCAATGCCCGTTCAAGACTCAGGAACGCCCCGGCCTTCCCTTTTCCTTGTCCGGCGTCTGGCGCGCCGCCGTTGCCGGGTCATACACGGCGACGCCGACCAGGGAATCGGCACATCCGTAGTACAAGAACCACTTGCCCTTGAAGTAAGCCAGACCCTCGATGAAGGTCGTACCGGCGGCATATTGTCCCGTCTTTTCGAAAGGCCTCTCCGGCTTGAAGAACGGCACATCAAGCCGGGCGAGCAACTTCGCGGGATTGCCGGCCTCGAAGAGAGCCTGGCCGCCGGCGTAGACGCCTGCGCCGAGGTCCTTGTCGCCGCCGGTGTCCGCGTTCTTGCCGTTGTACAAAACGATGATGCCCCGGTCGGTCAGGACCGGTGGCGGACCGGCCTCGGACAGCGCGCTGTCGAACCGCCCGGGGCGCGGTCCGAGCACGGGCACGAGGTTCCCTTTGTCGTCCTCCAGCGGCTGCCAATGAACCAGGTCGCGAGAATATGCGAGGTGCATCTCGCCCTCTCCCCAGTACATCCAGTACTTGCCGTCGATTCTGGCGGCGATGAGCCGGTCGCCTGAGATGCGGCTGACGACACCACCGGACTTGCACGCCATGTCGGCGTATTTGCCGCCCGCGCCGGCAAAGGCCGGCCCGTGCTTCGTCTAGGTGGTCAGATCCCTGGAAGTGGCGACGGCCAGGCGCCAAAGCCGGTGATTCCATTGGGTGTAGGTCAGCACATACAGGCCATCTTCGCTCTCCGCCAGGCGAGGGTCTTCGCAACCGCCGGGCCATTCGTTGGCCTTCTGCTCGTCCTCGGCGGGAAAGAAGACCGGCGCCGGGCGGCGGGTGAAATAAATACCGTCATCACTCTCGGCCAGGCCCAGCCGCGACGTAAAACTGCCGATGCCGTTGCCGGAATCATCTTCGGCTCTGTATAGCACCACGATCTTGCCGTCGCGCACGACGGCGGTGGGGTTGAAGGTGTGCCGGGCTTCCCAGTGCACGGCTTCTTTGCGGATGGGGCTGTCAAAGAGCGACTCGCGGTTCGGCGTGATCACCGGGCCGGTGTCCTCTGGGCGGATGAATGGGCCAAGTGCCCAGCCGGGCAGGCCGTCGGGGCCGGCGAGAGCAGCGCTGCTCAACGCCATGAGGCCCGCAGGTAAGATCACCATCCATGAAGGTTGTTGGCGAAATCGCATGGGGCCTCGTCTTTCTGCCGGTGTGTCATGCAGGATACGGCAAAGCGACGGAATTTGCATGGATCTGCTTCGAAGGCACACGGCGTTACACTGGGCCCATGCCGGTGCATCTGCGGGCCACAACGCCCGAGTTCACCGCTGTATTGTTCGGTCTGCGAGCAAAACGAATAACGACTCTACTGATAAAGTAGCTTGTCCCCCCCTTCATTTCCTTGACGAGAGCGGGGCAACCGCGGGGGCCGGCACATACGGCCCCAGGCTCGCAAGCCCATCCGCGCCGAAGCTCCCCCATGCTGAAGCGTAGCCCGGCTTGCCAAAAACGATCATCGCCCCGGGAACTCATTTGGCTTCGCGGTCACCGCCCGCATGCACCCGCAAAGGTGTCGGCCGGCGAGACCGACACGGCCTATCATCTCCCTGAGTCGTCCTGGGAAGGACCACGGACGAAGAGCTTAATGCCCGCGAGCAACAACGAGGAGTGTGCCATGCCGCTTATCGAAGTCAAATTGATCGAGGGCGTCTTCTCGCAAGAGCAGAAGCAGGAGATGATCACCAAGCTTACCGACACAATGGTCTCCATCGAAGGGGAGAACATGCGCGGCGTCACTGTCGTGCTGGTCGAAGAAGTGAAGAGCGGCGACTGGGGATTCGGAGGGAAACCGGTGTCCACCGCTGACGCAAGGGCCCTCGCGGCCCGAAAGGGACCTGGCCAGGCTCGCGATGAAGCCGCTGAACAGCCCCAACTGGTCGGCTCCTCCGGCCGCCACCGGATGCGGTGATCAAACGCCGTGAAGAATGCCACGCTTCCGCTCCGCCGCCGGGTGCCCCCGCGCCTGCAACGGACGGCTAGCCCCCCTAACGCCCGGAAAGCCGACAGTCACTGGCCCCGCGGCGTAAGCCTTAGGGCCCCCGCCACGGTGGCGGGGAGCCTTTGGACTCGATCGATGCCGCGCTGCTCTCATTTCTCGAGAGAGCGCCGCGACCGCCGTGTCAGCAGAACCCAGCCCACCAGCATCAGGGGCATCAGCGGGGCCCCGCAGAAACCGCACAGACCACACGCGGGCGCGGGACTGGATGTCCCAGTGGTCGTCGGCTGACCCGGGGGCGCGATGTCGTAGCGGAGCACCCGGTGATTCAGGCGGTCGCCGGCGTAGAGATTGCCCGCCGCGTCCAGCGACACGCCGGCCACGTCATCGATGCTGTCGGCGCTGACGCCGCCTTTGTTCACCGTGTTGGTGGTGAAATCGCCGCCCTGACCAAAGACCCGGGAGGCGGTGCTGTTGGTCTGTGGCGTGGTGAATTCCAGGATGCGCATGTTGGGGCCGTCGGCCACATACAAATTGCCACTGATCGGATCGATCGCCACGCCCACCGGACCGTTCATGCTGTTGGCGCTGATGCCGCCCTGGTTGGGGCCGTTGGTGGTGAAATTGGGCTGGCCATAGACGCGGGAGGCGTTCATGTTGTTGGACAGCGGGGCCGGGAACAGCAACACCCGGTTATTGAACTCGTCGGCGACATAGAGGTTGCCCGCGGCGTCGATGAAACAGGCAATGCAGTGATCGACGGTGTTGGCGGCGGGGGTGGCGCCCTGGTTGCCGCCGGCGCTGGTGAAGTTCGGCTGGCCGATGACCAGGTCGGCGGTCGTGTCCGTAGTCGCAGGCGTGTTATATCGAACCACGCGGCTGAGAAAGCGATCCGTGCAGAACAGATTGTCCTGCGGGTCGATGCCGATCCCGTCGGGATTGCCGAGATTGTCGGCGGTGGCGGCGTTAATGGCGGCTTGGTTCGCGGTGGTGAAGCTGCCGGCCTGACCGAAAACCTGGACCGCATTCATGCCGTTGGAGAACGGCGGGTCGAAGCGGAGGATGCGGAAGTTGGACGAGTCGGCTACGTAGAGGCGACCGGCGGAGTCGACAACAACGCTTCGAGGGCCGCTTATCGTGTTGGCGGCCGGGTTGGCGCCGCCGCGGTTGGCCAGGTTGCTGGCGAAGTCGGCCTGGCCCAGCACCAGATCGGCCGCGGCGCCGTTGGCGAAAGAGGTCGCGTTGGACCACATCAAGACACGGTTGTTGGCGTTGTCAGCGACCCAAAGTCGTCCGGCCGAGTCCGCAAAGAGGCCGCGCGGCTCCTGAAGAGTGGAAGCCGAGGGGGCGCCTCCCTGGTTCGCCAGGTTGGTGCTGAAGGTGGTCTGCCCGAGCACGGCGTCGGCGGTGGTGTCCTGCGGAATGCCGCGCGCGTTCGCCGCGGCGACAAGGAAGGCAACTGTCGCGAACAGTCGAATGAACATGGATTGTGGCAGCGGATTCATAAAGCTCCTCTCTCCGGCATCGCGCCGAAATACGGAATTGACTTCGACGTGCGAGGAAGCCTGCCGGTGACGGCAATCGGCCGCATGTACCAAGGCGCCCGTCGGACCGCCCAGGATCTCCCGCACTGCGACTCCCGTCTTTCCTCAGTCTCTCCGGCGAGGACAGCTCGAACACGACAATCGGCTTTGCGCATCGTGCCCGAGCCCGCCCGCGGCCCACACGGGCATATCTGACCAAGGACTTGAGTCAGCAGACGCAATCAACGCCAATACATAATGCCCTGGCTGCGTACACAGACCCGGGTAGATGCCCGGTTACTGCCGAGAATCTCATGTAAACGGAATGCACCCCGTTGCAGCGGATGTGGCTCCGCAGGCCCCCGAAGAAGCCCACGCCCCTCTGTTCTTCCCCCTCCCGGAGAACGCCTTGTTCGATCTCCCCCAAGCCGATTCCGGATGCCGGGCGTGCGTCGGCCTGGTCCGGAAAGATCCTGCCTAGGGTGCGTTTTTCTCGGGGTTTGCCCGGCCTTTCTTCATGAGCAGCTCCGCCAGTCGCCCGCCGGCGAGGAACTCCTCGAAATCCGCCATGTTGGGGAACACCTTGTCACTGCAGACCATGACCACCCAGTTCACCGCCAGCGGCGTGATCGTCAGCACCACCGCGCCGCATCTGGCCGCTTCATACATCTCTATGGCCGTGCCCATGGATGCCGAAGGAAGGTACGCGACCAGCACATCACATTCCGCCGCCCGCCGAAAACCATCGGTCAGCGTCCGGACAATCTCGGGACGCTCATAGGTGACCGACTCAGGATGGGCCTCGAAGTGACAGTACACCTCCGCCGCGGGCAGATGTCTGGCCAGCGAAGCCTTGATGGTGTCCCGCCAGCTCTGGTCAACGATTCGCATCTCCTGAAATGAGCCTTGCATAATGCCGGCCAGAAATACTCGCATCGAAGTCCTCTCCGTACGGTGCCGGCGGCGTCACCGGCCTGAGGGGGAAAGGGGACGTTCTGCTCTCAGGCAAGGCAGAACATCCCGCTTTACTCGCCCTGCTTAATTATCCCGGACCCTCATCGGGCCGTCCCCTCGTCCCAGCGCCGCTCCACGGCATGAAAAACATTTTACCTTGATTTCACGCAGCTTTCAGAGGCAGGAGGCATACTTATCGTAGCCGGAGTGTTCCCCCGGTGCGACGGCCGTTGGTTATCGCACGGGGGAAGACGTTCACCACGATGCGTAAGGCCACGTCAATAGGGCGCGGCCGCGACGCGACGCCTGGGGGGCGGTGGAATCTGCTTGCGAGGTTTGCCTCGACAGCGCATTCGCCAGGCGCCGAGTGATTTGCCCCTTTGAGGAAGAAGCCGGATGTCAGTCCTGTCAACGACCGCCACTCTCTGGCGACCATTCACTGCCTCGCTGACCGCGCGCCGGACGCGGGCGCCGCTTGCCTACAAGGACATCGCCCTCAAGCTCGGCATCCTCATCGGCAGCCTGGCCATTCTCGGCCTGGCCCACGCTTATGCTCCGTGGAAAACCGCCCGCGACATCCTGCTGTATTCGCCGACCGGCTACGTTCTGGCCCTGGCCGGCGCCACTTACGGCACCTTTTCCACCATCTGGAGCTTCTGGCGGCTATACCTGGCGATCCGCTATCGCCCCGTGCCGACCGTGGACGATTCCCG
>DATKKX010000340.1:0-23618 GCA_035542775.1 Phycisphaerae bacterium | reverse complement strand
CTTGACCTGCGGGCCGCGTGCACCACAGGTCAAGGGCTCGTTCGTTTCACTCTTGCACGTCATGCCGAGGTCGTCGGTAGCGACTTCGCCATCGCAGCGCACAAAGATCCGAGTTCGCCAAGCCTGTCGGCAAGCTTGCCGATACCCGTCCCGGGTTGCGCCGGCTGCTCGCTATTCACGGGCCACTTCTGCAGGATCACGCCGGCCAGATTGAGCAGCTTCTCGCCGACACCGATCCACGCCAATGTCAGGCTCACCGTCTTTTCGGCGTCGTTTACCGCCGCGTTGAACGCCGTGAGCGTCGACTCGAATTGCTCAATGGCCTGATTCAGCCCCGTCAAATCGTCCGCTCGAATGAGCGGGCGAACATCACTGAAATCCGGCAGATCATTCTTTCCAGCTATCGTCGTCATAATTCACCTTCCTGTTACATTGTTCTGTCTTCCGCGTTCCGCCTTCTGCGTTCCGCGTCCATCCTTCATCCGTTCAAGGCACCACCGCCGCCCCCAACCCCACGCCGCCTGCCAGCCCGGCCAGCGCGCTCAACGCCGAGTCGGCGAACTGCGCCGCCGATTTTTTGGCTTCGGCGATGTCCTCATTGGTGCTCAGCGCGATGCTGGTCATGACCTTGAAGTCCTCGATGGCCTTCCTGACCTTCGCGTCCGCCTCGCGCCAGGTCCGCTCGCTTTGGGCGATGGTCTCCGACGCCTGATCGCGGAGGGCCATCGCCGCCTGAAGTTGATCAACCTTCATCGCCTGGATGGCGCCGTCCTCACCCTGGGAGACCAGGCTGCCGTCGGCCTGCGTGTGCCGACTCAGCCACAGCTCCCAGTCCTTGTCGCGGAGGTCCCGCTGCAAGCGGTGGTGGTTGTCCGCGACGCCGCCGACCACCTTGCAGTATTCCTCGATCACCCGTCCGAAGGCCTTGTTGCCTTCGCCCCAGTTCTGAATCAACTCCGCCTGTTTGACATCGATGGGGGTCTGGCACCCCGCCACCAGCATCACCAGCACGATCACTCTCCTTCTCATGGATTGGCCTCCTGGAGGCGGCTTCGAGGGCAGGTCCGGCAAACGCTGCGCAAAAGCCTCCTTCTCTGTCCGCCTTCACCCATAAAGCTTGCTCACCGTTCCCTCTGGGAGCCGGAGAGGCTGTGCGATCGGGGGTTGAAGCCGCCCGGACGTGTCCGCAATGCCGCCTGTGCTTATAATCGGAGAGAACTCCCGGTAGGGCTTGGCCATGACATATAAGATCTGTCGCCCACGCATTCATGCAGCGCCGAACGGCGGTCGGCCGGCCTTTACGCTGATCGAGTTGCTCGTCGTCATCGCGATCATGGCAGCGCTGATCTCCATCCTGTTGCCGAGCCTCTCCGCCGCGCGGCACGAGGGCACCAAGGCCAAGTGCATCGCCAACCTGAAGCAGTTGGGCTCCATCGGCGCCTCCTACGCGGCCGACTTCGCGGAAACCGGAGCCATGCTGGCCGTGCCGGCGTGGTGGAAATCGGTCGACGACCACGGCTTCTATGATTACGGAGGCGGTCCCGGAGAGGCCGATGGCCGCGGAGACGCGGGCTACTCCGCGACCGGCATGCGCGCCCCGAGGTTCCGGCCGCTGAATCGCTACCTGTATGGGGCCTCTCTCACCGACCGGGAGGATTTCAGCCTGTTTCAGTGCCCGGGCGACTTCGGCTGGGTCGAGGCGCCGTTCTACTCCACCAGCAGTTGGCGCGACCAATGGAAGACCAGGCCGTTCTTCTTGTCCACGGGCACGAGTTATCGCGCCAATTGCGCTCGCGCCAGCGACGGTAAGACAACGTGGTCGATGTCGCCCTATTTCCGGCCGGTTTCGCGGATTCCAGCGGCGGCGGAAACTCTGTTGTACTCCGAATCGATTCACTGGCTGGCCCGCTGGAACACAGTCAGCGCATCAACGGACCCCATGGGAGGCACGGGCACGCCGCCTGCCACGATTCCCGGTTGGCACGGCAGGCTGGGCCGGTTCAACATCTGCTTTGTGGACGGCCACGCCTCGACGATTAACATGGACATGAACGGGATGGACCTGGGCAGGCCCGCGGAGACACCGCCCGAGCCGAATTGGGTGCATCTGTGGACACGTGGTCCCGGACCGGAGCGCTGGCGCATCGACACTTTTCCGGAGGATCTGATCGAGACGGATTAAGATGAACTACGCGGCCGACACAGGGCAGAGGTTTGGCCGAAACGCCGCCAAGCTGGCGGCAGCGGTTGTGCTGCTGCTGGTTGCGGTAGTGATCTTCGGGTATCAATTCCGTTCTAATGACCGGCAGGCGGTAGCGGCGCCGAATGCGAAAATCAAAGTCGTCTGCAAGAGCTGCGGGCACGAGTTTGAAATGCTCTTCAGTGATTATCAGCGCCAGGTGCCAAAGGGCTCCGAGCCCGCCGGAGGTCTGAGCTGCCCGAAATGCGGAGCCAAGTCGGTCCAGCGGGCCGACATGCGTATACCGGTGAAGCCGATGAACGGGGCCTCGACGGAGCAGGAGCCGCCCGCTCAACGCCCACGCGTCGGCCGGACGGACTGAAAGAGATTTGTTCCCGCGTCCAGACGACTGATTCTGCGAAACGCCCATGCCACTGACTCGCGACGGATTGAGAGAGCTGCTGATATCGACGGCGACCTTCGGCGTCGGCGGGGGGGCCGCCGTGTACTCGGCGCTGGCCTTCTCTCCACGGTACTGGCTGCTGGCCGCGCCGCTGGTGATCATCTGGGTGTTTACTCTGTCGTTCTTCCGCGACCCGGATCGGACCGTGCCGGCCGGAGCGGGGCTGCTGGTGGCTCCGGCCGACGGCAAGGTGACCGAGATCACGCCCCTGGATAGCTATGAGGGCATCGACGGTCCGGCACTGCGAATCGGCATCTTCCTCTCGATTTTCGACGTGCACATCAACCGATCGCCTTGCGACGGCCGCGTCGCGCAAACGAACTATCAGGCTGGGCAGTTCCTGGATGCCCGACACAAGGACTCCGGCCATCGCAACGAGGCAAATACGATTATTATCGAACCTCAGGCCGGCACGAAGGGCCCGATCGTCGTCCGCCAGGTCGCCGGGCTGATTGCTCGGCGGATCGTGTGCCACGTCGGCCCGGGCTCGATGCTGCGCCGCGGACAGCAACTGGGCATGATAAAATTCGGCTCGCGGACCGAGTTGATCGTTCCGGCGGACGGCGGATTCAAGGCCGCCGTGAAGGTGAACGATCACGTGAGGGCGGGCACCACTGTTATCATGCGCGTAGCCGGGAGCGCCGAGGAATGAAAGTCATCAGCCATCCAGACAGCCGATCAGAGCAGCGCAAACGGCGCAGAGATCGCGTCCTCAAGCAGGTCGCGGTGTTGCCGTCGCTGGCCACACTGGGCAACCTGGTCTGCGGGCTGGGGACCATCTACATGTGTCTGCTGAGCATGCAGGCCGTCGGAAAAGACCTGGACGCCCAGACGCTTGGCAGTCCGCGAATGGAGAGCATCTTCCCAACGTACCTGGCCATCGCTGCATACCTGCTCGTCGGTGCCATGTTCTTCGACGGCCTCGACGGTCGGCTGGCCCGCTTGACCCGCAAGACCAGCGAATTTGGCGGCCAATTGGATTCACTCTCCGATATCGTGAGCTTCGGCGTGGCCCCGGCCATCCTGGTCCTGTGCATCGCACATCCGGACAACGTGCCGGCGCTCACCGTTGCTGCAAGGGTCTATTGGCGGGCGGAATGGGTCATGGCGGCCATCTACGTGTGCTGCGCCGCCCTGCGACTGGCCAGGTTCAACGTCGAGAATGTGGCCGATGAGTCCGCCCATATGGGCTTCCGCGGCTTGCCCAGCCCTGGAGCGGCTGCCGCCCTGGGCGGGCTGGTGATTCTCCACGAGGAGCTCCTGAAGCACGTCGTGCCCCCCTGGACGACCGGCATGATCGCGGCCTTCCTCCCTCCCTTCGCCATGATCCTCGGTCTCTTCATGGTCAGCCGCTTCCGCTATGTCCATCTGGTGAACGCACTGCTGAAAGGCCGCCGGCCGTTCCGGCAGGTGGTCGCGTTCATGATCGTTCTGCTGGTCGGGCTGGTGGTGCAGTTCCAGTTGACGATTGCGTTGGCGGCATTGGCGTATGCGCTCAGCGGGCCGGTCCTGGCAATACACGATAGATTACATCGTGGAAAAACGGGCCATGTGGCCGGCGGCCTGGCCGAGGTCGCCGTCGTGCCGGGTCCGGCGACAGAGGCGACCGACAGTCAAGGCGCCGCCAAGGACGCCGCCGCCAGTGAGAGTTGGCGAATCGCGAATCCCGGCTGACGCGCCGAAGGCTCGGCGACGATAGACAGCACTTCGCACAAGTTGCTCCTCCATTATCGAGTAGGTGATAGTCACCGGTTCGAAACTCCGCCGCTCTCGCATTAGTTTGTCTGAATGCAATTGTCTTGCCTCGCCTGGCTCGGCCTGAGGTGGGCTGCGGTTTGACGGGTATCGGGAATTCCATATAATTCGAATTTGCGCGAGTGGGACCTGATGGCCGATCGGCGACGCAGGCCCCGTCCTTTAATGAGCCTTTGACTTCCTCGCTTCCGGCTCGGATGTCCCGGCCGTGAACCGGCGGGAGCCGCTGACAAAAACGGCGCTGTCGCAAGTCGAGGCGCGGGAGATCCGGGCTCACTACCTTGGCATCGCACTTAGAGAGACGGCGAGATGCAATTCAAGATTCCTGACGAGTTGATAGCGTTCCGAGACGTAACGCGGGAGTTCGCCGCGGAGAAAATCGCCCCGCATGCTCGAGCCTGGGACGCCGCCAAGTGGATCCCGGACGAGGTCGTCGCCGAGGCGGGTCGCATCGGCCTGCTGGGCGTCATGACCCCGGAGGAGTATGGCGGCACCGGGCAGAACACGCTGGCGATGACGGTCGTGCTCGAGGAGTTGGCTCGCCAGGACGGCGCATTCGCGTTGCTGGTGGAGGCGCACAACGGCCTGTGCCAGGCGCACTTGAACCTCGCCGCCAGTCCTGAACAGAAGCAGAAGTATTTGCCGGCCCTGGCCTCGGGCCAGAAGCTCGGCGCCTGGTCGCTGAGCGAGCCCGGCTGCGGGTCGGATGCGGCCGCGCTCACCTGCCGCGCGGAGAAGACCTCTGCCGGCTGGGTGCTCAACGGCCAGAAGCTCTGGGTCACCAACGGCAAGCGGGCGGGCACGTACGTGGTGATGGCCCGGACGAAGCCGGAGCGAGGCTCGCGGACTATCTCCGCCTTCATCGTCGAGCGCGGCACAAAAGGTATGGAGATCGGCGAACCCGAGGACAAGATGGGCATGCGCGGCAGCGATACCGTGCCGGTGAGCTTCGAGAAATGCGAGATCCCCGCCGCAAACCTGGTCGGGGAACTGCACTGCGGTTACGTCGATGCGATGAAAGTGCTGGACGAGGGTCGTTTCTTGATCGCCGCGGTGTCGATCGGTCTGGCCCGTGGGTGCCTCGAGGAGGCGGTGAAATATGCCAGCGAGCGCCAGGCCTTCGGCAAGCCGCTGCATGGTCATCAGGCCATAGCTTTCAAGCTGGCGGACATGGAGACGCAGATCGAGGCGGCCAGGCTGCTGGTCCGCCAGGCGGCGTGCGCCAAGGATGCCGGCCGGGCGGACAAGGGCCTGGCTTCCATGGCCAAGTTGTTCGCCACCGAAATGGCCAGCCGCGTGGGCTGGGATGCCATCCAGATCCTCGGCGGGGCCGGTTACACCAAGGACATGCCCGTGGAACGGCTGACTCGCGACGCCAAACTGTGCGAGATCGGCGAGGGCACCAGTGAAGTGCAGCGGATCCTGATCGCCCGGGCGCAAGTCCAGCGGCGGAGTGCATAAACAGACGAGCGAGAATTACCACCATGGCGGAATTGTCAGAGATTTACGAGGGCATCATCCCCTTCGGGTATGAGCTGGACGAGGACCACAAGCTGCTCCGCGACAGCATCCGCGAGTTTGCCCGCGAGGTCGTGGCGCCCGGCGCGATGCAGCGGGACATCAAGGGCGAGTTCCCCCGCGACGTCATCCGGCAGCTCGGCGAGATGGGCTATCAGGGGATCTGTGTCCCGGAGGAGTACGGCGGGGCCGGCCTGGACGCCCTGGCTTCGGCCATCGTCGTCGAGGAGCTTTCCTATGCCGACGCCTCCGTGGGCGTGATCAACAGCGTGCAGAACTCACTGGTCATCGACCCGATCATCAAATTCGGAAACGAGGAGCAGAAGAAGAAGTGGCTGCCGCCGATGGCTCGCGGTGAGTATCTGAACTGTTTTAGCCTCAGCGAGTCGGAAGCGGGCTCCGACGCCGGCGCCATGAAGTGCCGCGCCGCTCTCAAGGGCGACCATTGGGTCATCAATGGTACTAAGATGTGGGTGACGAACGGCGCCGACGCCGACGTGGTCTTGCTCTTTGTTCGAACCGAGGACACCGACAAGCGAAATGCGAGCTGCCTGATCGTGCCGAAGAACACGCCCGGCCTGACGGTCGGCAAGCACGAGGACAAACTCGGCATCCGCGGCAGCAGCACCACGGAACTGGTCTTTGACAACTGTAAGGTCCCGGCGGAGAACCTGCTGGGCCAGCGGGGGCAAGGTTTGAAGATCGCCCTGGTGGCGATCGACGGCGGACGCCTGGGCATTTCCGCCCAGGCCTTGGGCATTGCCCAGGCGGCGCTGGACAAGGCCGTCGACTATGCCGTGGCCCGCAAGCAGTTCGGCCATGCCCTGATCGATTTCCAGGCGATCCAATGGAAGATCGCTGACATGGCCACGCGGATCGCCGCCGCCCGGGCACTGCTCTACAAAGGCTGCTGGGTGAAGCAGACCCAGGGGCACTCGCTGCACGTGCCGGCGATGGCCAAGGTCTTCGCCGCGGAGACGGCGACCTTCTGTGCCAACCACGCGATCCAGATCTTCGGCGGGATGGGCTATTGCCGCGAGAGCGAGGTCGAGCGCTACCTTCGCGACGCCAAGATCACGGAGATCTACGAAGGCACCAGCGAGATGCAGCGGATGACCATCGCCGAGACGTTGGTCAAGCAACCGGAACGACTGGGATCGGAATGAGACGCGATGGGTTCATGCCCACGGATCGGGTGATGGACGACCATCGCAACATCGAGTGAGTGTTGGGCCCGCGACTGAACCTTCGCCCGGTGTCAAGCTGGTCCGCGGGCGTTTGAGTGTGAACCACCTGATTCGGAGACAATCGCCATGCCGCACACTGTCATTGTCGGAGCCAAGCGAAGCGCGATAGGCAAATTCCTGGGAACCCTGACGCCGCTGACCGCGCCTCAGATCGGCGCGGCCGTGGCCAAGAACATGCTGGCGGGCCTGGGTTGTCGCCCCGGCGACGTCGACCTTGCCATCGTCGGGCAGGTCCTCCAGGCCGGCATCGGCCAGAATCCGGCCCGGCAGCTCGCCCTCGGCGCCGGCTGTGCTGACACCATCACCGCGGTGACCGTCAATCAGGTCTGCGGCTCGGGCCTGCGGGCGGCGATGGATGTCGACAACAACATCCGCCTCGGCCAATCGAAGATCGCCCTCGCGGGCGGCATGGAATGCATGTCCAACGCCCCATATTTGCTGCGCGAGTTGCGTTCCAAGGGCACCAAGTTCGGCAACTCCACCGTCGTGGACGAAATGCAGTTCGACGGGCTGACCGACGCCTACACCAGCCTGGCCATGGGCGCGATCGCCGATTACACCGCTCAGAAATACAACGTGACCCGCCATGACCAGGACACCTTCGCCTTTGAAAGCCACAAGCGGGCCGCCAAGGCGCAAGCGGCCGGCTTATTTAAGGCCGAAATCGCCGCGATCGACGTCCCGGCGGGCAAGGGCAAGACCATCACGTTCGATACCGACGAGACCATCCGCGCCGAAACGACCGTCGAAGGCCTTGCCGGTCTGAAGCCGGCCTTCGGCAAGGACGGCACAGTCACGGCCGGCAATGCCTCGCAGCTCTCCGACGGCGCCGCCACGATCCTGATGACCACCGAGGAAGAGGCCGCCAAGCGCGGCTGGAAGGTGCGGGCCAAAGTCCTGGCCCACGCCACTTTCGGCGTGGCCCCGAAGGAGCTTTTCCTCGCCCCGGTCGGTGCGGTCAAGCTGGCCGTCGAGAAGGCCGGCCTGAAGATGAGCGACATCGACCTGTTCGAGTTGAACGAGGCGTTCGCCGCACAGGCGGTCGCCTGCGTCCGCGGCCTGGAAATTTCGCCCGACCGCGTGAACGTCAACGGCGGCGGCGTCGCCCTGGGGCATCCGATCGGGGCCAGCGGGACGCGCATCCTCGTCACCTTGATCCACGTGATGGAGCAGCGGAACGCCAGGCGCGGCGTGGCCTCGCTCTGTCTCGGTGGCGGCAACGCCGTGGCGATGGTCATCGAGCGATAAGGGAACGGCAAAAGCCCTTGGTCAAGCCCGGCAAAAGCCCTTGATCAAGCCCGGCAAAGGTCCGCGGTCAAGCCCTGAAAGGGCGGCAGTTAGTAGCCGAGGGCGTGAGCCCTCGGTAGGCGGCGTAACACCACAGTCAAGCCCTGAAAGGGCGACAGATAACCGTGCCCCTGCGGGAGCGTTTTCCTGCGGCCATCTGAGACCCCGGGCGGGGCAATTCGTTAATCTCCCGCTTTGCGCACAGACGTGAAGCGAGCTGTCTGGAGGAGTTGACATGGCTATCGAAGCAACAGTCGTAATCGGCACGGGAACAATGGGCCGCGGAATCGCCCAGGTCGCGGCGACGGCCGGGCTGAAGACCTGGATGTACGATGTGGATACCGCTCAGGTGGCCGGCGCGGTCCAGGCCATCGAGAAAAGCCTGGGCAAGCTGGTCGAGAAGAACAAGCTGCCCGCCGCGACCGCCGAGGCCGCCAAGGCCAACCTGGTCAGTTGCACGTCGCTGAAGGACGTCGACTGGACCAGGGTCGGCATCGCCATCGAGGCCATCTTCGAGAATCTCGACGCCAAGGTGGAGCTCTACAAGGACCTCCAGGCCCGGCTCAAGCCCGACGCCATACTGGCCAGCAACACCAGCAGCATCAGCATCACCAAGCTGGCCGCCATGACCGACCGCCCCGCCAAGTTCATCGGCATGCACTTTTTCAATCCTGTGCCGCTGATGACGTTGGTCGAGGTGATCCGCGGGGTGCAGACCGACGCCGCCACGGTCGAAGTCGTCGAGGCCCTCGCCCAAAAAATGGGCAAAAACCCGCTCCGCTGCAGCGACAGCCCCGGCTTCGTCAGCAATCGCGTGCTCATGCCCATGATCAACGAGGCGGCCTACGCCTTGATGGAAGGCGTCGCCGAGCCCAACACCATCGACGAGATCATGAAGCAGGGCTGCAACTTCCCGATGGGCCCGCTGGTCCTGGCGGACTTCATCGGCCTGGACGTCTGCCTGAACATCATGGAAGTGCTGCACCGCGACCTGGGCGACCCCAAATTCCGCCCCTGCCCGATGCTCCGCAAGCTGGTGGACGCGGGCTGGCTGGGCCGCAAGACCGGCCGCGGCTTCCACGATTACAGCGAGAAGAAGTAGCTGCCTGTTGCAGGCCGATCGATCCTGCCGGCAGGACAAATGCGACGAGCTGCGGCCCCAACCGAGGATTGGGTACGTGCGATGATGATGAGCCATCCAATCAGACGGGCCTACGCAGACACCTCTGTCTTCGGCGGCGTGTTTGACGAGGAATTTCATGAAACCAGCGAGGCGTTTTTCGAGTTGGTACGCGCAGGCCGCTTTGTATTGCTGGTATCCGACATTGTCAGACGTGAGATCGAGCTCGCGCCGGCACCAGTAAAGGATTACTTCTCCTCGCTCCTGGCGTACATGCAGTTGGTCCCGTTCGATGCGAAAGTGCTGGCCCTGCGCGATGCATATGTCACGACCGGCATCGTCGGTCCGCAGTGGAGCGACGACGCCGGGCATGTCGCCGCGGCCAGCGTTGCAGGCGCGGATTTGATAGTCAGTTGGAACTTCCGACATATCGTGCACTTCGACAAGATACGCCTCTACAATGCCGTGAACGCGCTGTACTTCTACCATCCGCTCGAAATCCGCTCTCCGGCGGAGGTGATTGACTATGAAGACGAAGACGCTTGATTGTGTGGCAATGAAACGTGCCGCCCAGAAAAAGATCCGTGAAGCCGTCAAGGGGATGACTCCGGCGCAGGAAATCGAGTTTTTCCGGGAGGGAGAGGCCGAGTTTGAGCGACAGATCGAATCGGCGAAGCGCAGCTTGGGCAGCAAGTCGGCGAGAGCCTGAGCAACAAGGCCGTAGCCGCATTGAAGAAGCAGAGGCGGCGACTGTTCGTGGAGGTACACGTGCCGCCCACTGGATGGAGTGAAGGTGCGAGGCACACTCGTCATGGCGAATGGCCGGCGGGCGGCGGCTTGACCGGGTGCCTCTTCAAGGAGTGAACATCATGTCGCGAGCGAAGAGTTCCGTGGTTGTGTTGCTGCTGATCGGGGCAGGCGCATTCGCTTCGGCCGGCGCCCAATGTGCCGCTCTGTTCCCGCCGGCCAGCTTGGCGGGCACCTACGCCGGGACCACCGATTTCTCCGGCACGATCACGCCGACCCAACCCGCCGGGCAGCCCTTTACGATCACCTATGCCAGCGCATCGCAAATCGTCATCGACAGCAACGACCTGCCCGCGGCGTTGGACCTGCCGGTCATCCTGGACAACGGAACCAGCGGCAGACAGATCGGACTGGATATCTTCACCGTCGGCGCCACCAAGACCTACACCCAGTCGTCGAACCTGACGATCAACGGGGCGACCGTCGCCATGTCCGTGACGCTGAACGTCACGGTCCGCGAAGCCCAGGTCACCGACACCACCTTCCACTTCGTATATGACTATACCGGCACAACGACGTTCAGCGGCGGCCTGCTCGGCGGGACCACGTTGAATTTCACGGGCACCGCCACGTTCGACGGCTCGCTCTCCGGATCGACTCTGACGTACAACGTGACCATCAGCCAGGACACGACTTCGACCACTGGCAGCGTCACGCTCGTTTTTCACGCGGACCTGACCAGCAACAGCACGCTGACGCGGCTGTAGGCAGACATAAATGGGACGGGCTCCGCCCGCCCGGCAGGACAGCGGCGGGTCGAACCCGCCCCACCTGGAAGAGGCATGCTTACCATGACGACGGAAGTTCTTTTTGAGCAACAGGGTCCCATCGGACGAATCACCTTCAGCCAGCCGAAGGGCATCAACATTCTCTCGACCACCGTCCTGGCGGCGCTGGAAGCGCGCTTGGACGAGATCGCCAGGCGCCCGGAAATCCGCGTATTGGTCATTACCGGCAGCGGCAAGACGTTCGTGGCCGGCGCGGATATCTCCGAGATGGCCAATGCCCCCCGCGACACAGGCCAATCATTCAGCCGTCGCGGTCATGCCGCCATGGACAAGATCGCCAACATGGAGCAAGTCGTCACCATCGCGGCTATCAACGGGCCGACGATGGGCGGTGGCTGCGAGCTGGCCTGCGCCTGTGACCTGCGGGTGATGGCCAACGAGGCCAAGATCGGCGTGCCCGAGGTCAAGCTCGGCCTCATCCCCGGCTGGGGCGGCACGCAACGGCTGCGGCTGCTCCTCGGTCCGGGCGGGGCCCGCCGACTAGTATTCACCGGCGAGGCTCTGGATGGCCAGGCGGCATTGCGGATCGGACTGGTCAATATGGCGGTGCCGGCGGCGGAGCTGATGGCCACGGTTGACGCGTTGGCCAAACAGATCATTGCCAACGGCCCCACCGCCGTTCGCATGGCCAAGCGGGCCCTGCTCGCGATGGACAAGATCTGGCTGGAGAAAGGGCTGCTGGCAGAAGCCGAGGGCTTCGGCGAGGCCTTCCGCCATCCCGAATCGAGCGAGGGCTTGAAGGCCTTCCTCGAAAAGCGCCCGCCCGCCTGGCAGAAGTCATAGCCAGGCGCGATGATCATGGTCTGCGGCGGCAGCAGATGTAGGGTGCGTCCTCGACGCACCGATTCTGGCGGTCAGCCCTCCATTGGGGGCGTTGAATAACAGTCGGGGAGTGACCAACCATGGAACACAACAAATCGCACCGATGCGGCGGCAGCGGCATGATGACCGCCGTCAAACCTGCCGAGACCGATGAATCGACTGCCGGCCGGGAGATCGGCCCGCACACCACCATCTCCGGCCGCCCGCTGAAGGGTTTTTACGGCCCGGCGGACATCGCCGGCCTGGACTACAAC
The DNA here is from genome assembly GCA_035542775.1 of Phycisphaerae bacterium. Classification (GTDB taxonomy): domain Bacteria; phylum Planctomycetota; class Phycisphaerae; order UBA1845; family UTPLA1; genus DATKKX01. The sequence goes on along the minus strand of DATKKX010000340.1, from coordinate 11,378 downwards.
ACCAGCCTCGGCGATCCCGGGCACTACCCGTTCACCCGCGGCGTTCACAAGGACATGTATCGCGGCCGCCTCTGGACCATGCGCCAGTTCGCCGGCTTCGGTTCCGCGCGGCAGACCAACGAGCGCTTCAAGTTCCTCATGTCCCGCGGGCAGACCGGCTTGAGTACCGCCTTCGACCTTCCGACGCTGATGGGCCGCGACAGCGACGACCAGCTCTCCACCGGCGAGGTCGGCCGCTGCGGCGTGGCCATCGACACGCTGGCCGATTTCGAGACGCTTTTCAGCGGCATTCGGCTCAGCGACGTCAGCGTTTCCATGACCATCAACGCCCCGGCCGCGATCGTGCTGGCATTCTATATCGCCACTGCCGACAAACAGGGCGTCAAGCGGACCGATCTTCGCGGCACCTGCCAGAACGACATCTTCAAGGAGTTCCACGCCCAGAACGAGGTCGTCTTCCCGCCCGCCGAAAGTCTGCGGCTGGTCGTGGACACCATTGAGTTCTGCGCCAAGGAGCTGCCGCAATACAACCCCGTCAGCGTCAGCGGTTATCACATCCGCGAGGCCGGCTCGACCGCCGGGCAGGAGCTCGCCTTCACCCTCTGCGACGGGCTGTACTACGTACGGGCCTGCATGGAGCGCGGCCTGGACGTGGATTCCTTCGCCCCGCGGCTCTCCTTCTTTTTCAACGCCCACAACGACTTCTTCGAGGAGATCGCCAAGTATCGCGCCGCCCGGCGGCTGTGGGCCTCGTACATGAAGGAGCGATTCCACGCCAAGAGCGAGCGGTCCATGTGGCTGCGTTTCCACACCCAGACCGCAGGCTGCAGCCTCTATTCCAAGCAGCCCTACGTCAACCTGATGCGCGTGGCCTACCAGGCGATGGCCGCCGCGCTCGGCGGCTGCCAGTCGCTGCACACCAACAGCATGGACGAGACCATCTGCCTTCCGACTGAGGAGGCCGTCACGCTGGCCCTGCGCACCCAGCAGGTGCTGGCCTATGAGACCGGCGTCACCAGCGTGGCCGACCCGCTGGGCGGCAGCTATTTCGTCGAGGCGCTGACCAACCAGCTCGAGGCCGAGGCCCGCAAGTACATCCAGCGGATCGACGACATGGGCGGGATGATCCTGGCGATCGAGAACGGCTACGTCCGCCGCGAGATCGCCGAGGCCGCCTACAAATATGCCGCCGCCGTGGAGCGGAAGGACAAGATCGTCGTCGGAGTGAACGAGTACATCGCGGAGGGGGAAGAGGAGCTCGACCTCCTCAAGATCGGACCGGACATCGAGGCTGAGGTGCTGTCCAACCTCAGAGCCACCAAGCAGCGTCGCGACCCGGCCGCGGTCAAGGCCGCGATGAAGCGCATCGCCGAGGACGCCCGCAACGAGCGGAACGTCATGCCCGCCTTGATCGAAGGCGCCAAGGCCTACGCCACCGTCGGTGAGATGATGAAGGCCCTCGAGGAATCCCTCGGCCGCTTCGACCCCGGCCAGATGTGGTAGCGGCCCGCGCCCTCGCGTGGCCGCCTGTGCCCCGCGCCCTCGCGCGGCCGCGAGAGGGGAGGGCGAGGCTCCTGCCGAGCCGGTCGTTGTAGGGCGGGTTCCACCCGCCGCAGCGCGTCACCAGCCCGCAGCGCAAGCAAGGGTTCCACGGCGTGAACGCCATCCGAGCTGTCACCGCCAACACTGCTCCGCTCGACGACCGCGGCTTCATCGCCGCCCCCACCCCGTGCATCAAGTGCCGCTACGACCTCCGCGGCCTCAAGCTCGACGGCATCTGCCCCGAATGCAGCATGCCGGTCGGACAATCCGTCTCCGGCCCCCTGCTACGTTGCGTCGAACCGGGCTTGCTCCTTCGCCTACTGAAAGGGTTGCGTCTGTCGCTGGCCGGCTTTCTCTGCACCGGGCTGAGCCCGGTCATCACGATTGCCCTATCGTTCCTGTTTGGCCCCGGTGAAGCTGCCGCTCGGTTCCTGATGAGCCTCACGATGGCCGGATTCCTTCTTGCGAACGTGCTCCTGGCCTGCGGTGTCTCGTCCACCATGTCCTTCCATCCCGCGAGCACCGATCTGGAAAAGAGGCCCGAGCGGGCAGTTTCCATGATAGCCGCCATCGGCATGCTGGTCCCAATGACGATCCTGGTGCTAACGGCGTTCAGCGGATCGTTCCGCGGGTCGCAGGCCGGCGTCTGCGTGCTTATAGTCTCCCACGCCCTCCTCTTCGGCGCCGCCGTTGCGGGTTTTTGCAGGTACACCGGCAGGATCCTGGCCTGCTGTTACCGGCCCGGTGCAGGCCGCGTCGGTTCGTTCCTGGCGCTCTTCCTGGGGCTGTCCTGCATGCTCGTCGCCCTTGGGTCGGTCATCCAGCTCGCTGGCAACGACCAGGAAGACCCTGGCTGGCAGTTCGTTTTCTCAGCGGCGGGAATAATCGTAGGCTACCTTTGCATCATCGGGACTGTCATTTTCATCGCCATTGTCCTACGTGGCGTCTCCTCTGAACTCAAGATCGCCCGAGGTTGGGCAGACTCGCAGCGTGAGACGCGCCCCGCTTCCTGAACGGGCCGCGCCCCGCTCGCCATCTGAAATTTCAAATCTGAAATCTGAAATGTCCGTCCCCAACTCACGGTTCCCCCGTGCCAGTGTGCGCCTTCAATTCCCGGCGATGAATCCGATTTCGGCGTTTCGGCGTTTTGACTTTCCGGCGTTTCTGATCTCACTCCAGCCGAACCTGCGCCGTCAGCGTCACCGTCCGCGTCGCCCCGGAGGAGTCCTGGATGAGGAAATCCACATGGCCTTCTCGAGCCGGCGTGGGGCCGAAGAGCAGCGACTTGCCTTCAACCGTGTCCAGGCTCACCCCATCAATCTCCAGCACGATGTCGCCGGCGACGACTCCCTGCTGGGCGGCGCTCGATCCGTCCACCACCGCGCCCACCTCGTATTTCCCATCGGCGTTGAAGAAAAGCGTCGCCTCAAACCATCGCAGCGGTTCGGCGACCAGCGCATCCGTCGTTGCGCTCTTGACGAACTCGATCCATTGGCCGCCGGGGGCGACATAGACGCTGTCGTGGCTGGTGAAGAAGGGCCAGCCCACCAGGGCCGTTGCCCCGCTGCCCTGAATCTCCAGCACCAGCGGCCGGTCGTAGGCCTGTTCGCCGAGCTTGACGCGCGTCCCCCGAAACAACGTCTCCGGGCAGTCGGCGCCGGCCCCGAACACCTGCAGGTCAACATGCGGCAATGTCGCCGGATCCCAGCCGTCCTGGCTGGCCGCCTGATCGCTCACCGCGAAGAGCACGCTGGCGCCGGTGTCGAGCCCCGAGTCAAGCGGCGCGGCGTCGTTATAACTCACAGCCACGGACATCGCCCCGATCTTGGCGTCCAGAAGAGGCGCGAAGGAGATCGGGCCCGTGGCCCTCATGTCCATGGCCCCCGCGGGGCGCTGCCGCGAGTTCAGCGGCAGCAGCACCAACTGCCGCCCGCCCTCCTCGATCTTCCAGTCGGTGTACATCAGGAACTGCGCCGCCAGGATCAGGTCGACGCCGGTTTCCGCGAACGTGTCGTAGTCGGTCTCATTCAGCACGGTGAGGGCGACGTTCTCGAACACCACGCCGCCCAGGTTCAGGCTCCTTGCGGTGTAGCGCGTGGGATCCAGCGTTGCGGCCCCGCTGCCGCATATGCCTACGCCGCCGTCCTCCGCCCCGGCGAAAGGATTCGCCCCCGCCGCTTCCAGGCCCAACCGATCGATCGCCCCCGGTGATGCCATGCTGGTCAGAACCGTCCCCGTATCAAGCAGCACCCGGGTGGCCTGACCGTTGACCTGGGCGTCGACGATCAACGCGATCTCCGACAGGATGGGCAGTGTCACCCCCTCGGGCGGCGGCGGAGCGGTTAGTACATCGAAGGACGAAGAGCACGCCGGCACCAGCGCCAGGCCCGCAACGGCAACACAGCACATTCCCCATCGCACAGATCGGCAAGACCCCATATTCGACTCCCCGGTTCGCCCCCTTGCAGGCCCCGATTGTACCCGCGTGGCGCGGAACCACAAACGCGGAATGCCGACCGCATTCAGCCGCTTGATCTCATTGTTGCCAACAGGATTCCCAGCCAAGAGAGATGGGCGGGCGAGGCTCCCGCCGAGCGGCCCCCGCTCGCGCATGGCCCTTTGAAGCCCACGCCCGCCGAGCCGGTACAGCCCGCCGCCCCCCTTGCCCCCTCAAACCCTGACCCCCCCACCATTTTGATTTTCCACTGTCCGCTTTCAATTTTTCCCCTGCCCGCTTGACAGCCGTCAGAAGTTAGGTTATAGTTAGCATAACTGTGAAGGGGTGCGTCTGCGCAGTCCGCACGCGGAACAGCGCCGTCGCACCCGGTCCGCGTTTTTGAGCCGACGGCTGACGGCTTCCGAGGCCGTTTACCCTAAAGTGCTTTAAGTCGCGCTAATTCGCGGATGAAAAAAATTTCCGCGGGCCCGAAGGAGGATGAACGATGCACCACGTAGCTTGGAACCTCTGGCAAGCCGGGGCGAGCCGCTTTCGCACCACTACTTCTCCGTGCCCGAGCCTGCCCGGAGCCTCCGCGCCGCCGAAAGCCGACCGGCCTTCTCGTACCGGCTTTTACCGGGATTTACCACTTTGCGGCCGCCTGGTGCTGACCGCCGATGGCTAAGAACCAAAAGCTATGAGCCAACGGCCTCCGTGGTTTTCAAGCGGTTTCAAGAGATTTCAAGTTGCGCCGACCCAAAAGGAGGTGAAAAGCCCGATCTGGCCGCCGACGTCATTCTGAAGCTGCCCACCGCGGCGGGCCAGCTTCAGACTCTGTGTCCTGAAGGTCTCCGTTGTGATCGTCCGCGTGCCTCACTCGACGTAGTAGCACGCGTTCGGGATGACCGGTGCAGCCGGCCGCGCCCGCGGCCGCGCTGCTCGGGCGGTGAGCCTTGACCGCAGGAGCCACCGGGCCACCGTGACCAGACGGCGGAGCCCTCGAAAGGCGATGTGACGTTTTGTGCTGGGCATGGATGCCATGGTTGATCTTCCCATCCGGCCGTCGCGGCCGGGGAACATCGCGAGGCAATCCAAGGAATCGCAAGACCTGTGCCAACCCTGATTCAGCGCAGAAATACCCCTTCACGCTCGAAAACCGGGCGAAATCGCCCACTTTTCCGGCCGCACAGGCCCCCATCGCACCCCAAAAACGGCGTATTGCCGGGAATCGGCCCGCTCATCATGGAAAGACACTTGGCCTTCCGTTATAGTAACATTAACGTGAGTTGAGGCAGCACCGAGGGAGACGACACGCTAGCCTGTTATCTTCCTTTTATCTCGTTCACGCGACCCGCTCTCTCCGCTTGCCGCTCACTGCCCTATATACGGTATTTGGCTTCGCCAAAAACACGAATAGTAGGTATTGCACCGAGGCGATATCAGGGTAGCTGCACCGACCGTCAGAGCACACCACACCAAGGCAGGCTTGTTGGGGGGCCGTCGCGCCGAGGCGTTGATGATGTAGGGCTCCGAGGCGAATGCCGCCGAGGGACGCGCGCGAGATCTGCACGGGGGCGAGGCGTCCTGTGGAAGCCCGGGGTGGTCGGAATGCCGCCGACATATACACGCTGCACACCAGATGTCGAAGCGCCTTGAGAATCTGATGTTCGTTCGCGACCTGGGCACCGGAGCCGGCACCCAGGTGTCCCTCATGCGGGATGTCACCGACAGCAAGATGTACTGCAAGAAGTACGTCTCCGCCAACGCCCCCAACTGGCAGTCACAGATCCGGCAGCTCAAGAACGAGTTTGACGTCGGCGTCCAGAACAACCACCCCGTCCTCCGCAAGACCGTCGAGTTCGGCATCGTCAAGCGCAAGCTGCGGGCCATCGAGGCCTACAACATCCTCGTCTTCGTGGACGGCATCCCCCTGGACAAGTTCGCCGAGACGGCCCCGCTCTCGCTGCTGCTGAAGATCTTCTGGCACGCCGCCGACGGCCTGGCGGACCTGCACAACCGCGGCTTCGTCCACGCCGACCTCAAGCCACGCAACATTCTCTGTGCCCCCAATGGCCGGCCCACCCTGATCGACTTCGGCCAGGCCTGCCCGATGTACACCCGCAAGGAGCGCATCCAGGGCACCAAGGACTTCATCGCCAAGGAGCAGGTCGACCGCCAGGCCCTCGATCAGCGGACCGACGTGTTCGGCCTCGGCGCCACCATGCACCGCATCTTCCTCGGCCGGTCCGTCGAAACCGAGCTGAACGCCGCCGCCGTCAGCAAAGCCGGCATCAACCTCGAACGGTGGATGAACCCCACGCTGGATCAAAGCCGCAAGCTCGATCCCACCATCCTCAAGCTCATCGAGGACTGCTGCCAGTCCGATCGCGCCGCCCGCCCCAACAACATGCAACTCGTCAAAGACCGCCTGGAAGTCAGCTTCGACCGACTGGCCCAGACGGGCTGAGTCGCTCTTTCATCCGGAAAATGGTCTAATCCGCGGGGACGCAGCGATCGGCTGCCCATGCTCTGAGGGCCGCGACCCTTTCCGCCATGGTCACGGATAGTGGGCGGGAGTCGTGCAGTTCGTTCAGAATGTCCGCCTGCGTCAGATCTCGATGAGCGCCGAAGGCGGCGTAGAGCGCGGAGATGACGACTTGCTCGATTTCGGCGCCGGAAAAACCCTCCGAGGCGTCGGCTAGAGCCGCCACGTCGAACTGTTCCGGGAGACGTTTTCGCTTCAGCAGATGGATGGTCAAGATGCGCTGCCGGACCTCGCGATTGGGCAGATCCACGAAGAATATCTCGTCGAACCTGCCCTTGCGGATCAACTCCGGCGGCAGCGCGCTGATGTCGTTGGCGGTGGCGGCACAGAAGATCGGCGATTTGTGATCCTGGAGCCAACTGAGAAGCGTGCCGAACATCCGCTTGGACAAACCGCCGTCCGCCGACTCGGCTCCGGCCGAGGCGAAGGCCTTTTCAATCTCATCGATCCACAGAACGATCGGGGCCATCGCTTCGGCCTGCTGGATGGCCTTTCGCAGGTGCTTCTCCGATTCGCCGACAAACTTGTCATAGAGGCAGGCGGGATCGAGGCGGAGCAGCGGCAGATGCCACGCCGCCGCCACGGCCTTGCAGGCGGCACTCTTCCCGCACCCCTGGACGCCAAGCAGAAGGATGCCCCGGGGCGGGTCCAGACCGAAATCGTGGGCCTGGGGCGTCATCGCGCCGGCGCGCTTGATCAGCCATTTCTTCAACCTGTCGAGGCCGCCGATGCTGTCCAAATCACCTGCGGGCTCGATGTAATCAAGCACCCCGCCCTTGTCGACCAGTTCCCTCTTGATGGAGAGCAGGCGGGGAATGTCGTCGGCGTTGAGGCAATCGTCGTCGAGTATCACGCGGGAGACGGCCAGCTTCGCCTCCTCGGCCGTCAAGCCGCGAAGCATCCAGACCAGATGGCTGAACTGGTGCTGGTTGAGTTCGCTGTGAATCTTCAGGTAGCGGGCATGCTCCTTGAACGTCTCGCGAACAACCGTCTCCAACTCCGCCTCGTTGGGCAGGCGGAATGTAAACGGCACGGCCAGCCGGGACAGGGATTCGGGTAAATCGGTCGCCGCGTCGATCAACACCACGGTTTGCAGACGCGATGACGCATTCTCGGCGAGTCCGCGAAACAGACGCTGGATCATGGGGTCCTTGAGGTGGGGGCAGAAATCCTCCAGGATGTAGACAGCCGGCCAGGACTGCGCGCCGATGCTGGCAAGAACCTCCGCGGGCTTGCCGGTGTGGGGGATCTTGGCGCCCGTGCGAGTCAGTTCCTGCATCCCATCGACGAGGTTCCATACATAGCAGGAATAAGAGAAGCTCTCGGCGGCCTGCCTGACCCGCGCGACGGCGCGGCGCTCTTCGTGGGTTTCGATGGTGACGACCGGATGCCGCGAGCGGATCAACAGTCGAAGATCATCGAGGGTTTCAGCCATCGGCTCCGCTCCTCGATGGAGCATTGCTCCAGCAGCAGCTGCGGGCGCGCTCCAGGTAAAGTGGAAGGGACCGCGAGGCACACAGTCCGATAGCTGATATTTGAACCGTCAAAACAGGACAAGGCAATGGCGACGGTCGCATGCGGCTACAGCATCCATGAGGGTGAGGCACGGACGCCTGGCCCTTGAAATCGCCGGCACAGGATCTCTCTCCCAGCCGCCGAAGAGAACCTGCGAGCTGCCCGCGGGCCATGGCGAGGACGGTCGTCCGCCTCGGTCGATCAAACGCCTTCATGTCCGCCGGCGGGCTGCTCACGCCGGTGACTCGATCAGCCGCCCGGACACAATCCCTTTCAGGTCGGACTGTTACAGCGGTGCCGGGCTGTCCGTATTTCTCTCGTCGCTTTTGCGCGAATCGACTATGATCGATTGCGCCGTGCCGACATCCGGTCGGTTTGACGGCTCGGGCGTTTCACAAGACCAGCATCCAGCGGGAGGTAGGCATGAGCTTGCCAGCCACAGCGATGCGCCGGCCCATCACCGTGGTTGTGTTGATCACGGCCGTGGTCCTCGGGGCCATTATGGCCATCCGGCAGATGCCGCGGGACATCTTCCCTAACCTCGGCACTCCAACCATCTACGTCTCGCAGCCCTACGGCGGGATGGACCCGGCCCAAATGGAAGGGTTCCTCACCAACTACTACGAATACCACTTCCTCTACATCACCGGGATCCGGCATGTCGAATCCAAGAGCATCCAGGGCATCGCGCTCATCAAGCTGGAATTCTACCCCGGCACGGATATGGCCGCGGCGATGGCGGAGACGACCGCGGAGGTGGATCGTTCGCGGGCCTTTATGCCGCCGGGCACCCTGCCGCCGTTCGTCTTGCGTTTCGACGCCGGCAGCGTGCCGGTGGGCAATCTGGTGTTCTCGAGCGAAACGCGAAGCGTGACGGAGTTGCAGGACCTGGCGTTGTTCCGCGTGCGGCCCTTGTTCGCCACGCTGCGAGGGGTATCCGCGCCGCCGCCCTTTGGAGGAAGCCAGCGGTCGATCGTCGTACGCATCGATCCTGACCGGCTGCAGGCGTACAACCTATCGCTTGATGAAGTGATTACCAAAGTGGCCACTGCCAACCAGGTGATCCCATCGGGTAATGCGGTGGTAGGGGACCTATGGCCCATGATCCCCACCAACGCCGTTGTGCGAGATATCAAGGAGCTGGCGCGGGTTCCGCTGATGACCGGCGCTTACCCGACGGTGTTCCTGCGCGACGTGGCCGCCGTAGAGGATGCCTCGGACATCATCACTTGCCACGCCCTGGTGAACGGCCGGCGCACCGTGTACATCCCCGTGACTAAACGCGCGGACGCCTCCACGCTGGCGGTGGTGAACCTCGTCAAGGAGAACCTGTCGAGATTCCAGGCTGTCCTGCCCGAGGACGTGAAGGTCAGCTACGAGTTCGACCAGTCCCCGTACGTCAAGCGAGCCATCTCCGGCCTGGTGATGGAGAGCGCCATGGGGGCGGTTCTGACGGGGCTGATGGTGTTGCTCTTCCTGCGCGATCTACGCAGCGCCATCGTCGTGGTTTTGAATATCCCGTTGTCGCTGGCTTTTGCGGCGCTGGCTCTGTGGACTACGGGCTACACGGTCAACATCATGACGCTGGGCGGACTGGCGTTAGCGGTGGGCATGCTGGTCGACGAAGCCACCGTAACGATCGAGAACATCCACACCCACCGCTCGCGCGGCAAGTCGATTGCCCGCTCTTCGCTGGATGCCACGGCGGAAACGGTGCTGCCCCGCTTCGTATCGATGCTCTGCGTGCTTTCGGTCTTCGTGCCGTCTTTCCTCATGAAGGGCGCCGCCCGCGGGATGTTCATTCCGCTTTCGCTGGCAGTCGGCTTCTCGATGGTGGCATCCTACGTGTTGAGCAGCACGTTCGTGCCGGTCCTGGCGACGTGGGTGCTGCGCGCTCATGAAGGCGGCGAGGAGAAGCCGTCGCGATACGGCTTCGCCCGATTCCAGGCCGCCTATGCCCGCACACTGGAGAAGATCGTGCAGCACCGCCGGCGCGTCGTCGTCGGGTACCTGGTTGCCGCGTGCGGTATCGTCCTGCTGGTCGGCAGCCGGCTGGGGATGGAGATCTTTCCGCTGATCGACACCGGACAATTTCAGTTGCGATTGAGGGCCCCCACGGGCACCTACATTGACCCGACAGAGAAGCTCGCCCTGAAGACGCTGGACGTGATCAAGCAGGAGGTCGGGCCGGACAACGTGGAGATCAGCCTCGGTTTTGTGGGTACCCAGCCCTCCAGTTATTCAATCAACACGATCTACCTGTGGACGAGCGGACCCCACGAGGCGGTCCTGAACGTGCAACTCAAGCCGAAAGCCGGCGTGCGTGTCGCCGACCTTCAGGAGACGCTCCGCCGCAAGCTGCCGGCCGTGATGCCGGATGTGAAGTTCTCCTTCGAGCCCGGCGACATCGTCAGCCGCGTGATGAGCTTCGGCTCGCCGACGCCGGTGGAAGTGGTAGCCGCGGGGCCGGATCTGAACGCCAGCCGGGCGTACGCTGAGAAGCTCCACGAGGGCCTGGCGCAGATTCCGCAACTCCGCGACCTGCAATACGGGCAGCGGTTTGACTATCCCACCATCGACGTGAAGGTGGATCGCGAACGAAGCGGGATTATCGGGGCGACGATCATGGACGTGGCGCGGACGACCCTGGCGGCCACGTCCTCCAGCCGCTTCGTGGTGCCGCTGTTCTGGGCCGACCCCAAGAGCGGCGTGGGTTACCAGGTTCAGGTCGAGATCCCGCAAACCGAGATGAACAGCGCGGAGGAACTCAGAAATCTCTCGGTGTGGCCGAGCATCGATCGCGACGTGCTCCTGCGCAACCTGTCAGCCACGGCGAGGAAAAACGCCGTTGGCACACAGTGGCCGCCCCTGGGAACCCGCGTGCTCCTCCGCAACGTGGCGGACGTCGCCGAATCCAGCGCCATCGGGGAGTACGACCGCTATGACATGCAGCGGATGGTCACGCTGACGGCGAACATGGTCGGAGATGATCTCGGACGCGTAGCGCGGCAGGTTGACCGAGCCATCCAGGCGGCCGGCGAACCACCGCGAGGAGTCACGGTGTCGGTCCGGGGTCAGATCGCTCCGATGCAGCAGATGTTCGGCGGCCTGGAGCTCGGCCTGCTGCTGACCGTGGTCGTGATCTTTCTGCTGCTGGCGGCGAATTTCGAGTCGATCCGCATTTCGTTGGCCACGGTTTCGACGGTTCCGGCCGTGATCGCCGGCGTGGCGGTGGCCCTGTGGATCAGCCGCACGACGATCAACATCGAATCGTTCATGGGAGCCACAATGGCGGTTGGGATCGCTGTGGCCAACGCCATCCTGCTCATCACCTTCGCT
>DATKKX010000339.1:0-6269 GCA_035542775.1 Phycisphaerae bacterium | reverse complement strand
AGGATCGCAACGAACGCGGCGAGACCGCCGACGATCCCGCCCACCACGAGCACCGTGAGCCGCCCCTCGGACATCCCCACGCTCGTGCGATAGGGGTCGAAAGCGCACTGGTCATCGTTCTGCCGCGCGGCGGCTGGGCGTTTAAGGCGGATACGGCTGTTGTCGAACTTCGTGTCCGTCCGGCGGGTCGCGTCCTGGACGGACATGGTGGTAAGTGTACGGCCAGCCGCGCCTCGACAGATGCCGCTTTTCTGACTGTATGGCCGCAACCTGTGGAGCCGGGTAGATCAGCTACGCGAGCGGGGCACCGCTACCTTCTCATCCTGTAGGGCTCGCCAGCGGCCGCGTCCCCAGCCTGTGGTGGCCCCAAGAAGAGGGCTTGTGCAAGGTTCGATGTTCCCGACCGTGGCGTCGTTTCAAGTACCGTGGCAAGGAGGTCGCACCGAGTCGCCCGCGAGGGTGGCAGCATGGCGACCAAGATCACTCGGGACATCATCGAGTCCTACTTAAACTGCAAGTACAAGGGGCACCTCAAGCTCGCCGGGGAAAGCGGCACGCAATCGGACTACGAGGCGATGACCACGGCGGCGCGGCAGGCGTCGCGCGAGGAGGCCGTCGCCAAACTCGTCGGCCGGTTCGACGAGTGCGACCCATGCCGGGACTTGGCCGTCACCGCCGCGACGCTGAAGCAGGGCAAGACGCTGCTCGTGAATGCCGAACTCGCGGACGAGGATCCGTCGCATCGCTTCGACGCCCTGAAGCGTGCGGACGGGCCTTCCAAGGTCGGGGACCATCATTACCTCCCCGTACTCCACAACCACGGGGACAAGGTGAGCCGGCAGCAAAAGCTCCTTCTTGCCCTGCATGGGCTGGCTCTCGCCCGTGTGCAGGGGCTGCGGCCCGCCGCGGGGCTGATTCTCCGTGGCCCGGACGGCAGGCTGGGGAAGGTCCACCTGGACGCGAAGCTGTATCGTCATGCGGAACAGATCCTGGATGAGATGAAGCAACTCCAGGCGGGCGGGGAGCCACCGCGGTTGACGCTAAACAAGCATTGCCCTGTCTGCGAGTTTAGGCAGCGATGCCGCAAGCAGGCGGAAGAGGCCGGCGACATCAGCCTTCTCGGCGGCGTGGGGGAAAAGGAGTTGAAGCGGTACAACCGCAAGGGCATCTTCACGCTCACGCAGCTGTCCTGCACCTTTCGCCCCAGGAGGAGGGGAAAGCGGGTCAAGCGAACGGACCATCCCCGCTACGCCGCCTTGCAGGCACTGGCCATTCGCGAGCAGAAGCTCCACGTCTATGGCACGCCGGACCTGCCCCATAAGCCCGTGCAGATGTTTTTCGACGCCGAGGGCGTCGAGGGGGCCGGGTTCGTTTACTTGCTTGGCGTGCTCGTGGTCAAGGGTGACGTGCAGACGACGCACTCCTTCTGGGCTGATGGCCCGGACCAGGAAGCCCGGATGTTCGACGCCTTCCTGGACCTGCTGGCCCGGTATGAGGACTTCGCCCTGTTCCACTACGGCGGTTACGAGAAGACGTTGCTGAAGCGGATGAGGAAGGTCGTCACGCGGAAGGATCTCGTAGATCGGGCACTGGGGAAGACCGTGAACGTCCTGTCCGTCATCCACGCCACTGTGTACTTCCCCACCTTCTCCAACGGCTTGAAGGAGGTCGCCCGGCACCTCGGCTGCACCTGGACGGAGGAGAATGCCTCCGGTCTCCAGAGCCTGGTGTGGCGGGCACGCTGGGAGCAGCTGGGCGAGCAGTGCTGGAAGGACAAGTTGCTGACCTACAACGCCGAGGACTGTGCCGCCTTGAGGAAGGTTGCGGAATTCGTCCAGGCCGTTGGCGAGGCCGCACGAAGCCGCGGCGAGGGGGCCACCACACCACCTTCACCCATCGCCGCCTGGGTGGACGAGATCACCCCGTCGAGGCGTCGGACCTGGTCCCGCCCCGCGTTCGTCCTCCAGGATTTCGACGAGATCCACCGCTGGGCGTATTTCGACTATCAAAGAGAGAGGATATTCCTTCGCACGAGCGAGTCGATCAGGAAGGCCTGCCAACACCTCCGCAAGCAGAAGAAGACACGCAGACTGCCCGTGAACACGGAAGTCGAGATCGAGAGCGGCACCTGCCCCTACTGCAAGGGCAATCGCATCGGCCGGTTCTCCCGCGAGCCTCACTCCAAGCTCGCCTATGACCTGAAGTTTACCAAAGGGGGCATCCGTCGGCAGGTGATCCGCTACACCACTGTCCGGTATCTGTGCAGGGATTGCGAGCGAAGTTTCCTCCCGGAGCAATACAAGAGGCGAGACAAACACTTGCACGGCTTGAAAAGCTGGGCCATGTACCAGCACGTCGTCCACCGCATCAGCTTCAACCACCTGGAGACCATGTTCGAGGATTGCTTCGGGCTGCGTGTGGGCCAATGGGAAGCCCACATGCTGAAGGCTCTGATGGCGAACCGCTACCGCGAGACAGTCAAGCGAATCCTGGCCCGGATAGTGGCCGGTGGGCTGATCCTCGTCGATGAGACCGAGGTCCGGCTGAAGAAGGATAAAGGTTACGTCTGGGTGCTGACCAACCTAGAGGACGTGATGTACCTCTACCGGCCCAACAGGGAGGCGGCCTTCTTGAAAGAACTGCTGGGCGAGTTCAAGGGCGTGCTCGTCACGGACTTCTACGGCGGTTACGACTCGCTGGGCTGCCCCCAACAGAAATGCCTCATCCACCTGATCCGGGACTTCAACAACGACCTGATGGGCAGCCCCTACGACGAGGAGTTCAAGGCATTCGCGGGGGAGTTCGGCAAACTGCTGAGGTCCATCGTGGGCACGATCGATAAGTATGGGCTGAAAAAACACTACCTCCACAAACACAAGGCAGAGGTTGACCGCTACTTCCGTACCCTGGAGTCGCGCGTCTATCGCTCCGAGTTGGCGGACTCCTACCAGAAGCGGCTCCTTAAGAACGAGGGCAGACTTTTCACGTTCTTGGATCACGACGGCGTCCCATGGAATAACAACGCCGCGGAGCACGCGATCCATGCGTTCGCGTACTTTCGCGAGCTTTCCGATGGGCAATTGGCAGAGGAGGGTCTCTGCGACTACGTCGTTTTGCTGAGCGTGTACCAGACTTGCAAGTACCGCGGTGTCAGTTTCCTCAAGTTCCTGCTCTCGCGGGAAGAGGATGTCGAAGTCTACTGCCAGCGACGCCGCGAGAAGAAGGAATTGCACGGTCTCGAAATCTACCCGGAGGGTTTTGCTCCATCGGGTCGCAGAATCAAAGGGGTACAGGGGGGCACCAAGGACGCGCCGAAGCCAGACACGCCTGGCGAACAGACCGACCGGGAGAGCGGTTGAGTCAACGGCCCATTTGGATGCAAACATCGCCGCGGGAATGAAGCCACGCAACGCAGGAGCACCCAACTGCCTTACCCGGACAAGGGCGCTGCCACGTCGCCAGGAGGGTCCGCCACGGCCGCAGCACGCTGGGCTGGCGCCCACTCGTCCGGCAGCAACTCCACCAGGCGATCGGGCGGATGACTCGGCAGCTGCTCCAGCACGTCACGCAGGTAGTGCCACGGCTCGACGCCGAGGCGCTGACACGTGGACGTGAAGCTGAAGAGGACGGCAGCCGTCTGACCACCACGGGGTGACCCGACGGTCAACCAGTTTTTGCGGCCAATGGCTATCCGCTTCATCTCGCGCTCGGCCGCGTTGTTGTCGATAGCCAGGAAGCCCGCCTCGGTGTATCGCACCAGCGCTGCCCAGTTGTTGAGCGCGTACCCCAGCGCCTCCGCCATCGGGCTCTTGGGCAACACCTGCGGGCGCTGTGCCTCCAGCCAAGTGCGGAATTGGCCCAGGATTGGCACCGCCAGGTCCTGGCGCATCTGCAGACGCTGTTCGTCGCTGAAGTCCTTGGCCCCGCGCTCCAGCTCGTAGAGCTGGCGGTAATAGGCCAGCGCCTGGTGCGACCGCAGCGCGTCGCTGCCGCGCGCCTCGTAGAACTTGCGGCGCGCGTGGGCATTGCAGGCCACTTCGATGATGCGCGCCGCCGCCGCCGTGCGCGGGTCGGGAAGGTACAGGCCGTCGTAGCCGCTGAACGCGTCGGCGTGCAGGTAACCCTGGTAGTTGGCCAGGAACTGCTGCGGGCCGTCGCGCTTGCGGTTGACCGTGAAGTCGAAGACGTTGTACGGGTGGGCGGCGTCGCCCAGGTAGACCCAGAAGCGCGCCGTGCTCAGCAGGTGGGTCACCAGCTCCTGCAGCTTCACCGTCGTATCGTCGGTGTGCAGTGCCCGCGACTGAAGCACCACGCTGACCATCAGGTCGTACAGTGGCCGCAGCAGGTCGGCACAGGCCGCCATCCAGTCGCACAAAGTTGAGCGATGCAAGAAGAGCCCTTGTCGCTGGTACACCCGCTCCAGGCGATGCAACGGCAGGTGATCGACACATTTGCTGACGATCAGGTGGGCCAACAGGCCAGGCCCCGGCAGGCCCTTGGCAATCGGCATCGCCGGCTTGGGCGCCGCGATCACCACCTCACCGGGGCCCTGGAGCAAGAACGGTTGCGCCTCCGGTTGCGGCGGTTGGCTCGGGTCTGTGGGCCGCGGGCCGGGGGCCACCGGCTCTGGTCCGGCGCTTACCTGCGTCGGCGTCGGCGTGGGCTCCGTCGGCGCCGGCGCCGGCTCGGGGTCTGATTGCGGTGCTGGCTTGGGCTTGGACTCCTGGCCCGGACAGGCTTGCTGACCCTGGGATTGCGATTGGCGCTTACTGTAACAGGGGCAGGCATACTTGTGGACAAAATGCTCGACCACAAACAGCGACGCCGGCCGGTAGTCGAGTTGTTCGCTCCGGTCCGTGCCAATATCGACGCGCATCCGGCCGCAGGCCGGGCAGGTGCGTTCGGCCTCGGACAACTCGTGGTGCCTGGGCTCGCGGGGCAAGTTGTCCGGCAGACGGCGGCGACCGTGGGGCCGGCACCGCCGCCTGGGCTTCGACGCCGCTGCCGGCTCGGGGGACCGTTCGGTGATCGTCTCCTGGCCGGCGGCCATCTCCGCGAACAGCAGCAGTTGGTCCGGGTTGAAGCGCTCGCCGCGCGGCCCGTACAAGCGGCGCAACAGCAGGTCGATCCGGTGCCGCATCCCCTCGATGTTGCGATCGCGCTCGTGCAGCGAGGCCAGCAGTTCCAGGACCATGCGCTTGAGCGTGGCCACCTCGTCGGGCAATTGCTCGGCGGTGGTCGGCGGCAGGCCAGCAGCGGGGTCCGCGAGGCTCATGCCAGTAATTACGCATTGCGGACCGGATTTGTTCCTCGGCGGACAAGAAAAAAGCGGGCGACTGGTGCCGCCCGCCCGCTCAAGCCACGCAGGCCGCTCAACCCGTCGCCGTCGCCGGCCGGTGGTAGCGCTTCGAGCGCTTGGCGTTTTGCCAATCGACGCCGTCCAACAGCATGGCCAATTCGGCGGCGCGCACGGTAACGCTGGCCTGACCTTCGGCCGCCGTCGGGAAGCGGAAAACTCCGACCTCCAGACGCTTATAAACAATCACGTAGCCATCGGTGTCCCAGTAAAGCAGCTTGATTCTGTCGCCACGGCGATTGCGAAAGACAAAGACGTGCCCCGATAGGGGGTCATCGCGCAGGTGTTGCCGGACCAACTCGGCGAGCGCGTCGAATCCTTTGCGCAAATCGGCCGGTGCCAGGGCCAACCAGATGCGCACGGCCGGAGGGAAGCTCAGCATGGCCGCCCCTCCAGCACGGCCAGTAGCCGCCGCAAGGTGGCCGCGTCAAAGCCGGGAGCAATACGCACCGCCCGGCCATCGGTCAGGACCACTTCCAGGGCGCTGGCCTGAGTCGGCACCGCATCAGCCACGACCTGCACCGGCACGAACGCGGGCTCGTCAGCCGCGTGCCGCTGCAGCACGCGCCGCCAATGGTAGAAGCTGGCAGTAGTCAGGCCGTGACGGGCGCAGAAGGCCCGCACGCTCAGCCCGCTCGCCCGCCACCGCTCTATCCGACGCTGCCACTGCTGTTCCTTCTGCTCGTCCCGCGCTCTGCCTGGGGCCATGATGGTGCCCTCCCTTCGGAGGGATTACACCACGGCCGTCAAGAACGCGAACCGCCGGACGGACACGGATGTTCGCCGGCTTCAGATCGCGGTGCACGATCCCGTGCTCGTGGGCGTAGTGGACCGCGCGGGCGAGGGTCGTGACCAGCTCCGCGGCCGCCGTGGGCTGCAGCGGCTGGCCGGTTAGCCGGCTGGCCAGGCTGCC
>DATKKX010000338.1:0-16107 GCA_035542775.1 Phycisphaerae bacterium | reverse complement strand
GCCGGGATAGTTGATTCCGTTCACCGTGGACGGCGAATCCTGAGCAATCTCGTTCAGCGTCAACTGACGCGTCTTCGCGGCGGTCACGCCGGAGGCCAGCGTGCCCGCCGCCGGATCGACCAGGCGAATCATCGGGGGCCGCAACGCCGCACCCGTCGCCGGATCGAAGCTGGCATCTGTCACGTTACCTGCCGCCACGCGGAACTGGATGATCTGACCGAGCGTCTGCGGAGCCGGGAGGTCTCCTCCCGGGTACGGCGTGGCGCCGGTGTTGTTCAACACCAGCGTCCTGTTACCGAAACCGGCAAAATTGACGATGATGTCGGCCCGCTCGCCCGGCATGAGCAGAAGCTTCTGTCCCAAAGAAGGGTCGAAGCTCACCGGGGCGTCGAGATAACCGCCATCGGTCCCGATCTGCCAGATGGTCGGGCCGGCGGGGAAAAACAATTCATAGGTTCGCGCATTCGACCCGTTGACGATCAGAAAACGATAACGTTTTTCCTGGACAGCCATGAACGGCCATACCTTGCCGTTGACGACAATCGTGTCGCCCACGAATTCCGGAATCCAGTACGGGTGCTCTGGATTGATGCCCTGATTGGGGAAGAAGAGCTGCCCATTGGTGTCAAACATGCGGTCCTGGATGACCAACGGCGTAAGATACTCCACCGCGCCCCCCGCGCCCTGCTGCAGGCCGGCAGGGTGCAAGCCGGCGGGCAATGGCGTGCCGGGGTCGGTGAGAATGTAGCCACCGGCCAGCCCCACGTAGACGTTGAGCCGCGTGACACCCAACGTGTGCTCGTGGAACCAGAGCATCGCCGCCTGCTGCCCGTTGGGATACCGATATACAGATACGTTTCCGTTCGCGGCGACATTCGGACGGGTGTAGTACGCATTTCCATGGATCGTTCCATCGCTGGTAAACCATGCGTCCGGGCCGCCATCGACCACAGGCGGCACCTCGCCGCCGTGCAGATGAGGAACCATGGGTATCGAACCGGCATAATGAGCGGCACATGTGCCTGTCGGCGCCTGCCCGGCCACGATTCCATGAGCGCAGGCATTGGCCTGGCCCCCCAGTGGATCGGCCCAATGGATTGTCTGATCAGTGGCATTTGCCCAAAACGCCACATTCGTTGTCGTGGCGAACCCTAAGTCGTTCACGAATCTGACCTGGGTCGGCAACCCGCGCTGGGTGATGAACACCGGCCCGATATACGTGCCCGCGGGTGACGGAGGGGGATTGGAACCGACCGTATACCCCCACACCCACGTGCCGCCATAGAAGGGGGAGGAGGCGGGGACAAAACTGGACGGCATCACGTTCACCAGAAACTCCCGGGCGTGCACCTCGACCTCGTTCGCATCCGTGATGACCGTTTTCATCGGGCCGCCCGCCACATCGAGCACCGGCAAGGGATCCACGAACTGGGGAATGAAGGCCCCCGGCAATTGCACCTGCGGCAATGTCACCACCGGCGCACACTGAAGCCCGTTACAACTGACGATAAAGACACAAAACACCACCGACAGCCACTGCATCATTCTGCGCATACAATGGCTCCCTTCGAGAAAAGCTTGTCGCCTTGTTGCCGCTCGATTAAAGCGGCGCCCGAACGAATCGATCTGGGACTCCGCGCCCTGGCCAATTTCCAGCGAGAACAGGAGCTGGACGCCCTCCAGCTTCCTCGCAGTGAACGGCCGCACACCGACCCCCGCACTGCGTCAGTCGTAACTTTCCATGAACTGGCCCGATTCAGCCATCATACCGAACCAGCTGCCTGAGTCAAGCCCCCGAATGGCCCGAGTGACCATGAAGTGTCTGCCCTGTCGACCCCCGAACGCCCGGCACTCAAACGACATCCGCTTCCCCGGTCCCTCGGGTATGCAGCCGGAGGTTCAGGTTGTCCTGTCAATTCCCGGCCGATTGAGCGAGCGTGGGAAAATATGGTTTCCCGCCGTGAAGACAGCGCCGCCTGCATCACTCTTTCACGCCAGGAAAGGGCACGACCCGTCGACGGGCAGATCAGCGCGGCCAACTACTCCGACTCTTCGCCGGCTTTGATCCACTTCCCCAGCTGCTCGATCACGACCGGGTCGACGGAGGCCTCTTTCTCGTACTCCATCGGGGATGACTTGCCATCGCCGCGGGCAAAATAGTGGTTCATGGCCTTGTACCACTTGAATTTGACCTTCGGGTGGCCCTTGAGCGCCTTTTTGTACGCATCAAAATCGACGCGAGTGACCTCGTAGTCCCGGCCGGCGCCGGCAATAAGGATGCGGCAATCCAAGCCCGCCAGAATCTCGGCGGATTTT
Organism: Phycisphaerae bacterium; assembly: GCA_035542775.1. Taxonomy (GTDB): domain Bacteria; phylum Planctomycetota; class Phycisphaerae; order UBA1845; family UTPLA1; genus DATKKX01. The sequence goes on along the minus strand of DATKKX010000338.1, from coordinate 13,791 downwards.
GTACAGTAGCCGTTCATGTCCTTCCAGAGCGATGCTGACCAGCCCAGCAGCATGGCATTCCCGGGGGGCGTTCCCTCGCGCAGCGTGGCGATAGGGCCTCGAGATTGCTCGAGCGCCTTCTTGGCTTGCGCCTGGCCCGGCCCCGGCAACGACGCCGCGTATTCGAGTCTGTACTGGATGACATCGGCGACATTACGCGGCGAGCTGGCCATCAGGATTACGCCGGCAATGTTCTTGTCCTCCTTGGCGATCTGGGCCGCCACGGCTCCGCCGAAGTCGAAGCCCAGCAGATAGATTCTGGATTTGTCAATGCCTTTCTGACGACGCAGGAACTTCAGGGCTTCCAGGACATCCTCGATCATCTCCTCGCGAACCGACGAGCTTTTTTGCTCTTTCAGTTTGTCCTTGTAGGCGAACGCGCGGTTCGGGTAGCGGAGTACCGCGATGCCCTGTAAGCCGAGACCTTGAGCCAGATCAAGGAATGGTCTGTTCGCTCCCATCGTCGCGTCTTCGTCATGCGGTCCGGAACTGGGCACCAGCACCACGGCCGGCACGGCCTCGTCGCTCTTCGGCCGAGTCAGCTTGCCGTTGACCGTCCATGGCGAGTTGCCGAAAGTGGCCTTTTCCTGGTTCCAACTTGTCAATTGTCCGATCTCGGTGAGGTTGATCCCGGCAGACACTCCGCGGGTCTGGTACTTGATCCACACGACCTCAGACTGGTAGTTCACAAGGACGGTCAGATTGAGAAAACCACGCTCGAAGTGCGTCGGGAGGCTGACAAGCTTGCGATCTCCCATCGATTCCACGCTCGGCTTCCCAAATGAAGTGAATTTGCCGAGATCCTTGGTGTGCTTTTCAAACATCTGCTTCAACTCGACGGCGAACTTACTGGGCTCGCCTTCGATCGTGAGTTCGGCCGCGTCCTCAAACCGGCCGTCGAGCAGGCGTTTGGCGAACTTCCTGGCGGCCGCAACGGCATCCTCGTCGCTGATGTCATATTGGGCATAGGACGGCAGCGGCGACAGGAGCACCACGACACCTGTCAATGCGCAGATCCGCACGCTTGAAAGAAAACGGCTCTTCGACATGGCTCGCTCCATTACAGACGGCAATCAAAGCCCGCGGGCCGACCTTACCCGCGCTTCCTGTTTCGCAGCGTCGCCGGCCGGTCGGCGGTTCCTCGGCGACAGACGGAACCCCTGGACTTGTCAGACCGCACACATCTATCACCCGCCACGAACTCGTACCAATCGCCCCCTGAAGGGATCAAGGGTTTAGGGGCAGCCTGGTTCGGGAACCCGAGCGACGGCACGCTATGCCTGCTGCTGTGTCGGTCCTCGTCGTGGTCGCGGCGAAATGATCTTCGCTATTCATCTCCGCCTTCATCGGACCGGACCCACTTCGCCAGTTGCCCGATCACCACCAGATCCACAGGCGCCTCCTCCTTGTATTCGTATGGCGTAGACTTGACTTCCCCTCTCACGAAATAGTGGTTCATCTCCTTGTACCACTTGAACTTGACGTTGGATTTTCCTTTCAGGGCTTTCTTGAACACGTCGAAGTCGTCACGGGTGATCTGGTAATCGCGTCCGGCCCCGGCGATCAGAATCCGGCAGTCCAGTTCCGCGAGTGTCTCCGCCGACTTTGTAGAGTACTCATTCATGTCTTTCCAACGCGAAATCGACTGGCCCAGCAGCTCCCCGTCCGCCGGCGCTGATCCGTCTCGCAGCTTGGCGAACATGTCGCTCGACGCCTCCAGCGCCTTCTTGGTCGCCGCCTGCTGCGGACCGAAGATGGAGGCAACGTATTTCAGCTGGTTCTCGATGGTATCCGCGATATTCCGCGGCGAGCTCGCCATCACGATGACGCCGGCGATATGCTTGTCCTCCTGGGCGACCTTGGCCGTCAGCGATCCGGCGAAGCCTAATCCCAGGAGATAGATCCTGGACTTGTCGACCTCCTTCTGCTTGCGCAGGAACTTCAGGGCCTCCAGCACGTCGTCGATCATCTCCTCCCGCACCGACACGTCCTTCTTTTCCTTCAGCTTGTCCCCGTGAGCAAAGGCCCGGTTCGAGTAACGCAACACCGCGACCCCTTGGGAAGCGAGGCCGACGGCCAGATCCGCGAACGGCTTGTTCGGTCCCACCGTCCCGTCCTCGTCGTGCGCCCCCGAACCCTGCACCAGCAGCACGACGGGCACCGACTTCTCAGTCTCCGGGAGAGTCAGCTTCCCTTTGACCTCCCACGGCTTCTTGCCGAACGTCACATCCTTGGTCGACGTTCCGAAGCGTTCTTCCTCCGCCTTAGGCTTCTCTTTCTCGGGCTTTGCCTTCACCTGCTTCTCTTTTTCAGGCTTCTCTTTTTCCTCCCCCTCTTTCCCGGCGATGCCAACACCCTGATACTTGATCCCGACAATCTCCCCCTGATAGTTCACCAGGATGCTCAAGGTCAGAAAGCCGTGCTCGAAGTGCGTGGGGATCTTCACCAGCTTGCGGTCGCCCAGCGTCTCCGCCGTCGCCTCCTCGAAAGACTCGAACTTGCCGACATCTTTCGCCTCCTTCTCGAACATCTCCTTCAGCTCTTTGGCGGAGTCCTTCTTTCCCTCATCGCCGAGGTACTTCACCGCCTTTTCAAACCGGCCGTTGACGACGTGGTTCGCGAACTTCTTGGCGGCGGCGATCGCGTCCTCATCGCTGATGTCATACTGGGCATTGGTCGCCAAGGGTGATAGCATCGCCAGGACGGCAGAAAAAACGCAGACTCGCACCGTGGAAAGCAGGCGGTTCTTCGACATGGCTCGCTCCTCCATAAGGGTTTTCAGGATCCCCCGGCCGGACGCGCCCGCGCCTGACTGTTCCCGCTTCGCCGCCGGCCGGATGCTCCTGAACGACCATCACCGACATAAACACGCGCGGACTTGTCAAACTGCACACATATATCACAATCCAGCGACTACGATCCGTCAAGTGGCCCGGGCCGGGGCAGGCTCGCGGAACGCGCGGTCGCGAGGCACGGGAGACGCGTCTCATGCGCAGAACGGCGGTTATTTTCGTGGTGGCGGCCGTGGTGATCATCAGTTGGCTGTACTGGCAGAAGGTGCGCCCGGCACCGTTTGTCGTTTCGGGCTTCATCGAGGCGGACGAAATCCGCGTCGGTTCCCGCGTAGGGGGCCGCGTCGCGGAAGTGATCGCCTACGAAGGGCAACGCGTCGGGACCGGTACACTGCTCTATCGCATCGATCCGTTCGACCTCATGGAACAGCTCGCTGAAGCCAAGGCCTCCGCGGCGGCCAACAAGGCCGAGCATGATCGGCTCGCCGCCGGTTATCGCAAGGAAGAGATCGAGCAGGCCCGGGCCAAGCGCGACGAAGCCAAAGCCACGTTGGACAAGCTGGTCGCCGGCCCACGGCCGCAGGAGATCGAGACCGCCCGCCAACACCTCAACATTGCCAAGGCCGGTCTGGAATTCGCCGAGGCTGAGCACGCCCGACTGCTCAAGCTCCGACAGGAGGCCCAGGCCGCTCCGACGGAATTCGATCAGGCGGTCAAGGCCCTCAAGGCCGGCCAGGCCGAGGTCGCCGAGGCCGAGCAGCAGCTTTCCCTCCTGCTGGCAGGAACCAGGCCGGAGGAGATTGCCGCCGCCCAGGCGGCCCTCGCTGACGCCGAGCAGGCCCTGAAGCTGATGGAGGCCGGCTACCGCCCGGAGGACGTCGCCAAAGCGGCCGCACAGCTCGCTGCGGCTGAGGCCAAGGTGGCCGCGATCGAGACACAAATAAAAGAGCTGGAGGTCAACGCCCCCTGCGATTGCGTGGTCGAGGCCATCGATCTGCGGCCGGGCGATATCGTCGCCGCCAACGCCCCCAGCGCCGCGCTCCTCGATCCGTCGAGACTCTGGGTGCGGGCCTATGTCCCCGAATCTCGCCTGGGCCAGGTCCGGCTTGATCAGCGCGTGCCCATCCACGTTGACAGCTTCCCCGGCCGGCGATTCGCCGCCCACGTCACCTTTATCGCCCGCGAGGCGGAGTTCACCCCGCGCAACATCCAAACGCCGGAAGAGCGCAGCAAACAGGTCTTTCGCATCAAGGTCACGCTGGACGAGGGTCTGGATCGGCTGCGAGCCGGTATGTCTGCGGATGTGCTGCTGGACGAGAAGATCGGACCATGAGCCTACCTGCCATACGGACAGAACGGTTGACGCGGCGCTTCGGCGATTTCGTCGCCGTGCGCGAGGCCACCTTTGACGTCGACCGCTCCAGCATCTTCGGTCTGCTTGGCCCCAACGGCTCCGGCAAAACGACCCTGGTTCGCATGCTCTGCGGTGTGTTGCGGCCCAGCGAGGGAACCGGCTCGGTCCTCGGCGTGGACATCCGCCAAGATCCCGAGGCGATCAAGCGACGAATCGGTTACATGTCGCAGAAGTTCAGCCTCTATGGCGACCTCAGCGTCACCGAGAACCTCCAGTTCTACGGCCGGATCTACGGCCTCAGCCCCGTCCGGCAGCGCGAGCGGGAGCAGGCCGTGATCGATCTGACCGGCCTGGCGCCGTACGTTTATCGCCTGGGCCGTGAGCTGTCCGGCGGCTGGAAGCAGCGCCTGGCCCTGGCCTGCGCCTTGATCCACGATCCGGAAGTGCTCTTCCTGGACGAGCCCACGGCAGGCATCGACCCGGTGGCCCGCCGCGAGCTGTGGGACCTGCTTTTCGACCTCTCCCACCGCGGCGTGACCATGCTCGTCACCACGCATTACATGGACGAGGCGGAACGGTGCTCGCATGTCGCCTACATCTACATGTCGCGACTGATCGCCCTGGGCAGACCCGACGAGCTGAAGGCCTCGCCCGAGGTGACGCCGTCGGGCCTGCGGCGCTATGAGGTATCATGCTCGGCGCCGACCGCGGCTCTGGCCCGGGCAAGAGCGGTACCGGAGATCCGCGACGCCACCATGTTCGGCGATACCCTGCACGTCCTGGCCGTCGCGGAACTGCCCCCGGAGCGGCTGCTGACGTTGATCGCCCCGGCCGATGCCCAAGCCGCATTCCGGCCCATCGCCCCGACGCTGGAGGATGTCTTCGTGACCCTCAGCCGGGCTCAGGCCCGCGGAGAGAATGCATGAACGGCTTTCTCGCCATCCTGCTCAAGGAGTTCGCGCACATCCGGCGGGATCGGACCACCATCCTGTTCACCTTCGTCGTGCCTGCACTGCAACTGACCATCTTCGGCTACGCCATCAACGTCATCATCGAGAATATCCCCCTGGCGGTGTACGACCTCGACGGCCGGCAGGACAGCCGTCGATTGGTCGAGGCCCTGGTCGAAACACGCACCTTCAAGGTGGCCGATCGCGTCCACGACGGCGAATCGTTTCGCCGGGCATTGGACTCCGGTCGGGCCAAGGCGGGCGTGCTGATTCCTGCGGACTATTCCGAGCGTCTGCTGCGCGGGGAACAAGCCACCGTTCAGGTGCTGGTCGACGGCAGCGATTCGCAGGTGGCCACGACCGCGGTGAACACCGTCGGCCTGCTGGTGACGCAGTTGTCCATCGGCAGGGCCAAGGTGCTTGGCGAGTCGATCCAGATGGGGCCGTCACGCACGGCGACGGGCGAGATCGCTGAGCCCATCGAAGCACGAACCCGCCTGCTGTATAACCCCGACCTGGAAAGCGCCCACTTCTTTGTCCCCGGTCTGATCGCCATCATTCTGCAGCTCGTGCTGCTGTTCCTGACCAGTTTCTCCATCGTCCGCGAGCGCGAAATGGGGACGCTGGAGCAGCTCTTCGTGACCCCCGTGGGCCGCGCCGGCTTGATGTTCGGCAAGCTCATTCCCTACGCCCTGATGGCCTTCGGCGAGCTGCTGATCGTGCTGGTGCTGATGGTGGCCGTCTTCGGCGTACCGATTCACGGCAGCCTGCTTCTGTTGATCGTGCTGGCCGCGCTGTTCATCGTGACGGTCCTGGGGCTGGGCCTGTTGATCTCCACGCTGGCCTCGACGCAGCTCGAAGCCATCCAGTTCGCCTTCCTCGTAATGCTGCCCTCGGTGCTGCTATCCGGCTTCATGTTCCCCCGCTCGGAGATGCCCTGGATCATCTATCTCATCAGTTGCGTGCTGCCGGTTACCTACTTCGTGGAAATCCTCCGCGGCGTGATCCTCCGCGGCGCCGACCTGATCGACCTGGCCCCCCACGTCATCGGCCTGTCCATCTGCTGCGTGGTGATCCTGACGTTGAGCGTCACGCGATTCCGTAAGCAGTTGGACTGACGAATCCAGCCTCACCACCGCAGCAGCAGAAATATCGCCTGCGCCAGGATGATCTTCGCGATCAGCGCCACCGGGTACACACTGGCGAACGCCACCGCCTGGGCATCGGAATCGGCCAGGCTCATCGAGGCGGACAGGCCCGCCGAATTGGTCATGCATCCCCCAAGTCCGCCCCCGCACGACAGCAGGTTCCATCGCAGCACGCGATGCAGCAGAAGCACGGCCGTCGCCACCGTCAAAACCGTAACTACCGCTCCGGCGATGAACAGTTGCGGGCCCGCCTCCCGCAGGACAGGCACGAACTTGGCTCCGGCTGCGCTGCCTCCTCCGGCGAGAAAGATCACCAGCCCCAGTTCGCGCATGAGGTTCTTGCCCGCGTTGGGCACATACAGCCGGGCCGGACCGAGGCGGCCCAGATAGCCGAGGATCAAGCCCACCAGAAAGGCCCCGCCGCCAACACCCAACTGCGTCTGCATCCCCCCGGGTAGGGGGATGGGAATGTGCCCGACGGCCGCACCCAGAGCAATGCCCGCCGCCAGCGGAATCATGCTCGTTTCGTCCAGCCGGCGATCCTCGCGGCCGACCACCGCCGCCAGCGCATTGATGTCCCGCTTGGCCCCGACGACCCGAAGAACATCGCCCGGCTCCAAGGTCAGCCCTCCGCTCGGTGTGATCTCGACCTGGTCGCGGCGGAGACGCGTCGCAACGACGCCGAACCGCTCCCACGGGGCGAGCTCGCGAAGTGATCGGCCGATGACCGCCCGGCGCGACACGACGATCAGCTCGCTGGTGACGTTGCCCGTTGGGTCATACATGGGCTCTGCGGCAACATCGCCGAGCACGGCCTCCAGTTTGGCCAGCTCCTCGGGCACCCCCACCGCCAGCACGACATCGTTCATTTGCAGCACCGTGTCCGGCCGCGCCGGCACGATCAGACCCTCGTGCTTCACGCGACAAATGACCGCGTTGCTCACGTGCAGGCCCTGGAACTCATCGATGGTCCGGCCGGCACAGTGCGGGTTGGAAATGCGGAACGCACACTGCTCCAGCGGCGGCGTCTTGGCCAGTTGCTCGGCGTTGTATTGCTCCGCGGCCCTCTTTGCGCTCACCCGAAAAAGCCGCGGCAGGCCTTGGATGACCAGCACCGCGCACATCAGGCTGAACGGATAGGCGATGCCGTATCCCACCGAAACGATGGCCAGGTCCGCCGGCAGCACGCGTCCGACCAGGTCCATCACCGAAGCCAGTGCGGGCGTGCACGTCGTCGCTCCGCAATACAGCCCCCCCGCCAGGGCGGGTCCGATGCCGAACAGCTTGGCCAGAACGATTGCGGCCCCCGCGCCGATCACTGCGCAGCCGACCCCGGCCAGAAGAAACGCCGCCCCTCGCGCCCGAAGGATGCTGAAAAAACGCGGCCCGGCGTGCAGGCCGACGGCGTAGACGAAAAAGACCATGCCGAGCTCGGTGAGCTCCCGCGGAACAACGCACTTGAAATGGCCGAAGACCAGTGCCACAAAGAAGACACCCGCGGCGCCCAGCTGGACGTTCCTGTACTTCACCGCGCCGATGATGGTCCCCAGCGAGATGATGATGAAGAGCGTGAAGAGCGGGATGGCAAACAGGCCCATGCGCAAGAGATTCCGCCCCCCGCCGCTGAGCGTCAAGCCCTTTGAGGATGCGATTGCCGTCCGTCCGCCAAAACGGTCACTAGGTCTGCGAAAATGACCTCGAGCGGGATCTCCCAGACCAGGACCGCACCAGCCGGAGTGTGGCACCGGCTAATAGCCGGTGCGGACGCTTCGTGTTGAAATGGGCTCCGCCACATCCCGGGTGCCCGGCAATCCCTCCCAACGCCCCCGTCCGTACCCGCGTGACCATCCACCATGCCGGCCGCCGGAGCCACCTGCGCCGCCAACTCGCGTGCACGCCCCGGCCTGAGTCACATCCGATCGGCGTGCCCAGCCCTGCCCGCCGGATGCTCTGGCGCCATGCCCTCGTTCAACATCGCCTGAGACAGCCCACAAGAAACCGGCGAAACCGATAAGGATGCACGCCGGCACCGAGGCAGCGGCGAGGTTTCGACCCGGCCTCCCCGACGCTTCCTCACCCGCGTTCCGCCGGGAAAGGAAGCGATCCGCTGTCGTGGCGATCCAGTGCCAGTGCAATGTCACATGCGCCAGCAGCAGCGCGATCAGGCCGACGGCCAGATAGAAATGCACATCGCCCCAGTCGTGGCGATTCCAGCCCCACACACGGAGGCCCCCGCTGCGGGCAGGCAGGATGTACTTGATCATCACCCCGGTCGCGATCGTCGCACCCATGGCCAAAAACGAGAGTACGTCGATCAGAAAATTCATCGCGAGCCTGTTCATGACAACCTCCCGAAGCTGAACGACGCAGGCCCTTTGCCTTATGCATCGCGATGAAGGGGACAGTTATCGGACGACGGAGTACAAATGTCGCCTGCCGCAAACCCCGCTATCGACCGGTCTTACGCGCCCTCATGCATTGGTCTTGACAGCCCCGCCGGATGGGCTATACTACCTTCGCTCTGGCAGCCGTACGGGCAGGCGGAATCCCGCCGAAGCCGGAAAAAGAAAGCGGCGCGGCCGGACGATTTAAGGTTGACAGCACCGCAGCATGTGCTAGCTTATGCTGCTCGCCTTCGGGGTGGCCCAATAAGGTGACGCAGCCGGCAAGCGATGTCTTTGCGGGCTGACGCGCTCTTTGACAAGTGAACAGAGATCGTTGCGAGAATGTGAGGCCCGCCGCGCACTGCAAGTGCGGCGACGCCTGATCCCGACCGGCCCGCGGACCAGTCCGTCGAGCCGATCGTGATGGTGTGTTCGGTTCGCTTCGGTGAACCGGCCAGCTCAAACATTCTCGCTTGCAGACGAGCGTTTGAGCCTTTTGCGTTCCGGCTTCGGCCGGACCGCCAATGTCAAATTCGTATAGTGCACGGAGCGAGCGATCGCTTCGTGTTCGACGAATAAAAAACCGAAGAGTTTGATCCTGGCTCAGAACGAACGCTGGCGGCGTGGCTAAGACATGCAAGTCGAACGGTACGTTGTAGCAATATGACGTATAGTGGCGAACGGGTGAGTATAAAATAGGTAACGTACCTCGGGCACAGGGATACCGCCGGACCCCGCAAGGGGCCCTTTGCGAAAGTGGCGTTAATACCTGGTGATGTCTCCGGTCGGCATCGGCTGGAGACCATAGGGTGGGGACCGCAAGGCCTACCGGCCTGGGATCGGCCTATTTCCCATCAGCTAGTTGGTAAGGTAACGGCCTACCAAGGCAACGACGGGTAGCGGGACTGAGAGGTCGGCCCGCCACATCGGGACTGAGACACTGCCCGGACACCTACGGGTGGCTGCAGTAACGAATATTCCGCAATGGGCGAAAGCCTGACGGAGCGACGCCGCGTGGAGGACGAATTCCTTCGGGATGTAAACTCCTTTTGGGGTGAAGAAAACAAGTAGCGCTAATACCGCTGCGCGTTGATTGATCCCCGAATAAGCCTGGGCTAATTCCGTGCCAGCAGCCGCGGTAAGACGGAACAGGCAAGCGTTGTTCGGAATCACTGGGCTTAAAGCGCGTGTAGGCGGCCTGGTAAGTACCTTGTGAAATCCCCCGTCTCAACCGGGGCACTGCTTGGTATACTGCCGGGCTTGAGGTAGGTAGGGGTACCTGGAACTCTAGGTGGAGCGGTGAAATGCGTAGATATCTAGAGGAACGCCTGTGGCGAAAGCGGGGTACTGGGCCTGTCCTGACGCTGAGGCGCGAAAGCGTGGGTAGCAAACGGGATTAGATACCCCGGTAGTCCACGCCGTAAACGATGCGCACTAGGCATATTGGTCTCTGACGGCCAGTGAGCCGAAACAAAAGCGTTAAGTGCGCCGCCTGGGGAGTACGGCCGCAAGGCTAAAACTCAAAGGAATTGACGGGGGCTCACACAAGCGGTGGAGGATGTGGCTTAATTCGAAGCAACGCGAAGAACCTTACCCGGGTTGGACAAGCTGGAATTAGCACTATGAAAGTAGTGTGACGCGGCTTGCCGTGGAACCAGCTCAGGTGCTGCATGGCTGTCGTCAGCTCGTGTCGTGAGATGTCGGGTTAAGTCCCTTAACGAGCGAAACCCTTGTCGCTAGTTGCCAGCGGGTCATGCCGGGCACTTTAGCGAGACTGCCGGTGTTAAACCGGAGGAAGGTGGGGACGACGTCAAGTCATCATGGCCTTTATGCCCGGGGCCGCACACGTCCTACAATGGGATGGTACAGAGCGACGCAATGCCGCGAGGCGGAGCAAATCGCAGAAAACTTCCCTCAGTTCAGATTGCAGTCTGCAACTCGACTGCATGAAGCTGGAATCGCTAGTAATCGCGTATCAGCCATGACGCGGTGAATGTGTTCCTGAGCCTTGTACACACCGCCCGTCAAGTCATGGGAGCTGGTAGTACCCGAAGTCCGCTTAGCTAACCGCAAGGAGGCGGCGGCCGACGGTAAGACCGGTGACTGGGACTAAGTCGTAACAAGGTAGCCGTAGGGGAACCTGCGGCTGGATCACCTCCTTTCTAGGGGATGCCTAGACAGGACAGCGCCGCAAGGCTCGGTCCTGTAAAAGGTCAGCACAATCTCGGGCCGCTCGCAAGAGCGGCAGGGAAGCGCGGCAACGCCCTTCCCCGACGATCTCTGTTACTTATATACCCGACGCCCGACGCGCCGTAAGGCACGCCGGGCGTCGTCGTTTTTTCGAAGAGCGGTCACTCTCGCCGGTCCGAACAGCGTTCACCGGCCGATCTCTCATCCGCCATCGGTGGACGCTTCAGATCACCGCCCCGGCATCGTCCAATTCCTCACCGGCAACAACCGTAGCGTGGGCCATTGGGCCCACGGTCCTGAACGCTCCCGCCTGGGCGCCGGTTCAACCGATGGCCGAAACCGCCCATCCTACGCTCTACCCGCGCGCCCCGTACAGCCATCGTCCAATTCCGCACCGGCAGCCCCAGTTCCCGCATCTTCTCCGCCATCAACCCGAACCGCTCGCCACCCGACAGCTCCGAACCCGCCAGCCACCCCTGCCCGGCCAGCCACTCGAAGTACTCCGCCCACGCCTCCATCAGCTCCTCCGGATCTTCGAGCTCACCGCCTGTTACGCCCCTCTGCCCGCCCTCGCACTCGTCCGGAATGCCGTTCTCGTTCTCATCCGGGCTGACATTGGCGGCGATGTCGCAGGCATCGGGCACGCCATTGGCGTTGCAGTCTTGACACCAGAGCTGGTTCGGGTCGTTGGGATCGCCGCAACTGGCGATGTCGCACTCATCGGGGATGCCGTTGTCATTGCAGTCCAGGCTTCCCCGCGGGGGCGCAAACAGCAGGTCGCATTCGTCGGGCACCAGATTGCCGTTGCAGTCCTCGCTGGTCTGGTTGGCGATATCGCACGCGTCGGGCACCCCGTTCTCGTTGCAGTCCCGCTCGCACTCATCCGGCACGCCGTTGGCGTTGCAGTCGTCTACCAGGTTCTGGGCGACCTCCCATGAATCCGGGATGTCGTTCTTGTTGCAGTCCGGCTCGCAGCCGTCGGGGATGCCGTTGCTGTTGATGTCGTGACACCAAACCTGGTTGGGATCGTTCGGATCGCAGTTGGCGATGTCCCACGCGTCCGGGATGCCGTTCTTATTGCAGTCCGGCTCGCAACCGTCCGGAACACCGTTACTGTTCACGTCCCGACACCAGACCTGGTTGGGGTCATTCGGGTCGCACGCGCCGATATCGCACTCGTCGGGCACGAAGTTGTGATTGCAGTCCTGGCTGGTGGCGTTGGCGATGTCGTTCAGGTCGGGGATGCCATTGCCGTTGCAATCGGCGAGGATGCGCCCGGGGAAGGCGTCGCACCCGCCGCCGGCGAGCAGCGTCCACACGAAGCCGGGCACGTCGTCCGGCGTCACGTCGCCGTCCCCGTTCACGTCCGCGGCGGCGAGGACCGTCACCGGCTGGCCGCGCCGCTGGCTGGGCGACATGAGTAGCAGATTCACGAAGGGCTGGATGTCCCGGCCGTCAAAGTAACAGTCGCCGTTGACGTCTCCCACGCAGGTCCCGCACGGGGCCGTGGTCTCCCAATAGTCCGGCGGCAGCAGCGTGAAGAAAACGCCGTTGGGATCGTTCGGTTGGCTGCCCATCCACGCTGCACCTACCTGCCGCTGAGCGCCAAATGCTACCGTATGGGCAGCGCTGCGGCCCAGCTCGGCACTCGAGCCTTCGCCGACTACCTGGTTGACGCGGAACTCGCGGCCCATGGGGCGGCCCTCGACGTTGAAGTATTGGCCGTGGACCTCCTGCCGGCCGGCTTGGGGGTTGGCCACGTTCCAGGCCACCAAGAAGCAGCCCTCGCAGTTAGAGCGCCCGAGGGCATTGGGGTTCCAGGACAGCGCCACGGCCGGATTGGCCATTTCCCAGACAACCATGTTTGGATCGCTGTCCACCCGGAACATTCCCCTGCGCCCCTCGCCCGCCGTGGCGTTGGGATCGCGCAGCGTGCCCGTGGCGCTGTCGAACTTGAACCGGCGGGCCCAGATGTGCATCTTCTCGTCGCATCCCGGCAGCCAAGGCCCGTACCAGGCAAGAACGATGTCATCGCCGATGAACGAGACGGCGGGCGAACCTTGGGAACTGTATGCCAGTTCCACGGATGGATCGTTCACCCACTGGTTTGGATCCGCTGGATCTGGACCCTCACGTCCAGCGATCGCCGTTCCGTCGGGCGCGCACACGCGCAGGGCTATGTTGAAGGGTGAGAACTCCGCGGTCGGCTCCTCGTCGGCCGCGTACGCCACGCAGAAATAACCATCGGTCGGCCGCATGGCCATGTTCGGCATCCACTCGGCACGGCAGATAGGGTACGGATCCTCGCCTGAGTGTTCGCATGGCCGGAGGGTCTCGAAATCATCCCGATCGAGGCCCTCGACCAAACCGCGGGGCGTCAGGCCGGTCCACCAATACGAAAAATCCGACCATGCGTTACGGCCCGGCCCATAGTCCGCTATCCCGGCCGAGGGTGCATCGTGGGTGATGCCGAGCAGCGAGTCATCGATGGGGTGCGGTATGGGAGTCGGCATTGATCCCCACGTAAAGTCGCTCTGCTGCAGGATGGGGCCGATAGCCGGCCGGCCGTCGCTGTTCTCGCTCAACCAGGCAACGCGGATGTGCGCGTTCAGGCTCATGGAGATCGACGGCGTACCGTGAGCGATGTGCCCGTTGGGACTCTGCGCGGCCGAGAGCGCCAGAGGCTCCTCGAGAGCGGGCGTGCCATCGCTCGCGTAGTACATGATCAGGACGTCGTCGTAGGGGCTGTACGGGTAGGGGCGCATGTCTCCCTGAGACCACGCAATCACGTAGCGTCCATCCTCGTCGATGGCGACGCAGCCGGGCTCGAGATGCTCCGACGGGCTGCTCGGCGACACGCGCTGCTCAACCGGGTAGGTCGGCGGCACGGGCTCCTGAGCCGAGGCAGGCATGGCCAGGGCGAACAAGAGAGCG
>DATKKX010000337.1:0-8304 GCA_035542775.1 Phycisphaerae bacterium | reverse complement strand
AGAACCGGTCCACGAAACACGAAATGGCACCGGCCCCCGGCCGGTGCCGCGGCAGCCTTGAGAAAGCCTCTCAGCACATCATTGGCCGGAGGCGAGATAGCCGTCAAGAGACCGCCAAAGAGGGATCCATCCGGCGATTTGCCCCGAGACCGGCATCGAAAATCATGCCGGTCGTGGTATCATAGCGGAGGAGAGCAGAGGTTTATCCGCAGAGGGAATTGCCCGGCACCGGTTCGTCGGCACTTCCTTCGCGGTTGTTCTCTCGCTCCAACGGGAGGGGACTGCATGAAGATGTCGATCCGCCGCGCAGGTCGTCCATTGGGGGTGCTGCTGACCGGTGCTCTTGCTCTGACTTGCGGCGTCGCCGCGACGGCTGCCGAGAGGCAGGACGGACGCTACATCCCCAGGCTTCGCTGGACCTCGCCGCATGGTGAGCTGCCCGGGACGCATGCCGCCTATCTGCAATCGCATCCGCTCCAGCCGGCGTGCTTTTCAGAAGCGCGCGAGTTCGCTCCGCAGACGCCTCAGGCCGGACCGCGAAGTCCGGGCAACCTGCCGATTTCCATTCTGGTGGATGCGACCTTGTATCCGAGCATCACCACCGGTCTCAACCAGTACATCGCCGACCTGACCGCCGAAGGCTCTTCCGTCTTCATGCAGACCGTCTCGGGCGGCACGCCGGCGGAGATCAAGGCATGGGTGGCGGCTCGATACTATGCCGGCAGCATCGGCGTAGTGTTTATTGGCGACATCACCGCCGCTTGGGCGGAAGTCTCCGGGGATTCGTTCCCCTGCGATTTGTTTTACATGGATGTCGACGGGCACTGGGAGGATACCGACGGCGACGGCGTGTATGAAGTCCACGAAGCCGGTAGCGGCGACGAAGGCCCGGAGCTGTTCGTGGCCCGGATCTACGCCCACACGCTGACCTACGACACCGAAGCCAACATGGTCAATGGTTACCTCGCCAAGGCCCATGCCTACCGTGCCGGCACGCTGACCGAGCCCTGGCGCGGCCTCGAATACGTGGAAGAAGACTGGTACGACATGGATGTGGCGCTGAACCTGGTCTACGGCGGCAATGTCGCCCGTTACGATTACGGTTACTTCACCACCGCGGCGGACTATCTGAATCAGATGGATCTCGGTCAGCACTTCGTACAGGTCTGCGTCCACAGCTATTCCGGCGGGCACTACTTCAGCACCCGTCCGACCGAATCGGCCGCCTACGCCCATGTGTACGTGAAAAGCCCGACCGCCCGCGCCGCCCGGCTCCGGCTGGGCAGCGACGACGGCATCAAAGTCTGGTTCAACGGCAGCAATGTCCTGACGCGCGACGTCTATCAGGGCTGGACGGCCGATCAATACACCGCCGCGGTGACGCTGAACCAGGGCTGGAACCGGCTGCTCTGCAAGGTCAGCCAGGGAGGGGGCAGCTATCAATTCTCGGCCCGCATTACGGATCCGAGCGGCGGCACCTTCTCCGATCTCGACTACCAGCTCAGCGACCCCAACACCCACGGGGAAGAAGCGCAGTTCATCCGTGGCTGGCTGCTCAACGGCTTCCATCAGGACATCGCCGACAATTTCTGGTCCTACCTGACCACCAACTACCTGGGTGTGAACGAAGCCTTGGTCAATCCGTCGGCCGGGCAGGTGATGGGCGGCCAGACCTGGACGGCATCCTCTTCAACCGGCCCGTACGTCGATCTGGATTCATACTGCGGCGGCACGGACTACGGCGCCTGCTATGCCTTTGTCCGCGTCAACACCAACGCGGGCAAGTCCTGCCAGTTGTGGATGGGCTACGACGACGGGGCCCGCGTCTGGCTGAACGGGTCCGTGGTGCTGTACGACAATCGTTACGGCGGGTATACACCCGACATGACCAAGTTCAACGTCAATCTAGTTGCCGGCACGAACCGCCTGCTGGTCAAGATCTCCGAGTGGATGGGGGCCAGCGGGTTCAGTGCCCGCTTCTGCAACGCCGATGGCACGCCCGTGAGCGGACTGACCTATGATCCGGCGCCGTCAGCGATCTCCTACATCGGCACGTGGCTGATGAACGGGCCTTATGTCAATCCCGACCAGGGCACGCGGCTCAGCCAGGACTATCTGGGCGGCGAGAGCGGCGTCCGGCCGAGCGCGGGCGATGCCGCGCCCTTCGGCACGTGGCAGCCGGGCGTCGGAAGCGGCTATCCATTCGACATCGGCGTCTTTTACGACCACGGCGACTGGGTTCTCTCTCAGGACATCCAGAACCGCGACCCGCCGGTGCTCTTCTACAACCTCTTCGCCTGCGGGCCGGGGCGTTTCACCGATGCGGATTACCTCGCCGGCGCCTACATCTTCAACACCACCTATGGGCTGATCACGGTCGCGTCAGCGAAGAGCGGCAGCATGCTGAACTTCCAGGATTTCACCGCTCCGCTGGGCCAGGGAGAAACCGTCGGCACTGCGTATCGGGAGTGGTTCGATGCCCAGTCGCCCTTCGAGGAGTGGGAACGCGAGTGGTATTACGGCATGGTGCTGAACGGCGACCCCATGCTGCGACCAAGTAAGCGGGGCGATCTCAATCACGACGGCGTTGTGAACCGGGACGACGTCCCGTTGTTTGTCAGTGCGATTCTGGGGCTGCCGCTTGATCCCAGTCACATCAACTTGGCGGACATGAACAACGACGGAACGACCGACGGCCGTGACATCGCGCTGTTCCTGAACAGGGTGATCGGCGGCTGAAAGCCGGTGCACCGCGCATCAGGCCCGGCAGGCTTCCGGAAGCTTGGGCGTGCTGATCGAAGTCTTGGGGTGGCCGGCCCGTCGGCCGAGAGACTCACAAAGCAGATCCACCGTGCGGGCAGTCGCTCCAGTGTTCCGCCGCACGACCTCTTGTGCGGATCGGCCCATCGCCGCGGATGCGGATCTGTCAGCTAACAGCCGTCGCAGCGTCGGGACCAGGTCGTCGGCAGACTGGAGCTGGACCGCCGCGCCCACCGTGAGCAGCTTCTCGGAAACGTCGGCGAAGTTCTCGACGTACGGACCGTAACACATCGCCCGACCGAGCCCGGCCACCTCCATCAGATCCGATCCGCCCATGGGCACCAGCGAGCGACCAACGAACACTACGTCAGCCAACGCGTAGAACTTCCGCAGCTCGCCCATGGTATCGCCGAGGAAGACGACCGGCCTGTCGCCGGCGGCCGCATCGCTGCCGGCCGGCACGTTATTGCTATTGGCGCGGAGGCTTCGCCGGACACACGCATAACCGCGGCCCTCGATCAGCCGGGCGACCTCGTCGAACCGCTCCGGCTTCCGCGGAATGATCGCAAGCTGAAGGCCGTCTTGGTCGTCGAGCAGTTGCGAATACGCCTGCAGGATCAGCTCCTCCTCGCCCGGCCCGGTCGAGCCGGCAACGAAGAGCGGCTTGTCGCGGTCGATGCCCATTGCTGCGGCCAGATTGGCGTCCCCCGGCACGCTGTCGGCGATCAGGGCGGTGTCGTACTTCATCGTTCCGGTGACCACCACCTGCCCGCGCGGGACGCCGAGTTCCGCGAACCGTGCCGCATAGGCCTCGTTCTGAACGCCGGCGAAGGTGATGTCGCCGAACATCCGCCGCGCCAGCGAGCGGACCACCGGCTTGCGGAACCGCCGCATGGAGCGTTCCTCGGTGACGCGGCCGTTGGCGATCAGGATGGGGATGCCTCGGCGGCGGGCGACGGCGATGAGATTCGGCCAGACCTCGAGCTCCATCAGGATGACGGCGTCGGGGTGGATGCGGTCGAAAGCACGGTGGACGACCCAGGAGAAGTCCAGCGGATAGCGGAGGATCCGCTTGGGTTGATAATGCTTGACGGCCGCCGTGTAGCCGGTGTCGGTAGTGGCGGAGATGACGATGTCGTAGGAGGGCAGGCGTTTCTCGATCTCGGTGACGAGGCTCTTGGTGGCATTGACCTCGCCCAGCGAGACGGCGTGGATCCAGACGCAGGGCCGCGGGCTGACCCGGCGGCGGATGAACCCGAACCGCTCGGCCCAGCCGTGGCGGTTCTTCTTCAGGACGATCATCTGATACAGAAGCACCGGCAGGTAGGCGATCGCCAGCGGGATGTAGGCCAGATCCAGCAGCAGCGTGCGCATGGCATCATGATACGGCGCAGGCCGGGAATGACAATCGGCGGTCACTCCTCACTTCAGCCACTTTGAGAACCACCCCTTCTTCTTGTCCTTGTTGAGGCAGCACTGCTTGTATTTCTTGCCGCTGCCGCACGGGCACGGGTCGTTGCGGCCGGGCTCTTCCTTTTCCTTCTTGATGGGCTCGACCGGCTTGGGAAGCGGCGCGTCGTCCTCGCCGGGCAGCTCCTTCAGGTGACGCTCCTTGGCCTCTCGTTTCCGTTCGTAGCGGCTCTCGAATTGATCCGGACCTTTGGCCACAATTGTTCTCCGATTCCAACGGCTCACGCCGGTTCGGGTTGGCTTGGCTGTTTTTCCAGGTCCCCCCGGCCGTCGCGTGTCTTGTGGCGCAGGCTTCCGGCCTGCGCTGGTGCAGCCTTGGTGACCGCACCAGTTACAGCTTAGCACAGCCGTGGCCGAGGCTGCAAGCTCGCCGGCCCTTAAGCCTGAAAGGCTGGGCTTGCGTGACCAGGGGCAAGTCCCGCCGCAGCGGGACGCCGCTCCGGCCACGGATGCCGCGAACTCCGTTCAAGCCTGAAGCCCTTGTCTTGCTCGGACCACTCCCGTCACCCCCGCGGCCCGCCCTCATTCTGATCTGTTCCCGTTTCAAATTTTGACGTCATCGACTTTCTTTTAGGTAAATGTTAGAATGTACTCTTGAATACGGCGCGTAAGAGAAGGCCGACTCAAAGCTGACAACCAAAAACAGATGATGGCCGGAATCGGCCGTCTGCGGTGACACGCACTAGCATGCGCTAATGTGCAGCAGAAGAAATTTGTGCCGGTCGAAGTCTCGGCTCCGAGATTGCGAAATTCCCTATCCTGCCCATCTTCACTCCGTACGTGATCGCCTCTCACGCTCTAGGCCTCCATCCTCCACCGTGCAGCGACGTCTCCATCAAAGGTGCGTCGAGCACGCACCCTACATTGGATCTGACTACGACGGGCGTACGGCGACATCATTGAGCTTGGATGAGTGGCGAGGCCGTGTCGTATGACCGTACCAGGTTCAATGATGGCGTGCCCGGACTTCGGGCAGATTCCGGAAGGCCTCGATCACGCGCTGTCTTGCGGCTTCGTGGTCGCATATAGGCTGGGCATAGGCGAGGCCGGCACGCCTTTCCCTCGCCAGCAACGGCGGGTGGTGCAGTACGCGCGGGTCCACGCAGCGCAGTTCCGGCACCCAGCGGCGGATAAACTCACCGTCCGGATCACATTTTCTAGACTGCAGCCACGGGTTGAAAACCCGGAAGTACGGCACCGCATCGGTTCCGGTCGAAGCGGACCACTGCCAGCCCCCGTTGTTGTTGGCCAGGTCGCCATCAACCAGATGCCGCATGAAGTGCTGTTCGCCCCGGCGCCAGTCGATGAACAGGTCCTTACTCAGGAACATCGCCACGATCATGCGCAGCCGGTTGTGCATCCAGCCGGTCCGGAAGAGTTGACGCATGCCCGCATCGACAATGGGGAATCCGGTGCGGCCCTCGCACCAGGCCTGAAACGGCTCTTCGTCATGTCGCCACGGCAGTCTCTCGGTTGCCGGCTTGAACGCCCGATTCATGCTCACCCGCGGGTAGCCGATCAACACGTGGCGGTAGAACTCGCGCCACACGAGCTCGCTGATCCACGTGGCAGGGCCGGCGCGGCCGTCATTGAGTCGCCCTCGGTTCGCCTGGCGCGCCTCCGCGAGGCATCGTCGCGGGGAAATCACGCCGATCGCGAGGTAGGGGGACAGTCGGCTGGTCGCCTCGCTGCCGGGGAAATCTCGAAGCTGCTTGTACGAAGCCAGCCGCCGATCGACGAAGGTGGAGAGCCGCGCCGCGGCGTACCGCTCCCCGGCGGGCCACTCCTCCAGAGATCCCTTCGACAGATCGAAGCCGGCCACCGACTCGGGGATCGAGTCGGGCGCGCAAACCAGGGCAGGCTGTGGACGCGGAGCGGGCACCGGCGCCGGCTCGCGTTCCCGCACACAGGCGATCCATGCCCGCTTGAACGGCGCAAACATCGTATAGAAGCGACCGGTGGACGTTCGCAGGGCGTCGGGCGGCACGATCGTCTGATCGTGGAAGCTTCGGACAGCAATGCCTTCTCGTTCAAAGGTCTTGGCCACCGCCGCGTCGCGCCGCTGCTCGTTGACCTCGTACTCCCGATTGAAATAGAGGGCGTCACATTGCAGTCGATTCGCGAGGGCGAGCAGGACGTCGGGCACATCCGCAAAGGTCGCGGCTTCTCGCACCAGGAGGGGAATACGCCAGCGTTTGAGGCGTTCGGCGAGGCACGCCAGGTTACGCAGCAGGAATTCGACCTTGATGTCAGCCCAGTCATGCCGGCGCCATTGTCGGGGGGACAGGAGGAAGACGCCCGCAATGCCGCGGTCCGCCGCAGCGCATGCGGCGGAGAGCGCCGTATTGTCGTCGACGCGCAGATCAGAGCGAAACCAAACCAGGGCCCTCATTGTCCGACCTCGCCAGCCGCGCGGCCGCGGGCTGCCATGGCCCGCGCCTATCCGCCGGCAACGCCGCGCCGGCCGCATGCCCGCCCGCACATCCTGGGCCATCAAGCATCCTCCGAAGCACAAAACCCTGCAATGGCCGCAGCGCATACAATTAGAGGAGCCGCAAAAATCCCTGGGTATGAACCCCGTGGTCTGCATGATATGGAACCCGGCGGAGGCGACGGCATAATATCGAATCCCGGCATCTTTTCGCCCCGGGGTTTTCGATGGCTCCGTAGAGGAAGGGAAATACGCAGTGCTTAGATTCACGCTTCTGGCGACTGTCCTGACGATCGTTACGGCCGGATGCGCCCCGCAGCCCGCCTGCATGGAAGAGCAGGCTGCAGTGCAATCTGGAGGTTCACAGGGCGCTGACACGGCTCCGTTCCACAGCAGCGCGGACCCGTACGAGCCCGGGCCGCTGACCGTCCGCACCTTTGCCATGGAACGCTGCCAGGACGGCGCGCCGGTCCCGCTGCTGATTCACGCGCCGGAAGAGACCGGGGTCTACTGCGTGGTCGTGTTTCAGCACGGTTTCATGGCCCGCAACGCCATGTACGGTGAGATTCTTCGTCATCTGGCCAGTCATGGCTTCGTGGTGGTGGCTCCGCAGATGTACGAACCGGGGATCGGTCCGTTACTCGGCAATCCGACCGCGGCCCAGGAAGCCATCGCGGCGGCAAGCGTGCTGGACTGGATTTCAAGTCACCTTGCGGACGTCGCCGGAGTTGCTGTCCGCACGGATCTCCTTGGACTGGCGGGGCATTCGCGCGGCGGCAAAGTGGCGTGGCTGGTTCTCACGACCAACTCCGGGCGAGCGAAGGCGGTGGCGGGCGTCGATCCGGTCGACGGAACAGGCGGTCCACTGGGCAACCAGGCGCGGGTGGTGCAGGGCACGTTTCCGTTCGCGATTCCATCATTGGTGATTGGCACGGGTCTCGGCGGGTCCTGTGCGCCGGCGAGCGATAACCATGTTCAGTTCTATGCCGCCTGCCAGTCCCCGGCGTGGCACGTCGTGGCCCCGGACTACGGCCACGGGGACATGCTTGACGACCAATGGGCGGCGGCGTCCGGGATGGTCTGCGCCTCGGGGGATGATCCGGGGAAGATGCGGCGTCTTACAGCGGGTTTGCTGGTGGCTTTCTTCAGGGGCAGCCTGCAGGGGGACGAGGCGGCTTACAGCTATCTGACGGACACGCTTTCCACTCCGGCCAGGATCGAGGTGGAGTCGAAGTGATCTTGGGCTGATCAGCGGCACCGTGAACCATCAGTAGACCCAGCGGCATGAGACTCTCCCGTGGTCATTTCGCATGACAGGCTGCGTTTTGTTCTTGCGGTTGTGCGGGCGGGCTCTCTAGAATGGGCACAGCCGAGGGGGGCAAACGCGGCAACTCGGCCAGGAGTTGGAGTCGATGAACCGACGACAGAATCCCCCAAGGCGCTTCTTTCAAATCTCGTGGTTCGTAATCTTCCTGTTGCTATCTGCACTGTCGTGTGCGGTCTGGTTCACGCCGATCCTTACAGGCGTGGGCGGCCTGGAAGCGTCCAATTTCGAGTTGGTCAGCCTGAACGGGTTTGATCCCGAAGACAATGCCCGGGACAAAAACGACTATGCCTGGGCGATGGAGTATTTCAAGCCCGAT
>DATKKX010000336.1:0-2003 GCA_035542775.1 Phycisphaerae bacterium | reverse complement strand
ACGTACGGGCGGGACTGGACATGCTGGAGACAGCCGTCACTCAGGCGTTGACATGACCATGACGGCATCACGGCATACTGCAGTGCGTGGAGGATGCCCCGGGGGTTCTGCGGATTCTCCGCGAACACCATGCCGGCTGGGTGGCAGCTAGGAAGAAAGGCAAGTGAGGTGAGAGCACCACAACCATTCATGAGTGGAGGCTCGCGATGAAGTCCCATAGCCATATCATCTGGTGCCTGTTCGCGCTGGTCCTGATCGTTGGGTGCGCCTCAACCAAGGTGTCCGGGCGTCAAGAATATCAGGGGGGAAAGATCCCTCGCCCCGGTCACATCTGGATATACAACTTCGCTGCCACGCCCGCCGAGGTTCCGGCCGACTCTGCGCTCGCCGGTCAGCAAGTCGAGCACCCGGCGCCCCAAACCCCCGAGCAGATCGAAACCGGCCGTCAGATGGGCACTCTCATTGCGACGCAGCTGGTCGAGGAGATCCGCGGCATGGGACTGCCGGCGGCGCGGGCTTCGAATGGAACGACGCCGGCGATTAACGATCTTGTACTCCGGGGCTACCTCCTCTCGATCGACGAGGGCAGTGCGACCAAGCGCGTTGCAGTCGGATTCGGCTCCGGGGCATCCGAGTTGAAGGTTGCGGTCGAGGGCTTGCAAATGACAGCCCAGGGACTACGAAAACTCGGTTCCGGCAACGTAGATGCCGCCGGAGGTAAAACCCCGGGGGGTGCGGTTGGAGTTGCCGCCTTGGTTGTCACCAGTAGCCCCGTGGGCCTCATCGTCGGCGGCGGGGCGAAAGCCTATGGGGAGTACAGCGGTAGCGCCAAAATTGAGGGCCGAGCAAAGGCGATTGCGAAGGAAATCGCAGACCAGATTAGACCGAAATTTCAGCAACAGGGTTGGATCAACTGAGGGAATTGGTGAAGATGTTGAACTGGATGCTGCTCTTCGTGCCGGTCACGGTGCTGCTGGAATACGCGAATCCCTCGGGACATGTGTGGATCTTCATCGCTTCCGGTCTCGCTATCATCCCCCTCGCCGGCTGGATGGGACGGGCTACCGAAGAGGTCGCGAGCTATACGGGAGAAGGGGTCGGCGGCCTTCTCAACGCGACATTCGGCAATGCCGCCGAACTCATCATCGGGGTGGTCGCGCTGAACAGTGGGCTTTACGAGGTCGTCAAGGCCTCGCTCATCGGCTCGATCATTGGTAATGTCCTCTTAGTGCTCGGCGCGGCGATGCTGGCGGGAGGCGTTAAGTTCAGTGTGCAAAGCTACAACGCACAAGCGGCTCGGTCGCAAGCGACGATGTTGACGCTGGCGGCCACTGCGCTAATGGGACTGGCCGTGTTTCGGTCGCAGGTAGGGACTGGATATGCGACGCTTGAAATCAATCTCAGCGTCGCCATCGCCTGCATGTTGATCGCCGGCTACGCGCTCAACCTGTGTTTCGAACTGATTACGCACAAGACGTGGTTTGCGGGAGAGCGGAGCGAGAGCGCGGAGCCGACTCGGTGGAGCCTCCGGCAGGCGCTTCTCGTCCTTGTCGGGGCAACTGTGCTGGTGGCCTGGATGAGCGAGATTCTGGTCGGCGCCATCGAGCCGGCGACGCACGCGCTGGGCCTGAACTTCCTCTTCGTCGGCGTGTTCGTGGTCGCCATCCTCGGCAACGCCGCTGAGCATGCCACCGCCGTGCAGGCGGCAATGAAGAATCGCATGGATCTCTCGCTGTCGATTGCCATCGGATCGAGCGTCCAAATCGCGCTGTTCGTCGCACCGGTGCTTGTGCTGTTCAGCCACGTCGTCGGTCCTGCACCGATGGACCTGATCTTCCGCCCCGGCCTCGTCTTCTCGGTCTTCATCGCCATGCTGATCACCGCCCAGGTGGCCGGCAACGGCGAGTCCGACTGGCTGAAAGGTGCGCAGTTGCTCGCTGTCTACATCATCCTGGGGCTGCTCTTCTTCTTCGCACCGGTACCCGCCATGATGGCGCACGGTC
>DATKKX010000335.1:0-6180 GCA_035542775.1 Phycisphaerae bacterium | reverse complement strand
CTCTGCAGGGTGCGAGTCGTCGACAAGGACACGCTTGAGCCGACCGGCTTCGCTTGCAGCCTAAAACGCAACCTCGTGTTGCTCATTCCGGTCGTGCCGGCGATCGTGGCATTCCAACTTCTCAAGGGGCGGCGATGGGGGGACAAATGGGCCAGGACGAAGGTCATCTTGAAGAAGCACGCCCACCGCCCGCCCTTCGACATCAGAGGCATCCTGTGCACGAACTGCGGCTACAACCTGACCGGCAACGTATCGGGCAGGTGCCCGGAATGCGGGCGAGCCATCCCCGCAGCCCCCCGCGCCGTACCGCTCGCGGTTCCCGTGGGTCCAAGGCTCTGACAAGTTTGGAACCGGCTCCCGCCGGCGACGACAAACGCCCGGACGACAGACCATTCAAACAGGTCGGTCCCGCTTCGACTGGATGCGGTCAGGGATGACGAAAGGATGTTGTACGAACGATGAAACGCTGTGAACGCGGCGGTTCAGAGGGCTGGGCTTCTGCACCATCAGCTCATGACGCCACGCCAGCGGTCGCCAGCATCGACGAGGGCATGTCGGACTGCGCGTCCGCGGGTTGTTCGCCCTGTTGCAGCTTTTCCGCCTCGCTCCTTGCCCACATGGCATCGGAGTGCCGGCCGACTCGCATCAGCAGTTCGGCCAGCTTCTTGTATTCGGATGGGCTCAGGGCCTGCTCTGAGGACTTGCGCTGGACGCGGTCGGCCAGATGCGCCAGTTCCTCCCGAGCTGCCGGCGGAATGATCGAGTCATAGTTGGCCAGAGCGAGATCGCGATCGTGTTGGGTGTTCTGAGTCGCGTTGTTTAGAACCGTGGGAACATCAGCCTGGGGCTGTGAAGGCGCATCGCTTCCATTTGCCTCTGGGGACTCCTGCTCCGCGGCCGGCTGAGGTTGGGGTTCCTCTGACGGCGTCCCGTTCTGCAGGTCTCTGCGGGCCGCGGAATCGACGAATTGGCCATCCGGACCGTACAACCCTGTGCCGGGCTGCGCGGATTGAGCATCAATGGCCCCTTCCGCCGAGATGTCCACTCGAACGGCCGGGCCGAAATCATCCGATGATGTATGCCGGTCATCGTCGCCCGCCTTGGGCGGCAGCAGATAGGCCGGCAAGTCTGATGAAATCGCTGGAAGCATTTCCCCACCATCCGGCGTTTTTCGGGGTCGGCGCACCGCGCCGAACCTATGCGTCAGGTTAAACATTCAATATGTTTGGCAACCGGTCAAGCCGAATGACGCTACAAGATGGAGGCGGGATAAGATGTATGGATCGCAGGCCCGGCGGCGGCATGCTTATCGGTGATAGTGTTCTTGCCCCCGCGCTTGGCCGCGACGGCCAGGCCCGGTATTCTTATGTAAGCGTCCATGTCGCCTGCATCCAATAACGTGGCTCCTCCCAGCGTGCACTGCCCGCAGTGCGGATACGATCTTCGAGCCCTGCCCGACCACCGCTGCCCGGAATGCGGCTTTCATTATGACAAGGAGGGCATCGTCGGGCTCAACGCGGCGTGGTGCATCGAGGTGCTCGACGATCTGCGGTTCGCGGCGGCGGTACAGGCGGTCGGGAGCGGGATTGCCACTGTATACGGCATCTTCCGGAGCGGTCGAGTGGGGAGCATCCCTTGCGTGGATGCCTGCATCGCCCCAGTAGTGGCCCTCCTGTTGTTTGTGCTGATCTCCGTCGATTCGATGGGACTGGCGGACATGCGACGGCGCATGCTGCAGGCCGCCGGACGCGTCGCCTGGATCCTCGTGGCTCTATTTCTTATCGGCCTGGCAGCCGTGTACGAAGCCGACGTGCCGTTCATCTGGATGCTCTTCCCAATCCCCGGTCTGGTGCTCGGCGGGCTGGCGCTGCAAAAAGCGAGGGCCGGGCACGATCTCAATCGCGATGACAACCCACAAATTCGCGGTCGCTTGAGACCCTGGATTGTGTGCAATGTTGGTCTGGTAGCCGTGTCCGCGATGACGGTTCTCGTCGCCGGAGTCATGGCGGTCCTTTGAGGCAACCGCGCAAGAAAGAGGGGAAACGCGGACCTCGATAGCCCTTGTTTCCCCAAGTGCCTCAGTCACTGAGCTACTTGCCCTTCCGACTCGGTGTCTTCTTCACCTCGCGGAGGTATTTGTCCATCGCGGCGGCGGATTTCTTGCCGTCGCCCATGGCCAGGATCACCGTGGCCGAGCCGCGGATGATGTCGCCGCCGGCATACACGCCCGGCATGCTCGTCGCGCCGTCCTCGGCGGCCTCGATGTAGCCCCACTTGTTGGTCTTGAGCTGCGGCGTTGTCGCGGTCAGCAGCGGGTTGGCCCGCGTGCCGATGGCCTCGACGACCAGGTCGCAGTCGATCACGAACTCGGAGCCCTTGATCTCGATCGGCCGGCGGCGGCCGGACGCGTCGGGCTCGCCCAGCTCCATCTGGCTGCACTCGATGCCCTTCACCCAGCCGTCCTCGGTGCCGAGAATTCGCTTCGGGTTGGTCAGGAACTTGAAGATGATGCCCTCTTCCTCGGCGTGCTTCACTTCCTCTTTCCGTGCGGGCATCTCGGTGCGGCTGCGGCGATACGCCAGGATCGACTCCTTGGCCCCCAGCCGCTTGGACGTCCGCACCGAATCCATGGCCACGTTCCCGCCGCCCAGCACCACGACGCGCTCGCCGCGAATGACCGGCGTGTCGGCGTTCGGGAAGTCATAGGCCCGCATCAGATTGACGCGGGTGAGATACTCGTTCGCCGAGAAGACGCCCTTGAGGTTCTCGCCGGGGATGTTCAGGAAGATCGGTAGCCCGGCGCCGTTGGCGATGAACATGGCGTCAAAGCCTTCCTCGTTGAGCAGCTCGTTGACGGTGAACGTCCTGCCGACGACCACGTTGGTGACGATCTTCACGCCCATGGCCCGAAGGCGGTCGACTTCGGCGTCGATGATCTTGTTCGGCAAGCGGAACTCGGGAATGCCATAGACCAGCACGCCGCCCGGCTGATGCAACGCCTCGAAGATGGTGACATCGTGACCCTTGCGGGCCAACTCGCCCGCGGCGGTCAAACCGGCCGGCCCGGAGCCGACCACCGCCACGTGGAAGCCGCTGGGCGGGGCCAGCAGCGTCTTGATGTCCATGTTTTCGCGGGCCCAGTCAGCGATGTATCGCTCCAGGTGCCCGATCGCGACGGGCGTGCCCTTACCCTTGCCGCGGATGCAGACTTGCTCGCATTGCTCCTCCTGCGGGCAGACTCGACCGGTGATGCCGGGCAGGGCGTTGGCGCCGAGCAGGCACTCCGCCGCGCCTTTCATGTCGCCGGCGGCGATAAAGTCAAGGAACACCGGGATGTCGATGCCGACGGGGCAACCGTCGATGCACTTGCGGTCCTTGCAGCGAAGGCAACGCTCGGCCTCGGTCTTGGCAATCTGCTCCTGGAAGCCCAGGTTGACCTCGTTGAAGTCCTTGTTACGCACAAACGGATCGCGCTCGGGCATGTGCTGCCGATTGATCTTCATCCGCTCTTTGGGTGTCATTTCAGCCATCCGTCTTACCTCCCACCGCTCACGGGCGCCTGCGTCCCCAGCTTGCACTCATGCCCCTGGAACCGGTCGAACGACACTTTCTCCTGCTTGCGATAGGCCGTCAGCCGGTCGGCCAGTTCCTTGAAGTCCACCTTGTGCCCGTCAAACTCCGGTCCGTCCACGCAGGCAAACTTGGTTTCGCCGCCGATGGAGACGCGGCAGCCGCCGCACATGCCCGTGCCGTCGACCATGATGGGGTTGAGCGAGACGATGGTCTTGATGCCCGTCGGGTGGGTCAGCTCGACGATGGCCCGCATCATCGGGACCGGCCCGGCGCAGTAGATCGCGCCGATGGGTGGCTTGTTGACGGCCATGAGCTCGCGGAGCTTGTCAGCCACGGTGCCCTTGAAGCCGTAGCTGCCGTCGTCGGTCGTGGCATAGACGACGTCCGACACTTTCTTCAGTTCCTCTTCCAGGACGACCAGTTCCCTGGTGCGGCCGCCGGTGATGGAAGTGACGTAGTTGCCCATCGTTCGCAGGGCCTTGGCCAGCGGGTAGATGACCGCCGTCCCCACGCCGCCGCCGACCAGCACGGCGTGATCGACCTTCTCGATCTCCGTCGGGCGGCCCAGCGGGCCCATCACGTCGTTGATCGAGTCGCCCTTGCCCAGTTTGCAGAGCTCGGTGGTGGTCTTGCCGATCGCCTTGACGATCAGCTCGATCGTGCCCGCCTGCACATCGGTGTCCGCGATGGTCAGCGGGATGCGTTCGCCGTTCTCGCCCAGGCGCAGGATGACGAACTGCCCCGGCTGGCGATGCTTGGCCACCAGGGGGGCCTTGATACGAAACCACTTCACGTCCGAAGCCAGTTGCCTGGCGTCCAGGATGGGAAACATGGACCTACTCTCCGGTTGACTCCTTGCCCTCGGAAGACAGTCGCGCCAAGCGGCCTCTGCCGGGGGATTTACGGGCCTCGACGTTGGAGCGTTCGTCTCGGCAATCCCGGCAGATCGCCCTCTGATTGGGGCGCTCGACTCGGTTCGGGAAGAACCCCAAACCGACTAACGATATCACAGAGGGGGGCTTTGTTGCAACCTGTGTGCCAGCCGGGAGCGAGAGATTGGGCCGGGGTCAATGTGCCAATGTCGTGGCAGGGTTCGCTACCTGGCTGGAAAATTCCACGTTTCGTCAACGGGGTGAGCTGCCCGCGAACGACCTTTGAAGACGCGAAAACGCCGCGCGGAGGGACAGCACGAACGCACGCCAGCGCGTGAACCTGCTGGACCGCTGAAACGCGGCCACCGATCTTGCCAAGGGATAACCGCATTCGGGGCAATTGCCCGCCACGGAGAGCGCGAGGATGATGTAGCCGCACTTGCGGCATCGTGGCGTTCGCGGCTGCCAGGCCGGGCCATCGGCGGGCCCCGCGTACTGAAGGCCGGAGCGAACCAGCACAACCAACCACCAGAAGGCCCAGATGACAAAGAGGAGAACGGCCACTCCGTCGGACTCGTCTGATGAAGCAGGCGGGATGCCGAATGTGACGGCCGGTACCTCGGGCGCGGGGACTCCCAGCAACTGCAGGATCGCGGGAAACAACAGCCAGCCGACGCCGAGGGGAATGATGAGCGTGCTGCTCCAGAAGACCAATCGCCAGCAACGGGCGAAAAGCCGGCCCAGAGGTTCGCCGGCGGCGGCGAAAGGCATCAGCAGGAGCGCGACAACGGGGATGCCGATCTCAAGTGCGCCAATGATCGTTGGAATTCTGCTCACCCATCCGATGATGAGCGGTGAAGAATCATGCGCTGCGGCAACGAGTGCAGCGAAAGGCGCCCGCAGGTACTCAGAGAGAGTCTCACGCGCCTCCGGCATGCCGACTTTGATCGAGATGAACCCGGGCGTGCCGTAAGTGAGCCGGCTTGATTGGATCTGAGCCCAGGCGACGAAGCCGAGCCCCAAGGCCAGGGCCACAAGGTGAGCAAGGATCGCTGCACCCCAGCCGGCTGCGGCCAGTCGAACACCCATGATTCGCGGCAAGAACCAAAGCGGGAGCAATCCGAACACAGCAGGCAGGCCCGTCAGAGTGGTGACAGTCTTGGGCACGTCGGTTCGCATCGCAGGCCACTGTGATGGGACCGACTCGGCCTCGGTGTCGGCTGGACTCGTCGCGCTGTTACTCACGGCTTGATCTCTTCCAACTTGGGATCGCATGTATACTTAGACTCTGGCCTGACGTGTTCAAAGATCCTGTCGCCATCCCACTCCGATCGGTCGCCACTTTCCTTCCGAGTCTGGCGCGTGCCGCCGTCATCGATCTGATTGTATCCGACGGAATAGAGCAGGTAATCGCTGTCTCCCTGCCGCCTGTACCGCAAGGGCTGGCCGTCGAAGGGATCCAATGGAACGGCCTCAAGATAAATACTAACCAACTCCGTCAGGGACGGTGGGTATTCTGAGTGATCCGCACGATAGGTGCTCAGAGCGATGCCGACAATCGCTGCGTGGCGAGCGGCGAGGGCGGAGACCATTCCTTGGTGTCGCCAGGTGATCACGCGCATCCCGGACATCTGCCCAAGTGGTCCATCCAGGAAGTTAAAGGGTGTGTTTTGCTCGGCGATCTTCAGATACTGGTGCGCGTCTCCATAAGAAAGCTCGCAAGCGTGTTCGAGAA
>DATKKX010000334.1:0-14301 GCA_035542775.1 Phycisphaerae bacterium | reverse complement strand
TTTCTGTTGTGAGACTTCGAAGACTGCCGGCCGCACGCGCGGCCGTCGCGGTCGTCTCTGCCTGGAATGTGTGGGCCTCAGCCCGCCGCGAGCGTTGTGGGGCTCCAGGACGTCCGCCACGCCCCGAGGCCGCCTTCATATGCCATCGGACCGCGCCGCGTGCCTTGGCGAGCCTAGGAGGCGTCGTCTTGACGTCCCTGAGAGGTGAGCCCGGTTCCGGTCGATGGTCGATCATCGCGCCTTCCCTTTCGCGCTGTGCCTCACGAGTTGCACGATCGCTGTGCGGACGGGCTCGGGTAAGTCCGGCCACGCCGCCACGATCATGCTCAAGTCGGGGTCATTCCCTTGCGAACTGTCGGGGTTACTGGTGGGGCTCGCGGCGTCGCCGTCGGAAGTGCTTGCCGTTTCAGTCGTTGTGAAATCACTCAGCGGTTTTGTAAACCGCAGGTCATCGGTTCGAGTCCGATCGGCGGCTGTCACGTTACTTTCGTCGATGTTCGCCGGCCCGGCGGGCGGCGATGGCGACCTGGCCGAGGCTGAGCCCGCCGTCGTTGGGCGGGACCAGGCGGTGGCGGTAAACGCGGAAGCCGTCCCGTTGGAGACGCGAGGTTACCTCGCTGGTCAGCAACGCGTTCATGAACGTCCCCCCGCTCAACGTGACCACTTCCAGCTTGGTATGGTCGCGTATCCGTTTGCACACGCGGACGACCATCTCGACCATCGTGGAATGGAATCGGCGAGCGATGACCGCCGGCTGCACGGCCCGCTCCACATCCCTTATCACCGCACGGATGAGCGGGCGCGTGTCGATGACGATCGGGGAGCCTTGCGACGGATCGGCCGGTTCGGCCAATTCGAACGGATAGCAATCTCCCGGCGCGCGAGGCGTGGCCAGCCACTCCAGTTGCATCGCCGCCTGACCCTCGAAGGCCACGCGGTCACGCACGCCCGCCAGCGATGCGACCGCGTCGAACAGCCGGCCCGCGCTGCTGGTCTGGGGTGTATTGAACTTCCGCTCGAGCATGCGCTGAACCGCCTGTAACGCCGCCTGCGGGACACGTTCTTTCAGCAGGTCGGGCCCGCATCCTGCCTCCAGCGAATACGACAGGGCCATTCGCCATGGTTCATGAATGGCCTGGTCGCCGCCGGGCAGGCCGACGTACCGAAGGTGGGCCGCGCGGCGGAACTGAGTGTAATCGCCCACCAGGAACTCACCGCCCCAAATGGCCCCGTCAGTCCCGTATCCCGTCCCATCCATGCTCACGCCGATCGCCGGCTCGTCCAGGCCGTTCTCGGCCAGGCAAGCGGCCATGTGGACATAATGATGCTGCACGGCGATGCATCTGAGGCCCTCTTTGGCCTGCCGCGCCAACGCGTAACGGGTCGAGGCATAGTCAGGATGAAGATCGTGAACGAGCCACGCCGGTTTGACCGCGAAAAGATCCTGATACAGTTCGATATCCCGCTGGAAGGCGCGATATGCTTCGTAATGGTCGAGATCCCCCATGTGATGGCTGAGGAACGCCTGATCTCCGCGTCCCAGGGCGAACGTCCCCTTGAGCTGCCCACCCACGGCCAGGATCGGCTCAGAGCATGGGAATGGCAGGCGGATCGGCTCCGGCGCGTAGCCGCGCGACCTGCGGACCAGCGACTCCTGCCCGTCGATGATCCGGGTCACGGAGTCGTCGCAGCGGACGTGGATCGGCCGGTTGTGCACCAGGAAAAGGTCGGCGATGCCGTTCAGCCGCGCCAGGGCGTCGTCATCCTGATAGGCGATGGGCTCATCGGAGCGGTTGCCGCTGGTCATGACCAGCGGGATGCCGTTCACCGCCTTCAACAGAAGATGATGCAGCGGAGTGTAGGGGAGCATCACGCCCAGAAACGGGTTGCCGGGCGCTACTTCTTCCGCTACGACGCAGGACGCCTGCTTGCGAAGCAACACGATCGGGCGGCGTGGCGAGAGGAGCAGATCGCGTTCCTCTTTTCCGACCTCGCACAAGCTTCCGGCTGCCTCGACGTCGCCCACCATGATCGCGAACGGCCGTTCGTCACGCTGCTTGCGGCGCCTCAGCTCGTCTACCAGCGACGCATCCCTGGCATCGCAGATCAGGTGATATCCCCCCAGGCCCTTCATGGCTCCGATCTTCCGGTTGTTCAGCCCATCGACGAACCGGCGCAGCGGGTCGCCGCCGGTGATGGGCTTTCCGGCTTCATCAAGAAGCGTCAGGCTGGGCCCGCAGGCGGGGCATGCGACGGGCTGGGCGTGAAAGCGGCGGTCGGCGGGATCTTCGTACTCCGCCCTACACGCATCGCACATGGGGAACGCGGCCATCGTGGTGCGCACGCGGTCGTACGGCGCCCCCTTGACGATGGTCAGTCGCGGGCCGCAGTTGGTGCAGTTCAGGAACGGATAGTGATATCGACGATCCTTGGGGTCGTTCAACTCGCCGAGACAATCGTCGCAGGTGGCGACATCCGGACAAATGACGACCGCCCCGCCGGCATCAGCCTGGCTGTGTTCGATGGAAAACTGCCGATCTCCCCGCGGCTCCTGGGGCTGCCATGAGAGATCGTCAATCCGTGCCAGGGGCGGAAGCCTGGTTCTCAAATGGTCCAGGAACTGATCAAGTGCGGCCGACTCTCCTTCCACCTCGATCCACACGCCGGAGGTCTGATTCTTGACAAAACCCCGCAAACCTAGCTTGGTGGCCAGCCCGTAGACGAAAGGTCGAAACCCGACTCCCTGGACCGTTCCCCGTATCGCGATCGCACGCCTCTCCATAGCAGCGGCCTTTCGAGGGCAGCCTCCGAAGATCAGATCCGAGGGCAGCCCCCGCACATCCCTCCAGCCTTTGCTGAGCACATCGGCGTGATCCTAGGGGTGACCACCTGGGCAGTCAACGCACTTCGGAAGCCTGAAGAAGCACATCGAAGGCAACTGCCGGGCCTCCAAGATTGCCGTGGGGACACGGCATGGCTATAACGCTTCATAGTTCGGGCATTGCCACCAGACCGGGGTGGTGCACACCGCAGGATCTTTGGCCGGGATCGATAAAACGCACAGGAGCTATGCCATGGCGAAAATCTGCACCGTCTACCACAGCGGCTTTGGCCATACGAAACTCCAGGCGGAGGCCGTTCACAAAGGGGTATCGAGCATCGCCGGCGTCGAGGCCCATTTGCTCACCACCACCGAGGCGATCAATCGCCTGGACGACCTCGACCGCATGGATGGCATCATCTTCGGCTGCCCGACGTACATGGGGAACATGTCCGCGGAGATGAAGAAGTTCATCGAGGCGGCGGCCAAGAAGTGGTTTACGTTTGCCTGGAAGGACAAGATTGCCGGGGCCTTCACCAATTCCAGTTCTTATTCGGGCGACAAGTTGAACACGCTGATGGGACTGGTTATCAACGCCATGCAGCACGGGATGATTTTCGTGGGGCTAGGGATGTTTCCGTGCCACAACAAGCCCGAGGTCATGAACTCGATCGAAGGACCGGGTCCCGAGGTGCACAACCGTATGGGCTCGTTTGTCGGCCCCATGGCGGCGAGCTTCCAGGTCAAGCCCCCGGAGTCGCCCTCACGAGGTGACCTGGAAACGGCTGAGGCCTACGGCAAGCGCGTGGCGACCATCACCCTGCAGTTCCTCAGGGGGAGAGCCCCCAAGTAGGCATCTTTCGTATAATTCGGTCACAAAGACCGACCTTGCGCATATTCTGAATGGGAACCGGTTGGGTGCCGGTTCGTGGAGGGACGCAGGTGTCGGCGAGTACCGCTCAGACGATGGCTCTGGCCGAAGGTGGATTGAACACCGAGCGACGCGGCGAGCAGAAGGTCAGCCGGCCTGCCGCCCTGGCCCTGCTCGACGCCGAGTTCGACAACTATTACGCGTCGGTCTACCGCTACTTGTTGCACCGCTCCTTCGATCGCGAGTTGGCCGAAGAGCTGGCCGCCGAGACCTTTTACAAGGCCGCCACCTCCGTCCGCAGCCTCCGGGCGGATCGACGCGAACTGCACATGTGGCTGCTTCGCGTGGCGACGAACATCGCCAATGCCCACCTCCGCAAGTTGCGCTGGCGCCGGCTTTTGTTCGGACGATGGGCCGCCTCCATCGCGGCGAAGACCATCGGCCGGCCGGGCGCTCAGTCGGTTGTGGATCAATGTCGTGAGCGTGTGCGGGCCGCGATGCAGGCGCTGCCGCCGGCGGATCAGGCGGTCATCGCCCTGCGGTACTACACGCAGCTTTCCTATGAGGATACAGCCGCAATTCTCGGATGCCGGACAGATGCCGTGAGGGCCCGGTTGAGTCGCGCGCTCAAACGGTTGCGCCAGCGGCTGGACAGCGAGGGGTAAAGCCTTTGGCAACAACGAACGGAGCAGATCATCATGTACGAAGACGATAAGGAACTGGAGCGGGTGTTGGAATCGGCGGCGTTGTCTTCCGACATGTCCCCGAGCCGGGTGCAGGGGGTGCATGAGCAGGTTATGAAGATCGCCGCGACCAGTCGGCGTCGAGGCGGCGCCTTCCGAAAGATCGGCGTTGCAGCAGTGCTGGTGGCTGGCGTAACCGCCGTCGGCGTGGCGGCGACGGAAAGCGGCCGGGAGTGGCTCCGAAGCCTGTTTACCCCGATCCAGCCGGCGTACCTGGTTTCCGGTAGTCATCATGCGGGGGAGAGCTGGTCGGTGACGCGATCAGGCCCTGGGGCCGGGCCGTTTTCCGACGCTGAAGCCGAGGGCATCAAGGCGACGATGGAGGAAGTCGCCGCCCTGAAACGGGCCGGGGAGGGACGCCTGATAGGACTGCTGGAGGGGCCGGGAATCCCGGGCGCGCCTGGCGCGGGAAAGATGCTGACCGTTTATCAAATTGAATACACGCTTCGCAGCGGCGAGAAGACGACCGTTGGCGAGCAACCCGGCGACGCGCAAATCGCCCGGATGCGGTTGGATGAGATCATGAAGCTGCGGGATGCCGGGGAGGGAGAGATCGTCTCGCAGACCGAGTTTCCGATGGGCCTCGGAAAGTACGTGATCCGCTTCACCCTGGTCGACGGCGAAACGGTGGATGTGCAGACCATTTTCCCGCCCGCGCCGTGTGCGGAGCGTGAGGCGATGTTTGCTGAAATCCGCCAGCTCAAAGAGGCTCGCCAGTTTTCCGTTTTCAACGCGGACCGCACGCCGGATGGGATGGTGTCCGGTTTGCTGCGGTACACGCTGGCCGACGGCCGCGTGGTTGGTGTCGCGGAGACGATCCCGGCGGATGTGATCTCGCCGGATGGTGACTATGCTGTCTCGCCGGTGAGCAACGAAGCGACGGAGATCCAGGACCAGAGCAGCGGCCGGTGAAGCGATTCCACGAGCGGCCGCGCATTTGGAATCATGGAGCGCCGGAACCAGGGGCGATCCCTTCGGAGCCGGCGCTCTCTGTTTGCGCGCGGGTGGGGGGACCAGGAGCCCCGCCGGTGCCGGAGCGCGATAGGAATGGAACAATGACCCGCAGCTCAGGAAACCATTGCCGACGGGTGACTGTTCGACGACAATAGGATGACCGCCGGGGGTTGCCGAAGGTCCGCTCGATCGCGGGGAGGAGCAAGATGGTTTCCCTTGATACATGCCTGGCCATTCTCGATACGGTTCCCCATCCGCTCCTGTTTATCGACAACGACCACGCCATCCGGCATCTGAACCGCCCCGCGGAGAAGAAGTACTACGAGCAGCGCGGCCTCGCCAATCTGGTCGGCAAGTCGCTATTTGACTGTCATGCCGCCGTATCCCGTGAGAGGATCGTCGATCTCCATCGCCGGTTGCAGGCGGGCGAAGACGAGATATTCCTGGTGGTGACGCCTGAGAACGAGCGCGTGACACTCGTCGCCGTGCGGGACCGGCAACGCAACCTCCTGGGCTACTATGAACGATTCGAGAAGGTCGGCGCCGCCGTCGCCACAACCGCGTGCTGATCATCACCTCCGCCTCAGCCGGAGGTGAATTCCATCGCCGCGCAGGTGACGCAGTTCTCGATTTCCCGGGTCAGCGCCTGATGGTAGTGCAGCAATCGCGGTCGGGCCCGGTCCTTCAGCACCGAGGTCAGAACGTAGGCGCAGCCCACGCTGCAGATGTTGGTCGCGTTTTCGGTCAGGCTGACGGCGGCGCGCAGCGATTCGGGATCGCACTTGAGGATGCAATCGAGCGCCTGACGGTCCGTGTCCTCCACGTCGCGCAGGACCTCGCCGTTCAGATCACGATCGTCCTGGAAATACCGCCCGACATGGCTGAGATCCGCGCCGGCGATCACGCAGGTCGGAACGTCGTCGGCCGCAATCTCAGCCGACAGCGCCGCCGCGAAGTCCCGCAAGTCCACGCCCTGTCCGTCGCTCGGGGCCGTTCCGGTCGGTCCGCACGGATCGGGGCACAGATACGGCGCGATCAGGAGTTCGCGGTCCGGCAGCAGGTGCTTGAGCATGAGGACCTGCAACTCGACGGAGTGCTCGCGGACATGATCGTATTCCCGCTCGCACAAGTCCGCGCCGCAACGTTTATCCAGCCGCCGCATGAATTCGGCGTCATGCCGCACGACGCCGAACGGCGTCTCAAAGTCCTTTCGGGTGCCGACCACCGCCCGGGATCGCCCGTAATGATTGGTTCCCAGGATGACGAATCGCCGCGCATCGGTCCGCCGGGCGATGGCCCGGTAGGCAGCGGCATAACAGGGCGCCCCGCGGTCATAGTCCAGATGCGGCGCAAGCAGGCCGATGACGCGGCCGTTGGCCTCCGGTTCCCGGCTGGCGCGAATGGTCAGCAGCGCGTCGAGGTAATCGGCGAGGCCGTCGGGCGGCGCCCCCAGTGATTCCTTGTCCCGCAGCGGCCGGGTCGGCGCGGCCCGGTACTGCCGGGTCAGTTCGGCCACATGGGCCTCGAATCGCGGGCCCTCCAGGAACAGCGCTCGATCCAGCTGCTCGATCATCTTCTCGAAGTCGTCGGAGAACAGGAACGTTCCCTGCCGCCGCATGAAATCCGCCTGGATATCCAGCCGGCTGTGGCGACCATCCATCCTCGATATGACGAACAGGACGGCTTCGGAAAGGGTCAACCCGTCGGGGGCCAGACCACTCGGGTCGATGACATCGATCATGCCCCTGCGAGCCTGAGAGGGATGCGCCTCGACCGCGCGGAGCTTGGGAAAATCGTGCGGGTATGACATAGGTGCATTCTAGCAATCCGCCGCCGCCTACTTCAACCGCTGTGGCCCTCGAGTTCAGGTTGACAGAGGCGGTTAAGCCACCTACAGTCCCGGCCGTCTCATAGACCTCCAGCCGATGGGTCCGGAGAGCCCGTCGCGAGCGGTGCGGCGGGGCGAACCGGCTGGTTTGGTCTTTGGATCCGAAACAGGTTCGGGTTCTGCAGATGGACCAACTACCGCGCAATGCTATAAGCTCGCAGCGGCCCTTCGTGTTTCCGAGGTGGGCAAACTCGCTGCGCATGGCCTTGGTGATCATCGTCATCGTTCTACCCAGTTACCTGATCTTTGTCGCCGCCTACGGCGCTTCCCCGTCAACGACCGACGTAGGCTATCAGCCGCAACAGCCGCTGCCGTACAGCCACGCGATGCATCCCGGCAAGCTGGGGATGGACTGCCGGTACTGCCACAACACGGTGGAGACCTCGTGGCAGGCGTCGATTCCGCCGACACAGGTCTGCATGAACTGTCACCACGCGATCCTGGCCGACAGCCCCAAGGTCCTGCCGGTGAAGGAAAGCTACGCCAGCGGGATGCCGATCGAGTGGGTCCGCGTACACGACCTGCCCGGCTTCGTGTACTTCGATCACCACGCGCACGTCCGGCGGAATGTCGGGTGCGTCTCGTGCCACCAGCGGGTCGATCGGATGGAGCAGGTTTACCAGGCGGAGGTGCTCAGCATGCGATGGTGCCTGGACTGCCACCGCAATCCGGAGCCGAAGCTTCGCCCTCAGGAGTACATCACCAGCATGACCTGGTCGGCAGGAAGCGAGCAGGCGGCACTCGGCCACCGCCTGCGGGTGGAGAATAACATCAATCCCTCAACGGATTGCTCGACATGCCATCGTTAGACGGGCAGGACAGGGGAAGAGTCTATTGGCGCAGCTTGAACGAGCTGGCCGATACGCCGGAGTTCCGCGCGATGGTCGAGCGGCGATTCCCGGCTGCGTCATGGAGAAATCTCTCCCCGCCGACCCGACGCCAGTTCCTCAAGCTCATGGGGGCCTCGCTGGGGCTGGCCGGCCTGACCTCCTGCCGTTGGCCGAAGGACAACATCGTTCCTTACGCCCGCCGCCCGGAGAACCGTACGCCGGGCATCACGCAGCAGTACGCCACGGCGATGGAGCTCGGCGGCTTTGCTCAGGGCTTGCTGGTTACCAGCTACGACGGCCGGCCGATCAAGATCGAAGGCAATCCGCTGCACCCGATCAATCGCGGGGCGACGGACGTTTTCGCCCAGGCCAGTGTGCTGGAACTATATGATCCGGACCGCAGCAAGGTGATCATCCGCCGGGCTGACGGGCATCGCTTCACCCATAGTTGGGACGATTTCGTTGCGTTCGCCAAGCCGCATTTCGCGGAGCTGCGGGAACGCGGCGGGCAGCGTCTGTGCATCCTGAGCGAAGCCACATCGTCGCCTAGTGTGATCGACATG
This sequence comes from Phycisphaerae bacterium, assembly GCA_035542775.1. GTDB lineage: Bacteria > Planctomycetota > Phycisphaerae > UBA1845 > UTPLA1 > DATKKX01. The sequence goes on along the minus strand of DATKKX010000334.1, from coordinate 5,631 downwards.
CGGGCACGCCTGCTGAAGGCGATGCCGCAGGCAAAATGGTACGAGTACGAGCCCATTTCCCGGATCAACGAACTGGAAGGCGCAACGCTCGCCTTCGGCAAGCCGTATCGAACGCACCTGCACCTCGATAAAGCCAAGGTGATCGTTTGCTTCGACGCGGACATCCTGATGATGCATCCGGCGGCGATCAAATACGCCCGCGACTTTGCCGATTCGCGAACGGCCGATCCGCTCTCCGGCGGTATGAGCCGATTGTATACAGTCGAAAGCGTTTACAGCATTACCGGTAGCATGGCGGATCATCGTTATGCGGTGCGATCACAAGACATAGGCGTTTCCGCGAGCCATTTGGCGTACACGCTGATCACCCTGGGGATCCCCGTGGCCACCGAGCTTGCCATGTGGGGGTCTCAGTCTTACGGTGCGCTCGCGGACCCATCGCGACGCTTGTACGTCGTCCAGATTGCCCGCGACCTTCTGGATCAGAAGGGACGCAGCATAATCACCGTCGGACCACGCCAGCCTCCGGAAGCGCATGCGACTGCCCACGCGATAAATCAGGCCCTGAACAACCGCGGCAGTACGATCTCCTATACGATGGAGCCGCCTTCACCCGGAGACATTGAACTCAAGGAGGGCGACCTCGACACGCTCGTGGTCATTGGCGGGAATCCGGTATTTGACCGTGGAGCGGATCCTCGGTTTGCCGAAATCCTGCGGCGAGCGAAGACCAGCATCCACTTGAGTCTCTTCAACAACGAAACCTCCGAGTGCTGCACGTGGCATATCCCGCGAGCGCACTACCTGGAGTCGTGGGGGGATGCCCGCGCTTACGATGGTACCGTCAGCATCATTCAACCGCTGATTGACCCACTCTATGACGGCAAGACGGCGATCGAACTGCTGGCTTTGTTGACTGATGACCCGTTGGTCGGCGGCCATGACATCGTGCAGCGGACTTTCCGCGAGCAGTACGCACACGCGGGAGATTGCGAAGCCGCTTGGCTCAAAGCAGTGCACGACGGCGTGATTGAGAATACACAGTGGCCGGAAGAAAGGCCCGGGCTTCAGCCCGGCAAGGAGGAGGAGCGGTGGTTCACACTTCCGGGGCCCGGCAAAGCCACTCCCCTGCGGGGCGTCGGCTTGTGCGACCAGGAATTGGTCTTCTGCCAGGACTACCGGATCTACGACGGCCGCTTCGCCAACAACGGCTGGCTCCAGGAACTGCCGGACCCGATGACCCGTCTGACCTGGGACAACGCCGCGATCATCTCGCCCGCCGATGCGAAGAAGCTGGGCGTCAGCAAGAACGGACAAATGCTCAAGATCGAAGTGAACTCCAGGTCGATCGAGATGCCCGCATTCATCATGCCGGGGCAGGCGCCGGGCTCCGTGACGCTGCCCATCGGGTACGGCCGCAAGCGGACCGGCCGTGTGGCCGATGGCGCCGGCTTCGACGTGAACGTACTCCGTATACCTGGTTCGCGAGACATTGTTGCCGGCGCGAGAATCTCACCGACAGGCGAAACGTACGCGCTGGTAAGCATCGAAGACATCCACCACATCGACCTCGTCGGCATCCGGTCGCGGCACGAACGCGTCGCCGAACTGGTGCAGGAGGCGACGCTCGCCGAGTATCAGGCCGACCCGGAGATCATCCGGCAGCGCACGCATCAACCGCCGCCAGGGCCGCTGTGGCAACAGCATCAATACCCCGAGCACAGGTGGGGCATGGCCATCGACCTGACCCGCTGCACCGGGTGCAGCGCTTGCGTCGTGGCCTGTACCGCGGAGAACAACATACCCGTCGTCGGCAAGGACCAGGTCTCGCGCGGGCGTATCATGCACTGGATCCGGGCCGATCGCTATTTCCGTGGCGATCCCGACTCGCCCGGCGTCGCGCACCAGCTGGTTCCCTGCATGCATTGCGAGGATGCTCCATGCGAGCAGGTCTGCCCGTTCGGCGCGACCATGCACGACGCCGAGGGGTTGAACTACCAGATATACAACCGCTGTGCGGGCACGCGGTACTGCTCGAACAACTGCCCGTACAAAGTGCGGCGGTTCAACTGGTATCACTACCAGCTTGACGTGCCCGAGACGGTCAAGATGGTCTTCAATCCGAATGTGACCGTCAGGAGCCGCGGCGTGATGGAGAAGTGCAGCTATTGTGTGCAGCGAATCCACGCCGTCCGGCTGAAGGCCCGGCTCGAGGAGCGGCTGATCCGTGACGGCGAGATCGTCCCGGCCTGTGCCCAGGCCTGCCCGACGCGGGCAATTGTCTTCGGTGATTTGAATGACAAGGACAGCGCAGTGGCAAGGCTACAGGCCAGTAACCGCGCGTATGCAATGCTCGGCGAGCTGAACGTAAAACCGCGGACTATATACCTGGCGAAACTACGAAATCCGATGAGTTGATGAGCACCATCGCAACCAACATCGTGGACAACACGACCTCCGATCCGCGGGAGCGTGCTCCTCTTGTTGTCGGTGAGAACACCCTCGCCTCGGTCACCGACACCGTCTGCCGGATTGCCGAACGGCCTCGGGCAACCCGAGCCTGGTACATCGCCTTCGCAATCTCCTCGACGTTCACCGTCATCCTGCTGGCGATGATCAGTTACTTGTTTTGGGAGGGAGTCGGCGTCTGGGGTGTGAACATCCCGGTCGGCTGGGGCTTTGCCATCACGAACTTCGTCTGGTGGATCGGAATCGGCCACGCCGGCACGCTCATCTCCGCCATTCTCTTTCTCTTCCGGCAGAGTTGGCGAAACAGCATCAACCGCTTCGCCGAGGCCATGACCATCTTCGCCGTCATCTGCGCCGGCGTCTTCCCGGCCATCCACATCGGCCGGCCCTGGTTCGTCTATTGGCTGGCCCCTTACCCGAACCAGATGACCGTCTGGCCGCAGTTCCGCAGCCCCCTGCTCTGGGACGTCTTCGCGGTCAGCACCTACTTCACCGTATCGCTGCTCTTCTGGTACACGGGCATGATCCCGGATCTGGCCTCGTTGCGAGACCGGGCCACCACCCGCGTGCGGCAGATCGCCTACGGCCTCATTGCCCTTGGCTGGCGCGGCTCACAGCGGCACTGGCACTGCTACGAGTGGGCCTATCTCATCCTGGCGGGGCTGGCGACGCCGCTGGTGCTCAGCGTTCACTCGGTCGTGAGTTTCGATTTCGCCGTTTCCATGGTGCCCGGCTGGCACACGACGATCTTCCCGCCGTACTTTGTCGCCGGGGCAATCTTTAGCGGATTGGCGTTAGTCGTGACGCTCATCGTGCCTGCGCGGCGGTTCTTCGGCCTGCAGAGCGTCGTGACCATGCGCCACCTCGAGAACCTCAACAAGATGATCCTCGCCACCGGCTCGATGGTGGCTTACGCGTATGTGATCGAGTTCTTCACCTCCTGGTACAGCGGGAACCTGTACGAGCGGTTTTCGAGCCTTAATCGCATCCTCGGGCCGTACTGGTGGACGTTCTGGATCATGATCGTGGGCAATGTGATCGCCCCACAACTTTTTTGGTTCCGTTGGTGCCGGCTGACCCCCTGGGCCATGTTCATCATCAGTATACTGGTCAACCTCGGGATGTGGTTCGAGCGATTCGTCATTGTGGTCGTGTCGCTGCATCGCGATTACCTGCCGACAAGCTGGGGCATGTACTCGCCGACATGGGTCGATCTGCTGACGCTGGCTGGCAGCTTCGGGCTGTTCTTCACGCTGTTCCTGCTGTTCTGCCGGTATCTGCCCACGGTGAACATCACCGAGGTCAAGGCCCTGATGCCCGAGGCGCAGGTGCATCGGTCGGGAAAAGGCCCCGAGGGCCGGGTAGAACAAAGCTCTGAACGCCGGGTAGGACAAAGCTCTGCTTTGTCGGCCGCGGAGGGTCGTCATGACTAGCCCCGGCGAAAACGCAGTCACGGCCGCCCCTGCGGAGAGCACCGCGACCTACGGCCTGCTCGCCGAGTTCCCGACCGCATCGAGCCTGCTTGCGGCAGCCGTGCGGGTCCGCGACGCCGGATACGCCAGGTGGGACGTCCATTCGCCGTTCCCGGTCCACGGTATGGACAAGGCCATGGGCATCCGCAAGACCCGCTTGCCGTGGTTCGCGTTTTTTTGCGGGGTAGCCGGCGTAGGCTCGGCGTTGCTGCTGCAATGGTGGTGCAACGCCTACGACTACCCGTACCTCGTCAGCGGCAAACCGTTTTTCAGCATTCCGGCCAACATCCCGATCACGTTTGAGCTGGGCGTGCTCTTCGCGGCCCTCGGGACGTTCGTCGGCCTGCTGGTGCTGAACCGGCTGCCGGAGTTGTACAACCCGGTCTTCAAGCGGCAGCGGTTTGCCAAGGTATCAACCGACGGTTTCTTCATCGTGATCGAGGCGACCGACCCGAAATTCGATTCGCGTGGAACGGTGGACCTGCTGACCTCGACCGGAGCAACGTCGGTGGAAGTGATGGAGGCGTAAGAAGTGCCGAAGATCGTGACGCCCATCATCGTGCTGCTCTGCGTGCTGGCCCTGGTGCCGGTCGCCGTGATCGCTCGTGCCCGCGCGGCGAAATCGAATCTCCCCCGCATTCATCCCATCCAGGACATGGCCAAGCAGCCCAAGTTCCTGGCCCAGGAAGTCAATCCACTCTTCGCCGATCGAAGAGCGATGCGGCCGCTGGTGCCCGGCGTGCTGGCGCAGGACGATTTGCACGTCGACGAACATCTATATCACGGCATCGTGAACGGTGAGTGGGCGACAGCCTTCCCCATGCCGGTTACGGATGCCGTGATGAGCCGGGGCCGCGAGCGTTTCGACATCTTCTGTGCGCAGTGCCACGGCCTCAGCGGATATGGGGACGGGATGACCGCCAGACGGGCCCAGGCCCTGATGACTCCCGGCTGGGTGCAGCCGAGCTCGTACCATACCGACCTGGTGCGCGGGCGGCCGGTGGGGCACATCTTCAATACGATCACCTACGGCATTCGAACGATGCCGTCGTACGGTGTGCAGGTCCCGGTCGAGGATCGCTGGGCGATCATCACGTACGTGCGGGCTCTGGAGCGCAGCCAGGACTCGCTGATGACGGACGTGCCGGCGGATGTCCGGCCGTCCCTGCAGCAGTAACGGAGCAACGAAATTGGCGGCGAACGATCGCATGGGTAACGCAGGGGAGCAACGCCGGCTGGCCGAGGTGGGGCCCTTTGTGGTCCGCTTCGCCGGCCTGGTCGGTTTGCTCGGCCTGGGCGCCAGCATCGCACTCGCCTTCCTGCGGCCCGATGGCGTCGCCCGCTTCTACGAGGCGTACCTGGTCAACTACTGCTACGTACTGAGCCTGTCGCTCGGGGCGATGTTCTTCGTTTTGCTTCACCACGTCACCAGGTCCGGCTGGAGCGTGGTCGTGCGCCGGATAAGCGAGATCATCGCCGCAAATATCCTGCTGCTGATTCCTCTCTTCATCCCCATCATCCTCGGGCTGCCGCACCTGTACCGCTGGACCAACGCGGAGGCGATGGCGCAGGACGAGGTGCTGGTGGGCAAACGGCCCTATCTCAACGTGACCTTCTTCCTCATCCGCTTCGCCGCCTACTTCATTGTGTGGGGCTGGACGGCCCGCTATTTCCTCAGGCGATCGACCGA
>DATKKX010000333.1:0-10226 GCA_035542775.1 Phycisphaerae bacterium | reverse complement strand
GAGCACGGACTAACCAGGTTTGTCCGTGCCGCCCTGCCGCCACATCCCTGTACGCAACGAGCACAGGGCCAGGTTCTCACGCCCCGGGGTGCGTAGTATTGGCCACCCAATGCCGGTACTGGTGGGCACAGTACCACGGTGTGGCGAGAGCCGGCCTGGATGCGGCCAGCACTGGCGGTCGGGTGTCACGGCGCATCCCCTTGACTGGAAGGCGGTTATATCCTCGCATGGCGCGGTCGGTTGCCGGCCGGTCGGTCGGGCACGACAAATGAAAGGTGGATGCGTAGGGGGACGGTCTAACATGGCACACCGCGGGCGTCTCCTTTTCCTCGCTATCGGCATTCGTCCGACCAGGCCGGGTGTATGAGTCTGGCTTTGTGTCTCGGGGGCATCGACCTGACATATTGAGGAGCACAGAAACAGCCGCCGTTTGCGGTCCAGGGCCCCATAAGCGTCCACGAGCAAGCAATGCAAGCGGGCTTGCAGCAAGCGTGGTGATTTGACGCTTAGGGAGGTGGAGGGCATTGGAGGTGCCCGACGGCGCGAACGGGGAGCATGCGACAGGTTACACGGCCGTTGCTTACAAGTCGCGATTGCTCCTTGTGTCGTGCACGCGACAGGTGCCGCCCCTGTCCTCCGCGTCTTCGTGGCGATCGATCTTGGGCCGCCCTTGGGGGGATGGGCCATGCGATGCGAACCGAGCGAGGCAGACATGAACGCAGCCATTGCCGAAACCAAGTATCTGCTGGACCGCTGGCGACTGGCGGTCTCGGCGCGAGGCGTCCTCCACGTGCGGCCGACCGGGCCGGTGCTCAGCCCGGAGGAATTGGCCGGACTTTTCGCCCTGCTCTATGGGGCGTGCGATGCGACCTTCCCGATGGTCCTGCTGCTGGACCTCAGCGAAACGATGGTGACCGGCGGTCAGTGGTCGACGCTCGCTTCACTGATCACCGGCTTCGCCCAGAAGGTCGACCTGCGCTGCCGAATGATCTCGGGCCCCGAGCGCCCGATCGCAGGGGCGTGCCTGTTCCGGCACGACCATGTATGAGGCCGGGGCATCAAACAGACTGCCGCGGGGACCTGCCACGACTTGACCAAGAGCCCGTGTCAAGTTGGAAGGCAGGCCCCGCCAACAATTAGAGGTGACGGATAGACAACAAGAGAGCGCCGGGCGATCGGTGATGTTCCGACCGCCCGGCGCTCGGTGTTTTAGCTGCCTGAGGCCGGCATGTGCGAACCGGCGGGGCATCTGGATGGCCCGCACCATGTTTCAGCGCGACATATCAGCGCCATCGCTTCCACAGGGCCAGGGCCGTGAGTGCCAGCACCCCGAGGCCGGCCGGTTCAGGGGTAATGGTCAAGTTGGCGGCATCGACGTAGCCTGGATGGGAGAGACCATCGATCCCCATGAGTGAGGCATCATTGTACAGCACCTGCGACAACAGCCAACGTGTGCCGGCGGGGATGGCGCCACTGAGGGAGGCTGTTTGCCAGGTGTTGGGAGAGATGTCGAGCGTGAGGCCGCCGCTGAGGGGGCTACCGATCTGCGAGCCGTAGCTTGGACCGGTAAAGAACTGCACGTATACGGCGCTGATGGCCGCGGGTACGGCCTTGTCAACGTTGAACAGAGCGCTGAGGTTGACGGTGGCGCCGCCGCTGTCGATGAGAGTGGCATACGAGGACACGTCGGTGACCTGGAAGCCCTGGGTGGCGGTGAGGCCGTCGTCGACCATGCGGAGCATCTGGACGCCCTGGAACGGCGTGACGCCGTTGTCGACGCCGGAGATGGTGGCTGCTTCAACGCCCCAAATGCCTTGATAGGTCGAGAAGAAGTTCAGCACGTTGTAGGCGGTATCGAGCTGGTTGACCTCAAAGCCAGGGTCAACCAGCAGATTGGCTCGCACCGACTGTGCAGAGGCGACGATGGTGAAAACCAGGGCAGCGAGGGTGAGAGTTCGATTCGTTCGATTCTTCATTTTTTCTATTCTCTTAAATGGAAGACCATAGTTTTGGCGCGCGGCGTCGCGCGCCGGCGTCAGATAGAACTCAGGAAGGCCTTCTCGGGCGAGGGTCAGCTTTCCGGGATGGCCCACGGAAGGTCCAGGCGCGACATCTCAGCGCCGGCGCCGGAGGGACGCCAGCCCCCCCAGAGCCAGCAGTGCGATCGCACTGGGTTCCGGGACCAGCACGCCGATGTTGACTCCAAGACCGTCGCCGGCGGTTTGGTTGAAGTGGACGGTGAGCGAGCTGACGGAATCGTCGATACGCACCACCGCGAGACCAGTGTTCCACCACGGGTCGTAGCCGCCCGCACCGCTCACCGAGTTCATCATGGTGAAGTTACCCGCTCCACCCGAGAAAAGTGTGGCACCATAGGTTCCGCCACCAGTCCAATCGCCGAAATAGGTGCCGTTCTGTGCCACGGAGGCGGTGCTGATGCAATCCAGGGGGTTCTCGCCCGGGAGTGGATCACGCCGGCCAAGACCCTGAACTCCCAGGATCAGTGTTCCTCCAGGAATAGTGCTGGAGAATGTGTAGGTCACCTGCCAGGGCGAGTTGAGGGTTCCGGAATACGCCCAGTTGGTCCGAGCCAGTGCTTCCTGGCTGGTCCAGGAGTAGGGGCCGACAAAGCCGTTCTGCATGAGGGGGGCCTGAAGGCGAGCCTCCGTAAAGTCGGAAAGGGGACCCGTGTAGGTCATCTGCACGGTCCCCACGCCCGGGAGCGTGTAGGTAGAACTGAAGGGCGGCGCCGAGCCGAACGGCGTCGGCGTCATCTGCATCCAGCTCACGTTGGGCGTGGCCGATGCAGTGGAGACAGTGAACGCGAGGGCCAGACCTGCACAAACAAGAATCCGAATCATGCGACTGTTCATGTTTTTCTCCATTGATATCACATAGGCTTGGGCCCGCGACGTTGCGCGCTCATGCTGGTAAACACATTTGCGCGCCGGCAGTCAGATCAAGCTGCGGCTATCGCCGGCGACGCAGAAGCCACAGCCCACTGATAGCCAGCAGGCCCAAGGAGGCGGGTTCCGGTGTGGGATACTGATTGACACTGATGCTGGGAAAGACAGCGGGCACCGGTCCCGAATAGACCAGGTCCTTGTGGATATCGACGACCGAACCGGGCGCGATGGAGTTGAAGAAGAACGAGATGCTCCCGGGCGAGTTGACGAAGCTGAAACCCGTCGGCACGACGCCGTTCACCAGGAAGCTCGGGTTCGACCAGTTCCAGCCCGGCGTCAGAATGTCCTCGTGATAATCGGTCCACGGGAGATTTCCTGCGACCACCAGAAGCTCGTGAAGCGTGTAGGTCTGTCCCCCGAAGATCTGCGCCCCGGGAGGAGGCAGGAGATCCTTGTGCCAAACCGGCCCCAGCGGGTCGAGCACAACCGGAACAGGCCCGCCGGTGGCGCCATTGGAGATGTCCCAGCCGGTGGATGTGTTCATCGGAATCGCGACCGGCAACTGACCAGGGTTGCCGACGCCCTGGGCCTGCGCGCTGCCAGCGGCTAGCAGCATGCTTCCGGCGAAGACCAGACTCATGAGTTTTGCACGTCCTGTAAACATGTGAAGATCCTCTCATTTCAAAATTGCGGCGATCGCCGTAAGAACCTCTCTTCATTTCACGATCAAACGACGGTCCGCCAGCTTCGCTCACGGCTCCGGAAAGCAACCGAAAGGCCTGCGGCGAAGCATGAGCATGCTGCCAAGGCCGAGCAGGCCAAAGGAGGTCGGTTCCGGGACGGCGTTGACGATCACGTCGTCGAGAATCGGCTGAGTGCCGAACGGCGACATGCCATAAGCGCTAAGGTTCATACCTCCCCAGCTGATGAACTCGATATTCACAGGCTGCAACGGGTTCACCGGTGTGAAGGTGTATTCGTAAAGATGCGAAAGCCCGTAAGACAATCCGTTGGGCACCGCCAGCCACTGGACTTGTCCCGCAGCGGATCCCGGAGCCGGACTGGGGGGCAGCACATTGGTAACGATCAGGCCGATGATGCCGACGCCGGTGTTGCCCTGGACGGTCGAGTTCTCCTCGCCCGATACCCAGAAGCTGAGGTTGTACGAGGGTGCCGGCGTCAGCTCGGTGTGAACCGTCTGACGTAACGTAACCGGTGAGCCGGCGGGCGTGGTAAAGATCGGCGTGGCGGGGAATGTGACGCTGCCGTTGGGGTGGAAGGTCGGCGGCTGGCTGACGGTGGCGCCGGTGCTGGTGTGGAAATCCAGGGCCGCCCGGCCGTCCGGCAGGACGTCGCTCAGCCGCAGACGGTACGGTGACGGCCCATCGTTTCCCCATAGCGCAGTGCTGTGGGGTCCCGTGCTGGTCCAGCCCGGCGGCACGACATACGGTGCCGCAGCCGGGTTTGCCCAGTAATAGGCGTTGCCGAGACCGTCGGGTGGGGCGCCAATTTCGAAGCTCCCGTTGATCACGAGATTACCGGCGTGGGTTGTACCGAGACCGCTGGTCAGGATCAGTGACGCCTGCGTTTCACGCCAGGTGCACGTGAGCACGGCGCAGCAGCAAAGCAACCGCAAGACGGTGCGAATTCCGTGCACGGAGCCCTCGGGGTTGAGTGCCGTCATCAGCCTGTTGACGCGCAGATATTGCGAGCCGCTTGCCGAGGCCAGGGCTTCAGAGAACCGGGCCGACCGCGATGGGAGGATATTCCGGCAGGTCTTTTGTGGGCTTGTGCGCAGGTTCCTTGCCATTTCACTCTCCCTGTTACCCCTCATTCTCGGGTTCATGTCAGGAGGGACATTGACCGGCCGGCGAAGCCGGTCAATGTCGATGAGGAGGCTTTGTTCCGTTTATCTGAGTCTCCGCAGGGACCAAAGGGCGCCGGCGGCGAGCAAGACGAGCGAGGCCGGTTCCGGCGTGGGGTATTCGTGGACGGCCAGCGTGCCGAAGAAGGCCGCGCCGGGAGTCCCGGCGTAGACAAGGTCCTTGCGGATAGTGATCGTTGAACCCGGGGCGACGGGATTGAAGAAGAATGAGAGATTGCTCGTGCCCACGCCGGTGACGGTGAGGCCCGGCGCCGGTAAGCCGTTCACCAGGACGAACGGATTCGCCCAGGTCCAGCCGGGGTCCGGGAAGCCCTGGGCGTCAATCCCGATGACATCCTCATGCCAGTCTGTCCAGGGGTTGGTGCCGGCGACCTGGAGCAATTCGGTAACAGGCAGCGCTGGGTTGCTGGGAGAGGTCGGGGGATAAAGAAAGTTGCCTCCGTTGGGGCCGGTGAAGCTCTTTCCCCAGACCGGCCCGGTGGGATCGAGCACCACGGGAACCGGTCCCCCGGTGGCTGGATCGCTGACCACCCAGCCGGTTGGCGGCACCGGTGTGGTGAACAGCGTCGGCAACGAGCTGAGGTTGCCCACGCCCTGGGCATAGCTGTTGCCCGTGGTTGTGAGGATGGCCACGATGGCCAGGCTGACAATGACTATCACTCTCTTTGCGCTCATCTGATTTCTCCTACAAAAAGTTGTCCCATTTCTGGCTCAGCCTCTAATTCATTGGTCTGGAATCCGCCGGACTACGATTGTTCAACGCGACCGGCGAAAGCGGCACAAAGGATTTCAATGATCTGACAGCGACGAGGGTCTGCCCGGGATCCGCCTGGAACCGTTGTCGCCCGGGCAGCGAGCCCGGGGACGTCGCGAGAGGCCGCGATCACAACATGCGGACGAAAGGGTGGTGATCGATAACATCGCGTGATCGACTGGGGGCGGCGTTCTCATCTTTTCTCTCCTGAACAATGCAGGCCTATGAGAGTCCAACGATTGATGTGGCGACTTCCGGATCTCCACACTTGGCCGGACTATAGTCAGGGGCTTTCTGTCACGGCCGAGAAACATGTGGCAATTCCGAAAAAAACTTTTTCCCCGAGGTCTTAGAGCGGCGCCGCCGGGCCGGGCGGCCTTCGGGCCCCCGCGAAGGCCATTACGCCGACCAATAGATTTGTCTATCTTCTTATTGTATTTTACTTCTCCACAGTGGCAGGCCGGAGCAGGGTCTTCTCGGGGCTTCATCGGAGCGCCGGGCGTGCAGAGGTCAGGGATCCACAGGTGACACGGGGACGTCACTAGAGAAGCATTTTGCCGACGCCCTGGGCGGCGTGCCGACGGTCTGCCGATCGCCGACGGGCACCGGCATCGAGTGATAGGTGTGCCGGAACGCGTACTTGATCACGAGCGCCGCCGCTCTCGGTGAATTGCATGGCTCCACGCAGAGCCTTGGCCGCTGGCGCGGTCAAGATCGATGCGTTCTGCGCCGCCCAATGACTTACAAGTCGCAACGACTGTACGGTTGGACGGTCAGGTGGTTTCTTACGGGGCCCTGTAACGGCCCGGACAAGAGCTCATGTCAGGCCGGAAGGCGGGCCCTGCGGCTTCCGGGGGTGCCGCCAACAACAAGAAACCGGGACCGCCCCTCCCGACGGCCCCGGTCCTTTCCTTGCGAATCTGCCTTTAGAGCCTGCGGCGGAGGAGGCTCAGTGCGCCCAGCGCCAGCACCGTCAGCGTTGCCGGCTCGGGGACCCGAACGCCGTAGAACTCGCCAACGGCGAAGTCAACGCCGGACGTGACCGTGATCGACGCCAGCGAGGTGCCACCGGTACCATAGAAACCGAAGCCATTCGCGCCGCCGGAGCCATTCACACTGGCGGTGACGAATGTGCCGTCGTCAGCGGTCGCAGTGATGCCCCACACTGCAAAGGGATTGGGCTCCGCGTAGAACAAGAACGCGCCGGTACTTGCCGGCAGGCCGATGGTCGCAGTTGTCGCGCTACCGGTGTAATAGACGCGCCCGGTGTAGCCGTGGCTCCAGCTCGCCCAGCTTGCGCCGACGGTGTAAGCATCGAGGGCCGGGCTGAACGTGATGGCGCCCGAGAGCGGTGGGCTGCCTGGGGCTCCGCCGACGCTCGTGAAGTCCGGCGTAAGGTCGAGGGGCAGGGCTGAAATAGTGTAACCACCCAGGGTGGCCGGCGGGGCGCCCGTGCCGACGTCCACACCGACGATCCCTGCGTTTGCGGCAGCCACGAATGCAAAGAACCCAACGGCAACAGCAACGAAACTCTTCATCATCCAGTCTCCTTGTTACTTTCCTCGGTGAGGAAAGAGCAACCGCGCCCTGTCCATTTCAGGCACAACTCGTTCCCGCCGAGTCCGGCAAGGGCGAACAAGCAGGGCGCCCACTTGTCCGCCAGCGCCAACTCAGCAAACACAACTTGATCGATCCCCGGGAAGTCGCAGAGAGAATGTCACGGAGATCGAATCTACACACTGCTTGCGGCTCGTCCTTGGCGTCTCCCTCCGATATGTTTCTCGCGATGAACGGCGACGCACTGATGCGAGTGGTTACCGACTTGTCAGCGGGCGTGGGCCTGTTTCTGTTCTGGAATGCGAGTCGCCGTGATGCCCAGAGACCGCCGACGGCGAGCAAGGCGAGCGATGTGGGTTCAGGCGTGGGGTATTCGTGGACCACCAACTTTCCTACAAAAGCCGCCCCGGGGGGACCGCTGTAAACAAGATGCTTGCGGACGGTGATGGTGGAACCCGGAGCGACGGCATCGAACAAGAACGAGAGATTGTCGGTGCCGACACCCGCTATCGTGAGGCCGGACGGCACCGAGCCGTTCACAAGGATAGATGCATTGACCCAAGTCCAGCCCTTGTTGGAGAGGCCTTGCGCCACAGACCCGAGGACATCCTCATGCCAGCCGGTCCAGGGAACATCACCAGCAACCTGGAGGAATTCGGTTACGGCCAGGGGCGGATTGGTCGGCGAGGTCGGGCGGTAGACAAAAGCTCCCCCATCGGAGCCGGCGAAGGTCTTACCCCAGACATGCCCGGTGGGGGCAAACACCACGGGAACGGGCCCACCCGACGCAGGATTGTTTACCAGCCAGTCGCTCGGCCCATTGGGGTGTCTAAACAGTGTGGGCAACGAACTCAGGTTACCGACGCCTTGAGCGTAGCCGCTGCCTGCCGTGGTCAGGATGACCGACAAAACTAGACTCGCGGTTTGGATTGCTGTGTGCAGTTTCATCTGTTTTTTTCCGGAGGAACTGGATTCTTCCCCTCGGACCTATTTTCTCTTGGTTTAGGGTTTTCTCACCGGACGGCGTGGCCGGTTGCATCCACAGATTGCGCCTTCTTGATGGGCTTGTTATCCGCGCTCAAACACGCGCGCTCAGGCGTTCGGGGGATCAGGACGAGATTGGCATGGACCAGCGTTCGGCCCTCACCGGCTTTCAGCATTCCAGAGGCCTTGGCCAGGTTGATCCAACGACTTGACAGCAGCGCTTCCATCTTCCGCTCCTTGTTCCCGCACATGGCTGAGAATTTGGCAGGCTATGCAGCCGCCTCCCGAATCTCCGGTTAGGCGGATAGTAGTCAGCCGTTCTTCCCGTCGCCGGACCGGCAAGGGGAATCTCGCGAGAATTTTTTGCCGGACCCCGAGATCCTCTGAAGCTCACATAAGAATCCCGCGTGGAGGGGTTGCCTGAGGTGAACACCGGACTAACGGATATTCCTGGCGAGTTGACCAGGGCGGAAAAAATTTTCTTGGGCGGGAAGAATCTCAAAGGCCGGAAAACCTGATCCAAAGATCCGCATCAAATCCGGGGGCGTTATCTCAGTGTCATATATGTGTCACTCTGCAGGTAATGCCGCAATACGGGGGGCAGCGCCGACGGTGACACATCGTTGGCGGCAGGTTTGGGCATGGAATGGCAGGTATGCCAGAAAAGGTGCACGCTGTCGTGAGCACCCAGGCCCTCGATGAACTGCAGCGCTCCGTGGAGAGCCTTCGCGGTGTAGGTCCCGTCGAGTTCAAGGTTTTCGGCGGTGCGAAAGGACTCGGACAGGCGCAATGATTCAGCGGTGGGTCTGGCGTGTCCATCGCCCAGCGCCGTAGTGACGACACTCAATTCCGGCCGCTCGATCGACAGCGCGGGTACGGCGGGATCGAGGCGGCGCATCAGTCGGTGGATACGCCGGGCCAGGCGCGCCCAGCGGGCGGCGGTGCAATACCAGCGGTAGGAGGCCACGATGCCGACCAGCCTGGTTTTCAGGCCGGCCAGTTTGCATCCGGTCAGCAAGCCGGCCGCAGTGCCCAGGCTGCCCAGGGCAACGTAGAGATAATCCGGCTCGGCGAGCTGCCCGGCCTCGATCTGGCGTTTCAACTCCAGGGCGGCGTTCACGTGGCCCAGGCACGAAAGCGGCGAGGTTCCACCCGGCGGGACGACGTAGGGCCGCCGCCTGTGGCGAATCCAGGCCCTGGCGAACTGCGCGGCCAGCTTCGGGAGCAACGTCGCACGGTTCGCGGGTATCAGCGTGGTGCCGGACGCCAGGACCGCAGCTAGGTTCCGCGTGACGTATTCGGCAGGAGGCTGGTCGATGACTACAGCTATGGTGTCGATCTGGTGTTGCCGGGCGTGCCAGGCGGTGCGGCAAATGTGATGGCTGCCGACGACGCCGAAGGTCAGGAGCGTTTCCGCTTGGCGTCGCCCGGCATCGGCCAGGATGAACTCCAGGCCGCGGATCTTGTTCCCGGCGCATTGGGGGTGGCTCAGATCTTCGCGTTTTACGTACAGCGCCTTCAGGCCGTGCTGCTCGGCGAAGTGCCGCGCGTCCGTCACCGGCGTCGGCCAGTGCCCGATCGGCGTCCAGGGGACAGACTGGGCCAGGCAAGGGAATGCCTCAAACAGCGGCAGGGCTGAAGCAGTCAAGGGGTCGGGATGCCCGGCGTCATTCAACATCGTTTGAGCAAGCTCTCGATGATCCGTTCGGCCAACGCTGCGATGGTCATCGACGGCGGCACGCCCGTCGGCGTGGGCACGATGCTGCCGTCTGCAACGTAGAGACCGGGATGACCGATTACTTCCCCGAACGGATCGGTCACGCCGTTCTCGGGCGAATCGGTCATCGTCGCTCCGCCGAGCGGATGGACGGTAACCGGCAGCAGCCTGGCAATGATCGCCGGCGGTGTCACCAGCTTGGCGCCGGCCGCGGCGGCGAGGTCTTCCAGCACGGCGGTCATTCGCCGCCGGTACTCGTCGCTTCCGCCGGCATCACGACGGTGAACCAGCTTACCCCATCGGCTCAGCCGCAGCGTGCCGGGATTCTCCTCGAAGCCCATCACGCCGAACGACCAGACGCACTGCTTGGCCGGTGCCATCCGCATGCCGCGGAGCCATTTTGCCGGGTTGAGCAGGCCGGCG
>DATKKX010000332.1:0-9452 GCA_035542775.1 Phycisphaerae bacterium | reverse complement strand
GCTCCTTGCCTGGATTATCGGGTGGGACCTCATTATTGAGTACGCCGTCGGCAACGTTGCCGTCGCAATCAGTTGGGCAAAGTATTTCAACACCTTGCTGCACGGCTTGAGCTTCGAGCTGTACGGGAGGCATGTTGACTTAGAGTTTCCCACGTGGCTAGCTATTGACTACCGCACGGCGGCCAAAATACCTGGTCTGCTGGATCAGGTTCCGCACGTTTTCGGCGTGCCGATAGTCTTTAATCTGCTCGCTTTCTTGATCGTCGCCGTGCTGACCGTCATTCTGGTTTGGGGGATACGCGAATCCGCAGGCTTCAACGCGATCATGGTCTGTATCAAGATCCTGGTTCTCATGTTCTTCGTAGTGGCGGTGCTCCACTACGTCAGCCCCGCGACCATGACCAAGAACTGGCATCCGTTTCAACCCAACGGTTGGGCCGGCACGCTGACCGGTGCGGCGATGGTATTCTTCGCTTACATTGGCTTTGATGCTGTTTCCACGGTGGCTGAAGAAACCCGCAACCCCAGCCGTGACCTACCGATCGGCATCATCGCTTCGCTCGTGATCTGCACGGTCATCTATCTTGTCGTCGCGGCGGTATTCACCGGCGTGATCTCCTATGACGAGCTGACGCGGCAGCTTGCGAGCGAGAAGGCCGAACCGTTGACCATGGCACTTGATCATGTCGCCCCACAGCAGAGTTGGGCGACCAATGTTGTGGCGTTCGGCTCAGTCGTGGCCCACACCGCCGTTCTGCTGGTCTTCCAGCTTGGCCAGCCGCGGATATTCTTTTCGATGGCTCGCGACGGACTTCTGCCGCCGGTCTTCGCCAGCGTTCACCCGCGGTTCAAGACGCCGCACGTGACGACCATCCTGACCGGCGCCCTCGTCGGGGGCGTGGCGGCGGTGGCGAACATCGACGAGATGGTGGATCTGACCAACATTGGCACCCTGTTTGCGTTCGTGCTGGTCTGCATAGGCATCATCATTCTGCGGTTCAAGGATCCTGATCGGCGGCGGCCGTTCCGAGTGCCGTTCGGGCCGTGGATCATGCCGCTATTGGGGGCGGCTTCGTGTCTGGGGCTGATGTACTGGTTGCCCAATACCGCATGGTGGCGGTTTGTCGGCTGGCTGATTCTGGGGCTGTCGATCTACACGTTCTACGGGTACAGCCACAGCACGCTGGGGCGGCGGCACGGGCGACCGGGGCGGACGCCTGGGGCGGTGAAAGTGGCGGCAGCGGGCTTCCTGGCCATCGCGGCGGGGCTTTTCACGATTCCGCATAATGCCAATCTGGGGCGGTTGTTTGCGCTGGCGACAACAGCGGGCGAAGCGGATCACCGCCGCGCGATGATCGGGCTTGGATTCATTGCATTGGGTGTAATCCTTGGCATTACCGGCGCGTTGGCATCCTCGCCACGAGAATCAAAGACCGCCTGAGTGCGTCTTGGCGATCCATATTATCCTTCGCAGCGTATTACTGCTGGCTGGCTGGTCCACCAACCAGATTGTGCCGAGTCGGCTGTAGATCGGCGACGGAGCAGCATGGAGTGATTGGAGCCTCCCGACATGGCGGTACCCGCTTCGAGCGCTACGCGCGGCGAACTGGTCTGGCGCTGTCAGCGTCGGTTCTACTTGTCTGGGCCGTCAGCGTTTTCTTCTGGCTCGGGTTTGTCTGGCCGGTCACTCACGGCTTTTGGGGAGTGCGGATCGCAGGGGGTATGGTCCGCTGTGAACACGAGTCGGGTCCTCGCAGCTTAATTCCAGACTTGATGAAGTGGGCTGGTAGTGACCTGTACAAGTGTCAGCGTTCGCGTGCCCCCGCAAAGTGGCAAAACCTTGGCTGGATCCTTCCGTGGAGGTATGTAAGCTCAAGCCCGACCCCGGACCAGACACCCACCAACTGGGATGTCACGACCCTGTGTGTGCCGCTGTGGTTGCCGTTCATCGTGATTGCTTCGCCGACGGTCTTCTTGGTATGGCGGAATCACCGACGGCCCATGGCGGGGTACTGCGGGGAATGTGGCTACAACTTGACGGGTAATGTGAGCGGTCGTTGTCCGGAGTGTGGCTCGCCTGTGCCTTCCCGCGTGTCCGACGAAGACCAGTCGGCGGCCGCTCGCAGGGGGAGATCCGGACTTCGCTCAGCCGCCTGTGTTCTGGTGAGCGCGGTCGTCCTGTGCGCGGGGGGCTTTGTCGGTCTGAGGTACCTGTACGCCTCGCAATCAAGGAGTTGGGATATCGGTCCTTTCGCCATTGTCGAATGGGCGTTAGACGGCGACGTAGGTCTTCATGTACCACCAAGAGGAGGAATTGTCTGCGCGCTGAGAATGGCCCGTGGAGACTGCTCTGGCCCAGGAGTTCCAGTGATTCTCCGTACTGCGGCAGGCGACGTAGCCGTGCTGACAGACCTTGCTGGCGTGGCTCAGATAGATGTCCCTGGGGGGGAACTGCGAGGGCTAGACATCAACGGCTTTCCTGTCTTGGATTGCCCTCCCTTTTCTCCATTTGACTCCAGGTTTGCCCTCAGGCCCATCCGTTTTGAGAAGTGCCTTTTTGTTGATGTGCAGATCAACGATCCCAACGTCCTGGGAGTGATCAAATAGCAGGCCGACGATACTTGCCGCTCCGCAGATGTCCGTCACACTCGTCTTGGCGGATTACCGTGAATCAGAGAGGAAGCTGTCGGCGCCGATTCGGCGGTCAAACGATGATCTCACAAAACACGCTCGATTCATCCACCTCTTTGATTTGCCGGTCCGCGATCGGGAAGCCGTTCGTCAGCGCCATGAACTCGCCGGGCGTAATGGTGTAGGCGCTGAAGCCGTCCTTGCAGACGATCACGCCGTCGTGCGTGGCCTTTTCATCGATCTCGCCGAGGAGGCCTTGAGCGGCCTGCAAGCGGAACCACTCCAGCCGATGCGGCCAGAACTTCTCTGAGTAGGTTGACAAGAGCACGCGTCCGCCGCGGCGCGTGACGCGGACGGACTCGGCGATCAACGTCCGGCGGTCCACGTGGAAGGCGGAGAGCCCGTTCTGGATGCATACAGTCACATTGAAGGTGTGGTCTGCGAAGCCAAGCGAGCAGGCGTTCATGCGTGCGAGACGGCAGTCTGGCAAGCCGCTCAGATAGTCACGGGCCAGTTGCAGACTCGAGTGCGAGGTGTCGATGCCGACAACCACGCGTGCTTTGTTGCTCAACTCCTTGACCACGCGGCCATGGCCGCAGCCGAGCTCCAGGATGCGGTCTGATGCCGACAGGCGGGCGGTGACGAATGCGATTTCGGCATCGAGGTACTGCCTGACGCGCGGCGGGGCAATCTCGTAACAGCGGCGGAGACGGTTGGCGGAGAGATGGTCGGAGTAGTAATCCGTCGTCATAGGGGTCGTTCACCTGAGGATTCAGCACGTGCGGATGAAGGCCTAGGGATGTTCCAGGACAATAAGCACCGCGGCGGTGATCGCTGCAATTGCCGCGATGGCCGACAAAAGCAGGGCGATCGTGTTTCTGGTCGCCAACTGGCGGTACCGTTCGCTGAGGTGGGCCCGCAACTCGTCGTATCGGTTGCTGCGGTCATCGGCCAGGCCCTTTATGGTGACCGCGCTGGTCTTGGCCACTTCGGCGCCCTGTACTATTAGTTCTCGCATCGCGGCGAAAGCCTGGGCCATCTGCCCCTGGTGTCCGGCGATCTCCGCACAGGTCTCCAGACAGTGTGTCATGGCCGGGCCGAGCTGGTCCAGTTTCGATCTGATCTCATCAATCTCGCGGGCGGTGCGGGCAAGTTGCTCCTCGTCGCGGGCGGTCTTCTCGTCGAACGACTCGATGCTGTCTTCGAGATTGCCCAGCGCCTCCGCCGTGGCCGAGGCGATCTCCCGGAGGGCCGCTACGTTCTCTCCAAGGCGGCGGGCTTCGTCCGCACCGGAGTCGGCTTTTGCCAGAAGCCTTTCAGCAAGCTCGGCCGTTCTTGCTGCCTGGATTGCGAGGGGAGAAAGATGCCGTTCGAACGTGGCAATCAGGTTGCTGATCAGGTCACAGAGATCCGGGGTGCCCCTGTCGCCGGCGGACGGTTCAGGTTGGCTTGTGGTTGAGGCGACCTCCTCGTCTGTGGTCTGGGCGGCGGGTTGATCGTAGGTGGAGGATTCGTCGGGCAGATCGGCCGGGCGCTGTTGTGGGAAAGCGATTAGAGGAGAGGCTTCCTCATGTTCCCCGCGAAACATCGCCACGAGCTTTGTCCACCAGGAACTCATGTCAACTCACCGCTCATGCTACGAGCGCGGTGCGCACCGGTCAAACACCGGAGCCCTTACACCTTCATTACGACGGTTGCCAGCGGATAGATCCGCCCTGGTTTGGTCAAGCGGATGCGCGGACCGGCACGTCCCTTGCGGATGGGTCAACCTGCGTTTAAATGGTTTAAACCGCGGTTGCGACTGTCGCGGTATCTGCGCGGTGTCCGGCGCGGTTTGCGGATGCGTCCGAACCGCGCATCAGAGCCCCGATCGGCTTGACTCTTTTGCCAAATTCGCCCATATATGAAGGTGTCTGCGGCGGGTCCAGGCAGGTTGTACCCGCGCCTATTCGCGGGCTGCGGGACCGGCGCGACAACAGGGAAGTCGGATAGCTGTATGACGATGGCGACGCAAGAGTCGAAGACGGCTGAACATCTCCGGATCGCGGAGAAGTACGGAGCACACAACTACCACCCGCTCCCGGTGATCATCGAATCAGGCGAGGGGTGCTGGGTCACGGATGTCGATGGCAACCGATATCTGGACATGCTGTCGGCGTATTCGGCGCTCAATTTCGGCTACTCCAACGAGCGGCTTATCGCTGCGGCAACCAAGCAGCTGACCAAGGTGACGTTGACCTCCAGGGCCTTTCACAACGACCAGCTTGGCCCGTTCTGCAAGGAACTCTGTGACCTGACCGGCTACGAGGCCGTGCTGCCGATGAACAGCGGCGCGGAGGCCGTGGAAACGGCGGTCAAAGCGGCGAGGAAGTGGGGCTACACCAAGAAGCGGGTCCCTGCCAACACGGCTGAGGTCATCTGCGCCCAGGGCAACTTTCACGGGCGGACTGTCACGGTGGTCAGCTTCAGCACCGACCAGCAGTATCGCGATGGGTTCGGTCCTTTCACGCCCGGCTTTCCGCTGGTTCCGTTCGGCGACCCAGCCGCCCTGGAGAAGGCCATCACCAAGAACACGGTGGCGTTTCTCGTCGAGCCGATCCAGGCCGAGAGCGGCATTCGTGTCCCGCCCGACGGGTATCTCAAGGAGGTCCGCGAGATCTGCACCCGGCACAACATGCTGTTCATCGCCGACGAGATTCAGACCGGGCTTTGCCGCACGGGGTACCGCTTCGCCTGGCAGCACGACGGGGTGGAGGCGCGGCCGGACATGATGTGCCTGGGCAAGGCCCTCGGCGGCGGGGTCCTGCCGATCTCGGCAGTGGTTGCCGATCGGGAGGTCATGGATGTGTTCAAGCCGGGCGATCACGGCTCGACCTTCGGCGGCAACCCGTTGGCCTGCGCGGTGGCCCGCGTCGCGATGGAGCTGATCAGAGACGAGGGGCTGGAGAAGCGGGCCACGCAACTGGGCCAGCATTTCCGTGCCAGGCTGGAAGATGTACATGCCCCGGCGGTGAAGGAGATCCGCGGCCGCGGGCTGCTGATCGGCGTGGAGATCAGGCCGGAGTATCCCAAGGCCAGGTGGTTCTGCGAGAAGTTCATGAAAGACGGCATTCTGTGCAAGGACGCGCATGAGGATGTGATCCGGCTTGCACCGCCGCTGATCATCGAGCAGACGGATATCGACTGGGCGATGGAGCGGATCGGGCCGGTCCTGCTGTCCGCGGAACGCGCCAAATAAAGTGCGACGAACGCCCCGCGCCTGTCGGGGCGATGGTAGAGTGGGGGTCCGGAAGACGATTTCAAACAGCCCGCCAGATAGATGGGGCGAAACCGCTAGCGAATGGACGTGAGAAGAGGACATGGCAACCGAGCGAATTAACGTGTTGATCATGGGCGCGGCCGGCCGCGATTTTCATAACTTCAATTGCTGCTATCGCAACGATTCGCGGTATCGCGTGGCTGCGTTCACGGCCACGCAGATTCCGAACATCGAGGGCCGGATCTATCCGCCGGAACTGGCGGGCAGTCAGTATCCCGAGGGGATTCGGATTTATTCGGAAAGCGAGCTGGAAGACCTGATCGCCAAGCACAACGTCGACCTGGCGGTCTTCAGCTACTCCGACGTGCCGTATGAATACGTGATGCATCAGGCCGCGCGGGTCAACGCCGCCGGCGCGAATTTCCAGTTGATTGGCGCCAAGCAGACCATGCTGCCGTCGAAAAAGCCGGTCATCGCGGTATGCGCGGTGCGGACGGGCTGCGGCAAGAGCCAGACAACCCGCAAGGTGGCGGAAGTGCTCAAGTCGATGGGCAAGCGCGTGGCAGTGGTGCGGCACCCCATGCCCTATGGAGATCTGAAGCGGCAGGCCTGTCAGCGCTTCGCCGAGTTGGCGGACATGGATCGCCACGAGTGCACGATCGAGGAGCGGGAGGAGTACGAGCTGCACATCAGCAGCGGCAATCTGCTCTTCGCCGGTGTAGATTATCATCAGATTCTGGCGGCGGCCGAGAAAGAGGCCGACGTGATCTTGTGGGACGGTGGGAACAATGACCTGTCGTTCTACAGGCCCGACCTGCTGATCACCGTCGCGGATCCGCATCGCGCTGGCCACGAGACGCGGTATTTTCCGGGCGAGACCAACTTCCGCATGGCCGACCTGATCCTGATCAACAAGGTCAATACCGCCAAGGCCGCCGACGTCACGATCATCGAGGAGAACGCTCGGAAGCTGAATCCGCAGGCCAAGGTGGTCCGGGCCGATTCAACGATCGGCTGCGATGACCCCGGCCGGATCAAGGGGAAGAAGGTGCTGGTGGTCGAAGACGGACCGACGCTGACCCACGGAGAGATGCGCTACGGCGCCGGCCACGTTGCCGCCCAACAGTATGGGGCGGCATCGATTGTTGATCCGCGACCGTACGCGGCGGGGTCCATCAGGGGCGTCTTCCAGAGGTACAGCCATCTAACCGACATCCTGCCGGCCATGGGCTACGGCAAGGCCCAGATCGCCGACCTGGAGAAGACGATCAACGCAACGCCGTGCGATCTGGTGCTGATCGGTACGCCCATCGATTTGACCAAGCTCATCAAGGTGAACAAGCCGACCGTCCGGATCACGTACGAGCTCGACGGAGCCGGTTCGGCAATGGTCGAGAAGATCGTGCGGAATCATCCCAAGTTTGCATGACCGGCCGTCGGGGTGTCCCGGGCCTTCCTGGTACCTGAGGGAGCATCGCAGTATGGCAACGTCGCTAAAAGGACGCAGTCTGGTTTCGATGAAGGATCTCTCGCGGGATGAGCTCCAGCTCGTGCTGGAGACCGCAGGGGCCGTCAAGAAGTCGCCGGGCGAGTACAAGACCAAGTTCGCCGAAAAGACACTGGCGATGATCTTTCAGAAGCCGTCGTTGAGGACACGCGTGTCGTTCGAGGTCGGGATGACACAGATGGGCGGGCATGCCATTTATCTGGCGCCCACGGACATCAGCCTCGGGAAGCGCGAGACCACCGAGGACATTGCCATCGTTCTGGCTCGATATGTTGACATCATCATGGCCCGCGTGTTTGGGCATAACATCGTCGTGGACCTGGCCAAGCACGCCACTGTCCCGGTCATCAACGGTCTCTCCAACCACGAGCATCCTTGCCAGGCGCTGGCCGACCTTCAGACGATTGTTGAACGGCGCGGCCGTCTGGCCGGCCTGCAGTTCGTGTTCTGCGGCGACGGCAATAACGTGGCTCACTCCCTGATGTACGGGGGGGCGTTGTCCGGCATGCACGTGACCGTCGTCACGCCGCCGGGGTATGAGCCCAAAGCCGAGGTCCTGACCGAGGCCAAGTCGATCGGCGCCGCCACCGGCGCGCAGATCAAAGTCAGCAACGATCTGATGGCGTCGGTAAAAGGCGCGGACGTGATTTACACAGACGTTTGGGCGAGCATG
Organism: Phycisphaerae bacterium; assembly: GCA_035542775.1. GTDB lineage: Bacteria > Planctomycetota > Phycisphaerae > UBA1845 > UTPLA1 > DATKKX01. Next base: position 1,382 of record DATKKX010000332.1, on the reverse strand, counting down.
GGCCAGGAAGAAGAGGCGGAGAAGCGACGGAAGCTGTTCATGCCGTATCAAGTCAATGCCGGAGTGCTGGCGCAGGCGAGCCGCGATTGCGTCGTGCTGCATTGTCTGCCCGCACACTACGGCGAAGAAATCACCTACGACGTTACGCGGACCAGGAACTCGGCGATCTTCGACCAGGCCGAAAACCGTCTGCACGCCCAGAAAGCGATGATGCTCTTGCTGGCGGGGCTGTGAAGGCACGTCTGAGGGAAGCCATACGCGTTGCGTCCGAACGACATCGCGCAACTTCTACTGCGGCAAGCAATTGCGCCTGAGGACGGGCTCGGCGTGCCGTGTGGCCTGATGACCGGCGTGAACTCGTCCTTAAACTCCGAACACCCCTATAATTAGGCACGGCTTCCCCAACCCGTGCAGGCCATCGCGATCAGCCATCTCGGCTGGAGGCGGCGTGCACCGCAACACTTTGTCGCACGGAAAGTTACGATTGACGCCGTTCGGCCATCGCGAACCGTGCGACCGCCGCATAGGGTCGGCACAGGGCTTGCTCATTTGGCGGGCGGGAGAGCAAGCAGACGGGGAAGAGGGGGAGAGCGATGTCATGGGGCAATTGTCAGCGTGTTAGCGTCCTGTTCCTGCTTTTGAGCGGGTTGATTCAGGGGTGCTCGGCTGGGGATCCTCATGGCATGAACGACCTGCCGACGTACAGCGTCCAGCCGAGATCGAACGCATTGTTCGCGACCGACCGTTCCGCGACGTTGGCCACGCAGTTCGGCCGCTCGCAATGGCCCGCTACGGAAGGTGCCTATGAAAGCTCGCAGGAAACCGTATTCCAGGAGTATTACTACGATTTCCAGAGCGATTTCGAGAATGAGCGGTTTTACCCTTACCGAACCTTCACGAGCTATCGAACCGGGGTTCAGCAACGGTGAGCCGCCGGCACTCGGTTAGTCCAGACCCAGGCTCATCCGGCATGTGGGCCTGATGACATCAACAGACTCCTTTCTGCGGCCATGCCCGCTCGCGAAGGACGCGAGCGGGCATTTTTTGTGATCCAGGGGCAGCACCGCCAGGGCTTTCGTCGCCCTGCCGCGTGGGGGTTGGTCTCGATCAGCGGCATCTCAGCGGCGCGGGTCAGCATTGATGCGAGTGGGCTGCGGCGGTCATCTCGAAGTCCCCGGGCTTGCCGGAGTTCGGAGGGACCGCGACGAGGGGTAACGAGTGCCGCCGGGCACCAAAGGGGCCTTTTGGATTAGCCCCTTGTGGCAGTTTCTGCGCATCCTATAATGCCGCCGTTGCTGGCAGCGGGCTTCGTGCCAAAGGGGCAGGAATTGCGCGGTGCGCCTGCCGTTCGCTCAGATCAAGGCCCCGGCCAGTGGCATGGC
>DATKKX010000331.1:0-4361 GCA_035542775.1 Phycisphaerae bacterium | reverse complement strand
GACCGTGCGGGCCTCGCTCCATTCTCCCTTCACCTGGGCTGCCTTGATGAACGTGATCCGGCTGGCCGGCAAAAACACATAAGCGCAACCATCCGTCGCAGGAATCTGCAACTTAGCCAAAATGGCTGCCGTGGAAGCGGGTATCGGGATGGTTCGCGTCTGGTAGTCTTTAGGGGACCAAGCGATGGTGTTTTCACTGTCGGCTTTGGGAGCCACGCGGACGGTTTCACGGTCAAAGTCGACGTCTCCCCATGTCAGATGCAGCACTTCGCTGTACCGTAGCCCAGCCGTGTAGCAGACCAACAACAGGGCATGCCACCACAGGCATTGCTTGGCTGGCAGCTTGCTGCACGCAGCCAACATCGCAGCGAATTCTTCTGCCGTGACGTAGCGGATGTCTGGATCGGTTACCCGATCAGCTCGAATCTGGGCGTTTAGTTCAATTCCGAGCCCCTGGGGGTCATCTGGGGCGTCGTATTGTGCATCGTATTGGCTCGTAAAGTACACAAGTGGAGCCGGGGCGCTGTGCCTTGGCGTTACTTGGTGCGCTGCGGGCAGGTCGCCGGTGATCCTGCGGCGTCAGGTTTCTTCCTGATGAGGAGCAGATCACATGAGACGTTGGGATGGATTGTTGGAACGGTACTTGGGGGAGTTGCAGATCCGGGGTCTGTCGAGCGGGACGGTGACGGGGCGATGTCGGGAGTTGGATCGCTGGGGTTCCTGGTTGAAGCATCGGCGTCCCCGGCCGGCCCTGGAAGAGGTCGGGGCGGATGAGGTGGTGAAGTACATTCGGACCCGGGCGCCCTTTCGGTCCAAGAGTACGGTGGCGAACGTCGTTACGGCGCTGCGGAGCATGGGGGAGTTTCTGGTACGCGAGGAGATCTGGTCGAGCAACCCGCTGCGGTGGATGCGTGGACCGAAGATGGATCCGCGAGCCCGGATTCCCCGGCGGATCGGTCACCAGACGATGGAGCAACTGTGGGCGGCGGCGGCCGAGCGACGGCAGAGCTATCAGCGTTATCTCTGGCTCGCCTTGCTGGGGGTTCTCTACGGCACTGGGCTGCGACGTGGCGAGTTGGCTCGCCTGGAAGTGAAGGCCTGGAATCGTGAGGAAGGCGTCCTGCGCATCGACGGCCAGAAGACGGGACGGGAGCGGCAGGTGACGGTGCCGGCGCTGACGTGGCGTTGCCTGGAGGCTTACTGGCCACAGCGTCAGAACCTGCTGGAACAGACTGGGCGTCTCGACGAAGCCGCTCTGTTCGTCAACCAGGATGGCGGGCGGCTCCATCCACGCTCGATCAGCCAGGGGCTGAGGACCCTCGCCCGGCGCTGCGGTCTCGAGCGAATCACGGCACATCAGTTCCGGCACAGCTGTGCTTCGGATCTGCTGGAGGATGGCGTGGGGCTGCCACAGATCCAACGAATGCTAGGCCACCAGACCATCACGACGACGGTGCGTTACTTACACGTGGCTGATCCGCAACGCCATGAGGCGGTGAAGCTCCATCCCATCAACCGCATGCTCCAGTCGGGAGGTGCCGCATGACCAAGCGCGTGACCTGGGATCCGCTTCTGGAAGGGTATCTGGATTACCTGCGAGTGGTTCGCCGCCAGGCTGCGCGAACCTTGGTGGATGTACGTTGTACGCTCCGGCACGTGTGCGCCGCGATGGCGGTGCTGCGTCCCGACGTGCCCCTGTGGAAGTTGAGCCTGGAGGATTATCTTCGCTGGCTGGAGCAGGAACGCCAGACCCAGCGCACCGCGTCGTGTCTGATCAAGTACCTCAGCCATCTGCGGGGCCTGCTGGACTACGCCTGGCGAAGCGGCCGCGCCGATCGCAACGTGCTGGATGGCTTTGCCCTGCAGGATGATCATCGGCGCGGAGCTCCCGACACGCTCGAGCTGGAGCATGCAGCCCGCCTGGTCACAGCCTGTACGAACCGCACTCCGACGGAACGCCGTGAGCGGGTGATGGTTTTGCTGTTGTATGGCTGCGGGTTGCGCACGCGGGAGTTGTGCCAGTTGAACGTCGAGCATGTGGATCTCGAACGGCACGAACTGTTCGTGGTTCATGGCAAGGGGGATCGGCAGCGGACCGTCCCGATCCCGGAGGCGGTCTTTACCGAACTGCTGGCCTACCTGCACGATCGCGGTGGACGGCGGGGGCCGCTGTTCCGCACCGCCGAGCGACATGCTCGGCTTCTGGAAAGGAACGTTTCCGAGGTGGTCCGTCAGGCGGCGGAGCGGGCCGGCCTTCACCAGAAGATCACTCCCCGGACGTTACGCCACTCCTAGGCCACGCATTTGATGGATGCCGGGGTGGATCTGGCGGTGATTTCCTCGTTGATGGGCCACCGCAGTCCCTCGGAGACCGGAGTCTACCTGCACGTCCTCGCGGGCCGACCGCAGGCGGCGGTCAAGCAGCTACCCCACAGTGAAGGAGAACGACCATGACCTGGGATTACTGGATCTGCCTGTATGCACAGACGCATTGCGCGGCGAGAGGATTGCGGCCTTCGACGATCGCGGCCTATTGCGCGACACTCGGCCAGTTCCGGGCCTTCGTCGAGGTGCGACTGGACCATCGCGGCCCGGACCAGGTGACGGCGCAGGATGTGCTGAGCTACCTGGAGCACCTGCGCCGCGAACGCCACAACGGCGACTCGGCGGTCAATCGCCAGGCGACCATCCTGAAGAACTTCTACCGGGCCATCGTGGCGATGGGCCACCTGGATCCGCGAGCCAACCCGTTGGCGCACTTTCCGCGTCTGAGGGCCCAGCCGCGCAAGCTGCCCACGGTGCTTTCCGCCGAGGAGGTGCAACGGTTGCTGGATCAGCCGGCTCGCAACACCGTGCTGGGACTTCGCGACCGGGCGCTGCTGACGCTGCTCTACGGTACCGGCATCCGCGCGTCCGAGTGCGCCGGTCTTCGCGAAGAGGACGTGGATCTGAACGACGCCACCATCCGGGTGACGGGTAAGGGGGGCCATGAGCGCACGCTGCCGCTGAACGACCGTGTGGTTCAGGTGTTGCGTCTGTACCGTCAGGTCCGCGGAGCGGTGAAGCCGTCGGCGGAGTTCTTCCGCAGCCGCTGGAGGGGCGGCCTGTCGCGTTACGCGATCTACGAGCGTGTGCGCCGGTACGCTCAGCAGGCCGGTCTGCACAAGACCGTGTCGCCGCACCAGCTGCGTCACACCTTTGCCACTCATCTGGTGAAGGCCGGCGTGCAGTTGGTGACGATCCGGGATCTGCTGGGACATCGGCTGATCACCAGCACGCAGATCTACCTGCACGTGACCGCGGCGGATCTGCGCGAGGCGGCCGCCGCCCATCCGATCCAGCGGTTGGCTCCTTGCGTGGAACACTTGCTGCCCAACGTGAAACTGCCGTTCCAGCCGCCGCCGGCCCGACAACGAACGGGCTGAGGCCGGTGAGCACCGGGTCCGGCTCCGCGAAAGAGCCCTTGAGGCTTACCGTGCAGCGCGGTAAGAGAATGACGGTCTGCGCTGACGGTCAGCGCGGCGGTTGCTGCAGCGTTGTCCGGAACCTGTTTTGCCGTCGTGCACATGCTCTGGCGGGCTGATCGATGCTCCCAAGCCTAAACGATCAAACGTCATCTTCTCGAGAGAGTCGTTCAGGGGCTCTGAGGAATCGAACTAAATACCGTTACGACGCAGGCGGGAATCGGTTGACGAAAATCGAAAAGCAAAACGTCGCCGCGCCAGGGCAGACGCCGGTCTGGCAGTTGGCCAAGATCACGCGGTATAACTACGCCTACCGTCCGAACTACGATCCCGCCTTGCTGGATCCGCGGTTGACCAACGGCGAGCCGATCGGGGGGTCTACCACGGGGCTGTCTTCGTACAATTCCTACCGGAGCGGCGGGGCCGGTCAGGACCGGTTACTGAGCTACACGGAGTATCTGTTCGACGGCAACGGGCAGCCGGTGCAGGATCAGCCGGCGATCTACACGGTCTACGATTACGAGGGCGAGCCGGGCCTGATGAGCAAGCGTTCGTCGTGGGATGGCCGCACGCGGACGCTTACTGAGACCAACTTCACCTATGACCGAGAGCGGGTACAATCAGTGATGGTGGATGAGGTGACTTGGCCGGAGGACCCGGAGCAGGGGCCAGACTGGGAGTTGGATCGCGAGCGGTTGCTGGAGGCTTACGCCTACAACATCTTTGGGGAGCGGATCGGAGTGCTGCACTGCACGGCGCAGAGCGGCGGGGCCCACGCCTACCCGGACACGGACTCGATGTATCCGTGCTGGAAGCAGGTTCGCATGTTCGATTACGTGGACGGGAAACTGCTGGTGGAGCGGGAGAGCAAGATCCAGGGTCGGCCGCAGAAGCGCT
>DATKKX010000330.1:0-16083 GCA_035542775.1 Phycisphaerae bacterium | reverse complement strand
CGTCCCACCGCAATACAAGCTGGACGAGTCGCATAGATGGCCTTTGATCGTCGCCTTGCACGGTAGCGGTGAGATCGGAACGGATGGCGTCAAACAGACCACCATCGGACTGGCTCCCTACATCGTCGGGCGCACGGATCGCTTCCCGTTCATCACCGTCTTCCCGCAAGCCCACGCCATGTGGTTCCGCGGTGAGGAGGAGATCGCCGTCTGGGCCACCCTTGAGGACACGCTTAAGAACTACCGCATCGATCCGGACCGCATCTACCTGACGGGCCTGTCGATGGGAGGATTCGCCGCCTGGGAGTTGGCCACGGCCAGACCCGACGTCTTCGCCGCGATCGTGCCGATCTGCGGAGCCGGGCCGCTGGGGTACATGTCCAATCTGGTGAACATGCCCATCTGGGCATTCCACGGCGCCATTGATGCCAATGTGCCCGTGGCCCGCTCGCGGGAATTGATCGACGAGCTGAAGAAGCTGGGCGCCAAGCCGCACTATACGGAATTCCCCGACGTCGCCCACGAGTCCTGGAACAAAGCGTACGCCACGTCGGAATTGTGGCGCTGGCTATTGAAACAGCGCCGGCAGCCGCCGCCGCGGGTCATCGACTACCTCATGCCCGGTCCTCAGGCGGAGGTGTGGTGGCTGGCCGTCCAGGCCGACCCAGCGGCCAAGTCGCCGCCGCACGTCCGCGCCGAGATCACGGAGGACGGACACCTGACCATCGTCAGCACCGGCATCATCGCCTGGATGGTGTTGCCGGGCCCCGAGCCCCTCCAGCCGGGCAGTCAAATCGACGTAACCTGGAACGGCCGACCGATCTTCAAAGGTGAATTCCAAGGCGGCTTCGGTGTCAAGCCGGAAGCCACCAGCCAGCCGACCAGCGAACCCGCCAGCCAGGCAACCGAGCAGTGATGCACCCGCGTGTGCCTCTCATGATCCTGCTCACCTGCCTTCTGCCACCGCTCCCCAGGAAGTCAAAGTCTGTGTCAGACCGCCCCCCTTCGCCGTGTATCTGAGGTAGAGAGGGTCGGATGGCGACTCGAATGCCGACAGAATTTGGTAGAGGGCGGTACGATGAATTCCTCAATGAGGATTCTCAAGAACGCGGCGATGTGGACGATCGCGTTGGTGCTGGTGGCCGGCAGTCTGAGCTTGGTCAGTGGTTGCGACATCAACGTACAAGGGACAATCACGGGGAACGAGTTGGACATGAAAGTCGACGCGGCGGGCTGCGGCCTGAACGTCAACCTGGCTGTCTCCGACATGCCGCTCGTGGAAGTGCACAACTACGTCCAATGACGGGCTGTCTACGCTGGGACTACAACGGCAGCTCCAGCCCCTCTTTGGCCACATGAAAACCGCGCGAGGTTACCTCGCGCGCCACCGCGCCGGCAGTGTCCAGCACCGGGTTCGAGTGGTTCAGGTGCGTGAAGTAGACTTCCAGGCGCCGCGAACGAGCGAGCGGTTCCAGCAAATCCATCGAGTCTCTCATGAGCGGGTGCCCGATCGAGGCGACGCCCCGGCCGGGCAGCTCGTCGTTTGAATAAAAAGTACCGTCCACGAGCAATATATCAACGGACTCCTGCTCGATGACTTCGACAAGCGACGGCGTCCAATTCCGCCATGGCTCCGTGTCCGGGACATAAAACACCGCGTGCCCCTCCCTGGTGGCCGGCTGGTCCGGTGCTCGCGCCCGGCGTATGACATAGCCCACCGTATCAGAGTACTCGTCCCGATGCGGCACCTGGATCGGCTTCACTGAAACGTGGTCCCGGCCGCCATCAAAAGGCAGCGCCACAGGTGTGCCCGGCGCCGCCTCCTGGAGCCGGATGTTTTCACGCCGGACCAACTGGCTCCAAGGGCCGTTGGTGCGCAGGAACTCCGCCAGGCGCGGCGTGCAGTAAACGGGCAGGTCCTTGGTGTTCATGGCCTCGAAGCCGAAGAATGCCAGCCCCAGATAGTGGCCGATGTGGGCGTGGGTGAGGAAAACACCGTCGATGAGGTCCCGTCCGGCCGTTGTGGAGGAGGCCTCGCGGACGTCGCTCAGTAATTGGAACTGTTCGCGAATGTCCGGTGATACGTCGATGAGATAGACCCGCTGCCTGCCTGCCTCGCCCGGCAGCAGTATGGCCGCGCTGGCGACATAACGCCGAGATTTCGCATCGTGCCTGGCTTTCTCACAGTGCTCGCACCAGCACCCGGCGTGCGGCAACCCGCCGTCCTGAACCGTGCCTAGCACACGCAACCGCGGCTCACGTATCGCGGCGGGGTGGACGACGGAACCGCAGCCGACCAGAAACGCGACCAGCAGGAAACCAGGCGACACCAGCGACAGCAGTTTCCAGAGTTCAATCATTGGACTTTCACCAGCTGGAAAACAGCCATGGTAACACCGACCACGCCTTGCCGTGAACTGCGCCGGTCCGATGACACTTACAGCCCGATCCCGTCAAGAATGGCCGTTGTGCCCGGCAGGACGCCCTGCTTGGCGCGAATCTCCGCGGGCGTCATCCAGAGAATTGCGGCGATCTCGGCAGGAGTGGCGGTCGGTTCGTTGGAGGGGATGGTCGCGGACCAGCAGTGCAGCACCAGCCGTCCGCCATGCTTGGTCTGCGTCATGAGGTACTCGCCGGGCAGCACCTCGACATTGAGCTCCTCTCGCATCTCGCGGACCAAGGCCTCGACTTGGGTCTCGCCTTTTTCGATGTGTCCCCCTGGGAAGCACCATGTCAGCGGCGCCCGGACGCCTTCGGCCCGCTGGATCATCAGCAACCGGTCGCCCCGGCGGATGATCCCGAGAATCCCCACCACGGGGTTGTCGGGCGTGACGCGCGAAAGTCTCTTCTCTGACATCCGGTTCTCCGCTTGCTCGGGAGACTATATCGCGCATCCGGCCGCACGCCGAGGCCGACCCGCATGGGCATCGCCAGGTCCTTCACGTCGTCCTCGTCCGGCGGGGCCGGCTATAAACGGGACTCCTTTTTCCAATGGCCCTCGTCCGGCATCCCAGTTATCTTATCCGGCAAATCCACAGGCTTGCCGCCTGCGTGATCGGTTCCATTCCGTTTTGGAGACACACGCATGACACCGACCTCCCTTCCCCTGGCAATGAGCCTCGGCAGCGGCATCGTGATTGCCGTCATCATCGTGCTGGCCCTCATCGTGATCGGGATTTACAACGGCCTGGTCCGCAAGAGGATGGAGGTCCGCGCCGCTTGGTCGCAGATCGACGTGCAGCTCAAGCGCCGACACGACCTCATCCCCAACCTGGTCGAGACGGTCAGGGGCTACGCCGGGCACGAGAAAGAGACGCTCCAGCGGGTCATCAACGCCCGCAGCGCCGCCGTCAGCGCCACCGGCCCGGCCCAGAGTGCCGCCGCCGAGAACATGCTCACAGGAGCGCTGCGGCAGTTGCTCGCCTTGTCGGAGGCCTACCCCGATCTGAAGGCCAATCAGAACTTCATGCAGTTGTCCGAGGAGCTGACCACCACCGAGAACAAGATCAGCTTCGCCCGACAGCACTACAACAATTGCGTGGGTGACTACAACCAGGCTATTCAGGTCTTCCCCGCCGTCATCGTGGCCGGCCAGCTCGGCTTCAAGCCGGAAGAGTTCTACGAGCTGGAGGACCAGAAGGACAAGGAAGCGCCGCAAGTCAAGTTTTCATAGCCGCCGGTCCTGGGCAGGTGCGCAAGAGTGGGCCTGGTCAGTCACGCCGACGCCATCGCCGGCCTCGCCGCCGCCGAATGACGCTGGTGTTCCTCGAACCAGCGGATCGCCGCGGGGATGCCCTCTTCGTAGCTGATGGCGGATTTCCAGCCCAGTTCGCGCCGGGCCTTGTCCGCGGAAAAGAAGGTGTGGCGCCCCATGAGCCACACCGCGTAGCGGGTGATCATCGGCGGCTTTTTCAGCTTGAAGAGGTGACCCACGCATTCCAGCGTGAAGGCAGCCTGGTAGGCCACCTTGAAAGGCACGCATCGGGTGACCGGCTTGGCCCCGATGGCGTTGGCGACCATGTTGAAGTATTGCCGCTGGGTCAGCTCCCCGTCGTTGCTGCAATTGTACGCCTGGCCGACGGCCTGGGGGTTGTCCGCCGCCAGGATGCAGGCCTCAGCGACATTGGCTGCATGCACCACGTTCAGGCGATTGTTCCCGTCGCCCAGCAGCTTCGCCTTCCCGTCGCGGACCATGGCCACCAGCCGCGCGATCGTCGCCCGGTCGCGCGGGCCGTACAGCCAGCTCGGCCGGATCACCGTGAACTTGACCTTGCTCCCGGCCGCCTGACGGGCGTTCAGCTCCTTCTCCACCATGACCTTGGCCCGCGTGTAATAGGACCAGCGGTGGACCTTCACGCCGAGCGGAGCCGTTTCGTCGATCACCAGCCCCGGCTCATTGCGATGGCCGTAGACGCTGATGCTGCTGATGTGAATGAAACGCGGCACGCCGCACTGCTCGGCCGCGTCGAAAACGTTGTGCGTGCCGTCCACCGTGACCTTGAGAAAATCCTCCCAAGGCCCCCAGTCGCCGACCCGCGCGGCCGCGTGATAGATGCACTGCACGCCTTCGCAGGCCCGGCGGACGGCCGGCAGATCGTTCAGATCGCCCCGCACCATCTCCACCCCCTGCGTCTGGAGCCAGCGGACATCCGCCCCGGATCGAACCAGCACGCGGACCGGGCGGTCTCGCCGGCGGAGTTGCTCTACGATGTGGCTGCCGAGCAATCCTGTCGCACCCGTCACCAGATTCATCGAGGGCTGACTCCTTGCGTACCGTGTGAGGGTGAAACCGTAGATGCTGGCGGCCGGATCGTCAAGGGGACGCCCCCGCAACGCGATTATTCGCGGCTCAGGCCACGGATTGCGCACGCTGGAGATTGAAAGAGCGCCGCAAGCGTGACGGCATCTCGCTGCGGCGGCGATCGTCGCGAACCGATCTGTGGGCGCGGCGCCTGACCGACTACTCGAAGCGGAGCATGATCGGCCGCGCATCGTCGCGGTCCGCCAGGTTCGCCACCATGCTCGCGTAGCTGTCGATGATCGACTGATTCTCGGCGAGTCCCAAGGCGGCCAGCGCGGATCGAATGGCGGACTCGTCCGGCCCTTCCACCTCGACAAAGAGACCCAGTCGAGGCATTTCATCCAGCTCGATGCGGCATGCCCCGAGGCGCCAGCTTTCACGCCGTTTCTCGAAGATGATCCGCTCCGTGTAGCCCAACGCGCGAAGGACGCCGGCCATGGCGGCCGCGTCGCCGACGGTGAGCTCGATCTCTTCGCGACGCTTGAACGCGCCGGGTGTGCGGGCTCCCTTGAAGGTCAACGTAGCGCCGTGATCCTGACCCTCCACGGTGACCGTGGAGCGCACGCGCAGTCCGCAGCCGGCCCGTTGCAGTGACCGGTCTGGTAGATCAAAAAGGGTGTTCGTCTCCGCGACCTTGCTGATAAAGACCGCCCCCGCGCTGCGCATCTTCTCTCGCAGCCCCGCATGCGAACTGACCCTGACCTTGCACTCCAATTCGATAGGCATCCCAATCTGATCCGTCGCAACTCGCCCCGCCAAGAAAGCCACTGTTCAAAAAACCGCCCGCTGCAGCGACAGGACGGCGAGGCTCCCGTCGAGGGACGGCGAGGCTCCCGCCGAGGGACGGCGAGGCTCCCGCCGAGCCGTTTTCGGTCAAGCCCTGGAAGGGCGACAGTCAATAGCCGCGGGCGTCAGCCCTCGGAGAACAACGCCCAACCACACCCAAGCCCTGAAAGGGCGACAGTCAATAGCCGCGGGCGTGAGCCCTCGGAGAACAACGCCCAACCACACTCAAGCCCTGAAAGGGCGACAGTCAATAGCCGAGGGCGTGAGCCCTCGGAGAACAACGCCCGACCACACTCAAGCCCTGGAAGGGCGACAGTCAATAGCCGCGGGCGTGAGCCCTCGGAGAACAACGCCCAACCACACCCAAGCCCTGAAAGGGCGACAGATGCCGCTGCTCGTGCGAGAATCCTTTCTCACACGCACCTCCATGGCAATCCCTTCCCATGTACTCCAGCGCCCGCCTCGGTCATCATCCGAAACGGCGAGCATCTACCCACACGAACTCACTTCTTGATAACGAAATTCATCAGCCTCCCCGGAACGTACACCTCTCTGGCGATCGTCGCCCCGGCGATCTTCTCCGTCACCTTGGCGTCTGCCGCGGCGGCCTGCCGAACGACATCCTGCGACGCGTCCTTCGGCACCCTGATCCGCCCGACCAGCTTGCCGTTCACCTGCACCGGAATCTCGATTTCCTGGTCGATCACCAGCGCCGGGTCAAAAACCGGCCAGGGCTCATGCGCCAAGCTGTTCTTCCACTCTTTGCCCCGCAGCCGCTGCCACAACTCTTCGGCCAGGTGCGGCGCGAATGGCGACAATATCAGGACGAACCGCTCGGCCTGACTCTTATGAATGCCCTTGGCCCGATAGGCCTCGTTGACGAACTCCATCATCGCCGAGATCGCGGTGTTGAATGCCATCCGCTCGATGTCATCGCTGACTTTCTTGATGGTCTTGTGCAGAGCACGCTCCAGTAATTCGTTCACCGGCCCGGTCCTGACCGTCTCCGCCGGCGGCCCCGGCCCGTCGCCGGCGATCAGCCGCCAGGTCCGCTGCAGGAATCGGAAAACGCCCGGCACGTCGCGCGGGTTCCACGGTTTGCTGGCATCCAGCGGCCCCATGAACATCTCGTAGAGCCGCAGCGTATCGGCGCCGTACTCCTCAACCACCTCGTCGGGGTTGATGACGTTCTTCATGCTCTTGGACATCTTCTCGACGGCGCCTTCCAGCTTCTCACCGTCGGACCTGCGGCAGGCGGCATCGTCCCGGAACTCGATCTCATCGTAGCCGATGTACACCCCCCGGCTGTCGCGATAGGCGTACGCGCGGATCATCCCCTGGTTGAACAGCTTGTGGAACGGCTCCGGCGTCGAGACGTAGCCGAGGTCGTACAGCACCTTGTGCCAGAATCGGGCGTACAGCAGGTGCAGCACGGCGTGCTCCGCGCCGCCGAGATACAGATCGATACCGCCGATCTGAGGTTTCCCGGCGGAGGCCTTGGAGCTCATCCAGTATCGTTCCGCCGCCTCGCCGCAGAACCGCCCGCTGCACTTGGGGTCGATGAATCGCAGATAGTACCAGCACGAGCCGGCCCATTGCGGCATGGTGTTCAGCTCGCGGCGATAGGTCTTGCCGCCGCGCTGCACTGTCACCCAGGACTTGGCCCGGCCCAGCGGCGGTTGCGGCAGCGCGTCGCTGCCCTCCTCGGACGGCGCCGGACGGTAATCGTCCACCGGCGGCAACTCCAGCGGCAGCTCGGATTCGTCCAGGGCGACCAACTCCCCGTCCGGTCCGTGCAGGATCGGGAACGGCTCGCCCCAGTAACGCTGCCGGCTGAAAAGCCAGTCGCGGAGCTTATAGTTGACCATCTTCCGGCCGCGGCCCATCTGCTCCAGCCAGGCGGTGATCTTCTCCTTGAATTCCGCCGTCGGCATTCCGTTGAACCGTTCGGAGTTGATCGCTTTGCCCTCGCCGGTATAGGCCTCGACAAACAGCCCCGGATTGGCGATGTACGTCGGTCCGCCGACCTGCCGCATCCAGCCCGCGTCGCCGTCAAGGATCGCGTGGAAGTCCTGCCCGGTGACGCCTCGCAGCGTGCCCGCCGCCGCTGTCGCCGATTGCAGCAACGCCTCCGCGGTCTTCCCTTGTCCATGTCGGCGGGCATACGCCTGGTCCAGCCCCCGGGTGATAAGCTGCTGATGCAGCCAGTCATCCGGCGGCATCACTACGGCGATGATCGGTATGTCGAAGAGCTTGGCGAACTCGAAGTCCCGCGTGTCATGTGCCGGCACAGCCATGATCGCCCCCGTGCCGTAGGTCATCAGCACATAGTCCGCCACCCAGATCGGAATCCGTCCGCGCAGGTCGCCCTGCGGCCAGACCGGGTTCCACGCGTAAGCCCCGATGAAGACGCCGGTCTTCTCCTTCGACTCAGCCGTCCGGGCCAGATCCGATCGCTGCGCCGCCGCCTGGCAATACTTTTCGACCTCCGCCTTCTGTGCCGCGGTGGTCAGCTTGGCGACCAGCGGATGCTCCGGCGCCAGCACCATGTACGTCGCGCCGAAGAGCGTGTCTGGCCTGGTTGTGTAAACTTCCAGAATGTCGTCCGTGCCGTCGACCTTGAAAGCGACCTGCGCTCCCTCGCTGCGGCCGATCCAGTTCCGCTGCATCAGCTTCACCGACTCAGGCCAGTCCAGGGTCTCCAGGTCGTCCGCCAGCCGGTCGGCGTACTTGGTGATCCGCAGCATCCACTGACGCAACGGCCGTCGAAAGACGGGGTGATTCCCGCGATCGCTCCGCCCCTCGTTGGTCACCTCCTCGTTCGCCAGCACCGTGCCGAGGGCGGGGCACCAGTTCACCGGCACCTCATCGAGATAGGCCAGCCGCTGCGAGTCGACGTACTGCCGGACGGCCTTATCGCCCTTCGCCTTTACGTCCGGCGGTATGGGCAGCTCGCTGATCGGCCGGGCCTTGTCGGCCGCGTCGTCGTACCAGCTGTTGAACATCTTGAGAAAGATCCACTGCGTCCAGCGGTAGTAATCCGGGTCGGTCGTGGCGAACTCACGGTCCCAGTCGTAGCCGAATCCCAGCGACTTGAGCTGCCGCTTGAATGTGGCGATGTTCCGCTTCGTGGTCAGGGCCGGGTGCTCGCCGGTATCGACGGCGTGCTGCTCCGCCGGCAGGCCGAACGCATCCCACCCCATCGGGTGCAGGACATTGAAACCTCGCATCCGCCGATATCGCGACATGATGTCCGTCGCGGTGTAGCCCTCGGGGTGGCCGACATGCAGGCCTGCTCCGCTGGGATAAGGAAACATGTCAAGCACGTAGAATTTCGGCTTGCTCGGATCGAACCCGGGCTGACCGGGGTTCGGCTGCCGGAACGTCTTGTGTTCGTCCCAGTAGGCCTGCCATTTATCTCGAAGCTGCTTCGGCGCGTAATCTTCGCTCATATGACGATGATCCTAGATCCTGTTCCGGCCAATGGTCCGGCACACGCTCGCCCGGCCGGCCGGTCATTGCTCCGTCGATCCCCTCGCACGCAGGCGCTGCCAGTGAAGCCGCTAGTCTATTGTCTTACGAAGCCGGCCGCACGGGATTGAGGCATCGGCCGCCTGCATGGGAAACCTGCTGAGACCTTCTCTAAACGCGGGCGCTGCCTGGATCTGTATCGGGAGCCTGCTGCCGCAGCCCTCCTCCTCGCTAACCGTGCGGCCGACAGCCATCCAGTAAAGGCCAGCCGAGGCGAACAGCTACAGTCCCTCTAGCACGGCGAGCCTTGTTCAGTCCCGTCATCGCTGGCTTAACTTCCTTGTAGGCAACGCCTTACGATCCGGAACCCACCCGGGGCTCTAGGAATGCTGTTTCAACCATGCAACCGCCAGGCATAAACGGAACCTGCCACCAGGTTCGGCATGTAGCGCCTGTTGATCCGTAACCCATTTACGGAAATAATGTTACGGCTGCCTACGCCGCGTGCCCTCTCTGCCGTGCCAGGGGCACAACGTTTGCTCACCTCCTCGGCGCTCCTGCCGGCCATACTGTGGCGGGGAAGCAAAGGGGGGCGCGTCGTTGACGACGCCGTACAGCCGCCCGAATCGAGGGGGATCAGGTGGCAAACCAGTGAGAGTGAGGGTGGAGCGCAATGGACGAGAACACATTCCAACAGAAGCTCGCCGAGCTTGTCCAGGAAATCGGAGCACTACCGGCGAATGAAAGAGCCAAGCTGGAGGCACTCGCCGAACAGACCAAGGAGCGGCACCGCAAGCTCAAGCAGACCGTCACCAGCCTTCAGGACTCGATCGACTACCTGCGGCTTTCGATCAAGTACCTGCTTTTCGATCTCGAGGCCACCCGCCGGGAAAACAACTATCTTCGCAAGATGTTGGAGGAGGAGCCCGGTACCTGACCGCCTGGCCCGGATAGCGAGCCCCGATCATCCGGGGCTCGCCAGGCAGTTCCGCTTGTTCCCAGCCGAATCACAAAGGGGATGTGATTCGATATGCCGCCGGCTTTCGGGGGGAGGACGGCGGTTAGAAATGGGATCGAATCCGAGATGAGTACACTCGACCCGCTCTCGGGCGTTGTACGAGTCTCGGAGGGGAAGGAGAGAAACGCAGGGAAACCTGCGTTTCTCTTTTTGCGCGCGTTGCAAAGAACGCTGGCGCGAGCCCTGTTCAAAACCCGCTGCAAAAAAGCGGTGCCATACCGGGAGGGCGAGGCTCCCGCCGAGCCGTGCTAATCCAAAACCCTGCTCCTGCATCCATGTCCCGGACGGACCTCTGAGAACATCCCGGCCTTTGACGACTGTGTCCGCGTGCCGATCCTGCCCTTCCCTGAATCCCGTCGGGACAACGGTGCCCTGCCTCAAGCCGTACTCAAGCAACCGCTTCACCATCCACTATTGAACACACGACAAACAAGGTAGACTCTGAGCGGAGCATTTGCGCTCCAGAGCCTTTCGCACGCCACGGCAGGAGCATAGAACCATGTTCAAGACCATCTCACTGGCGGCGTTGGTCGCGGTGTCCGCGATGCTGCTGTTTGGATGCGGCACATGTCCGCTGGCCCAGTATGACACGAACGGCGACGGGAGTTTCACCCAGGATGACAACTACGACGTCAACGCGTTTTCAGCCACCTTCACGTCGGTCGCCGGCGATCCCGTGATGATGCTGACCTGCTCGTCATATTTGCAGAGGCTGTATCCATTCGCCGGCGGCGAGTGGTAGTAAATGTTTACGGTCGGACGGAGAGAGCACATTCTCCCATGTTACTTCAGGACCGGCCGGCCTGCGCATATGCCGCGCGGTCGACAGTGGGAGGAAATTGCCATCCGCCGATGAATGAGTATACTGGTGCCCGGACAACCGTTGGCCCCCCGGCGTACAACACGGATGGAAGCCGGCGGCCGACTGCCGCGGAACGTTGAAAGTCCCCCATGCATTCAGACATCCTTGCGATGATTGATACGGATCGTCTTGTCCACAACTATCGGGCTGTCCGCGCCTGCTGCCAGCCGAACGTCATGCTGTGCGCCATGCTCAAGGGCGATGCCTACGGCCATGCCATCGCCATCGTAGCCCCTGTGTTGCAGGCCGCCGGCGCCGAGTTCGCCGCCGTCGCCACCCTCCAGGAGGCCGTCGATCTGCGTCTGGCAGGCTGGCAGCGGTCAATCCTCGTGCTCGGCAACCCCCTCGCCGTGGCCGACCCCCGGGAGCGCCGGGAACGCGTCCGCGCCATCATCAAGTACAAGCCCGCGCTCACCATCGCCGATCGGGAAGCCCTCGCCACCCTGGCGAAGATCGACCTTGAGTCATGCGTCGATGTCCACATCAAAGTGGACACCGGCATGGGCCGCATCGGCTGCCTGCCCAATGAGGCCGCCGACCTCGTCAAAGCGGTGATGGCGACCCCAAGCCTCCGGTTGACGGGGATTTACTCGCATTTCGCCACCGCCGACATACAGAATCACGACTTGGCCGCCAGCCAGCTCGCTACCTTCAACAACGTCTTGGCTGATCTCGGCGGCCTGCTGCCCCCCGGCATCGTCCGCCACATGGCCAACAGCGCGGCGACGATTTCGATGCCTGAAGCTCACTTCGACATGGTGCGGCCCGGTCTGGCCTTGTACGGCCACCCGCCGGCTGAGCACCTGTTTGGCAGGATCGACCTCAAACCGATCATGCGGCTCGTCTCACACCTGACCACGGTCAAGGATCTCCCCGTCGGCCACTGCGTGGGATACGGCCAGACCTTCACCACCAAACGACGGACGCGGCTGGGCATCGTGCCCATCGGCTACTGCGACGGCTATGTGCGGGCCTTGTCCAACGCCTCGGTGGTGACCACGCCGGTGGGCGACGCGCCGGTAATCGGACGTGTCAGCATGGATCAACTGGCTCTG
This sequence comes from Phycisphaerae bacterium, assembly GCA_035542775.1. Taxonomy (GTDB): domain Bacteria; phylum Planctomycetota; class Phycisphaerae; order UBA1845; family UTPLA1; genus DATKKX01. The sequence goes on along the minus strand of DATKKX010000330.1, from coordinate 4,090 downwards.
GATCTTACCGATCTTGAACCGCTTGAGCCGGGGCACGAGATCACCCTGATCGACGATGCCCTGGATCGCCCCAATTCCGTCTGGGCCATCGCCAGACGCCTGGAGACCATCCCCTATGAGGTGCTGTGTCTTCTGGGTCAACGAATCCAACGCCTCGCCACCGGCAGTTTCTGCGCCGCCGGAGAAGTAGGCCGAGAACTCATAGCTAAACCGCAACTCCATACCCAACCGATGTGTAAGACGCGTTAGGGAATTCATCCCAGGCCGCCCACTTTCCGGCATGCAACACGCGGGGGCGAGGACGGAAAAACGGCTTGAAATGTTTCCCTCAAGGGTACGGTCTGTCCCAACTAGCCGGACGGACCCGCCGGGGCGGAACGGATTTCTCACCTGGCAGGTGCTTTTGGAGACGCTCGGTATCCTCGCGGCCACACTCCGAAGGAGAATTCGATGAAGCGGCGTCGACCGAAATCCTGGCTCCTTTTCGCCAAGCGATGGGCGCCTTTCCTCGCTGGCGGGCTGGCCCTGCAAGTCAACCTGTCCGGCTGTGATCCCGAGGTGCGGAATACGGCGTTGACCGGCATTGAGACGGCTCTGACGACGCTGACCTCAGCCGTCATCAACGCGTTCTTCCTCTCGCTGCAATCCACGGAAAGCAGCTCGACCACGCAGCCGGTGGTCCAGGCGGTCTTCGAAAACTTGCACCGCTGGCTCGCATAGGCGATCAAGAGTCGGTAGCATGTCCCGGTCGCGGCCATGACGCGGGATTGGGTCACCGTGCATGAGTGCATCGAGCGCCGCTGCCGGCCCCGATCTGCAAGTGGGAGACTTGTCTTGAAAACCACCCGGCGCCCCTGGAAGCTCGTCGCCCTTGGCAAGTTGTTACCGGTCCTCTTCCTCTACCAGGCGGTCGGCTGCCTGCCCGACGGCGCCTTCAAGGAAGTCACAGCCGAGAACATACTCTTGACGACGGCGGTAATCGTCCAAACGGTTACCGCCCAGTTCTTCAACACCCTGTTCGGAGTCGCTTGATTCCGGAGTTCATTGACGACGGAGACGCCGGCCATGCCACGATCGGCTGAACGCAGCAAGTTGCTCGTCTTCTGGCGGAGTCGGATGTGGAAACCGGTGATTCTGACGCTGGCCGCGCTGCCGCTCTTTCAGGTAACGGGCTGCTTTCCCGACATCCTCGGCGCCCTGAACTTCGAGCTCCAGGCGCTGGTCAACACCACAGTGCTGACGGCGGCGAACACGATCATCCAGAATGTGCTCCGGCTGTGAGCCGGCCACGGCTTGGCGGACAACTGCATCCAGCCGTCCTCAAACGTTCTCAACGAACAGAGTCCCCTTGGAACGGACGCCCCGGACGTGTGCCCGGAGGGCCTCGGCAACCTCTGCGGGGGCCTGGATGGATTCCAGCGTGATATCCGGATCGGTGTTGTCCGTCCCGATCACCTCGACGTCTCCCGTGTTGACGATGCGGTCGATGATGCCCTGACGCAGCCTGACGTCGTCCACCCGAACCAGTTCCAACTGGTCGGTCACGCGGGTAATGATGCCCTTGTGGATGAAGAGCCGTTGCGTGGTGAGGCGATATCGCAGGCTCAAAACCTGCAGGGCCTCCCGGATGAAGATGGCCACCGCCGCCCCCGCTGCCAGCAGCAGAATGGCCCACCTCACAGAATCGTTGTTCGACCAGCGATAAGTGGCGATGATGCAGATGAGGCTGATGGCCGCCCACAGCACCCACAGGCCCCAGTAGGATCGCCACGCCGGACGCCCCTCCCACACCTGTTTCTCAAATTTCGGGTCGCGATAGATGTCAGGACCCCTTTCGCCCGGACCGGCCTTCGATGTGGCCGCCTGAAGAACCTCCGCCGAGGTTGCGCCGGCGCCGCCGGCCTCAGCGGTCGCGCCGCATAATTTGCAGAACTTGCTGTCGGCATCAATAACGGCGTTGCAGCGGGGGCAGTTCATGACACTGGCTCCTGGAAACGTGACGGCAGGGATTGTACCCCGGCGCGATACCGCCGCAACCAACGTAGCAGCCCGCGCCCTCGCGCGGCCGCCGAAGACCGAGAAATCTCCGCCCCGCGCGGAAAAAATCGTCCCTTTGCTGCGCAGAACCGCCCGCTCATCGAACGTCGGAACGATCGCGAACCAGGGCGAAGCCGGTTATGCTTCGGACCGATCGGCGACGAGGTCAATCGCCGCCAGGGAGACATGTATGGTGAAGATACTCGCCTTGCAGGGCAGTCCGCGACCCAATGGCAACACTCACGCCGTCCTGGAAATCGTGCTGGCTGCAGCCAGGAAAGCCGGGGCCCGGACGGAAACCGTGCAGCTCTCACATTTGAAGAACATCTCGGGCTGCCTGGAGTGCTTCGCATGTCAAAAGGAAAAAGACAAGCCCGGCTGCGTCGTCAAGGATGCAATGCAGTCGGTCATCGACAAGGCAATGAAAGCCGATGTGGTCGTCTGGGCCACGCCGGTCTTTTGCTGGTCGCCTGCTTGGCCCCTCAAGATCGCCATGGACCGTTTCTTCTGCACATTCAAGTTCAGCAAGGATGGCAAGCTCAAGAGCCTCCTCCAGGGGCACAAGATGGCGGCGGTCATCACCGCGGGCGGCGATGAGAACGACGGCGCTGATCTGATAACGGAGACCTGCAGGCGGATCGCCAGGTTCAGCAGGGCCAGGTGGCTGGGCGCCCTGGTGGCCGCGAACGCCGGTACTCCCAACAGCCTCTCGGCCGACAAGAAACTCACCACCCGCGCCCGGGCCTTCGGCAGCCGCCTGGCCAAAAGCGCGAATTAGCTCACTGCGTGGATTTGAGAAATGCGACGCCTGCGCCTCCCTCGGGGTTGGCATAGGGAAGTATCTTCCAGCCGAAGAACTCGGGGTCCCGCCCGGAGGCAACCGAGTGCCCGACGACCAGACCGAGCACGCCGCCCATGACCACGTCTGAGAAATAGTGGTTTCGATCGTCCAGCCGCTCCATCGCGACCAATGTCGCCAACCCGTACATGGGGATGCCGACGACGTGCCCATAGGCCTCGTCCATCACGCTCGCGATGCAGAAGCTGCTGGAAGTATGACCCGACGGCCACGTGCCCCACGAACCATTGGGCGCCCGATCCCAACTGGCCGCCTGACCCACATACGTCGTGAGGCCGTTGATGATCAGGGCACTGGCCAGCGTCTTGCTCACGTTGTAGGTCTTGTCGTCCTGCAACTGCTCGCCGAGGGCATACCACGCCCCGGCGATCGCGAAGTGCGTGCCGGGATTACCGTAGGCATCAAAGAAGTTGCGCCAGCCCTCCGAAAAAGTGTGATGGCCCGGGCGGTAATGGTCCTCAATAGTGTCGTCAGGCCCCGACTCCTTGACCGCCATCGAACCGCCCACGCCCGCCGCGAGGATGGCCACGCTAACCGGATTGGTATAGACGCGCTTGGTGTCATGCCACAAGTCGTGTGGGATGTCCTGCACATCGCGCTTCACGTTCTCCCAGAAAGTCGGCAGGGGCGGCTTGTGCAGATACTTCTCCGCCCGCTCGTCCTCGCCCGCCGAGACTTCAGTCCCGCCCTCACTCTCCTGGGCGTAACCTTCCGGGGCCAGATCGCCCAGCGTCGGCACGGCATCCGACGCGATCTCGCCGCGCGCACCCGACACTACGCCCGAGCCCGAAATACCGCGATTGGCCATGACCAGGCCGCGCCCCTGGCTCCGAGTCCCCGCCTCGGAGGCCCGATCGCCCGAGGTCATCGCCGCAAGTCGGGCCTGCTCGATTCCGTTCAGGCGCTCACTGAGCCTCACCTCGTCTTGCGGCCGGCCCTGGAACGATGACTGACATCCGACGACCCAGATCAGAATGGCGAATGCTGAAATGGTCTTGCTCATGGTGGTCTGCCCTGCTCTCCTGTCGCTGACGGGCGGACGTGTTCGAGTGGGTCCGTCCACGGGGCGGAGTCTAGACTCTGTATCGGGCGTTGTCACGCTCAATCTGAGCACTTACGCGTCGGCATCTATCCCTTTAGCGGTCCTTTGCCGTCCCCGGACCTGGCCGGGAGAACGGCGGATTGTACGACGTG
>DATKKX010000329.1:0-25314 GCA_035542775.1 Phycisphaerae bacterium | reverse complement strand
TGATGCGCTGCTCGACGTTCTTCTCATCTTTGGCCGTTCCGGTAATGAGCTTCTCGGAGAGGTTTCGAGCGTCGCGCAGTTCCCGGTCGGCCACTTCATCCCTCACCTGACCGGCCCAGATCCGGCCTCGGTCGAAGTAATTCACGGCAGCCTCCAGATCACGGCCCGTTCGGTTCATGCTCTTCATGGCGTACTCGCTCTCCGCCCTCTCGCACCGGTGCCGGGCCATGGCATAGCAGGCCTTGGCCAGGGCGCGCTCGTACTGCTCGTAGGAAAGCGCCAGGTTGGCCCTGTCCGGATCGCCGGGGACCAGCAGCTTGTGGAGGTCGTGGATGGAATCCATCAACGCCGTCTTGTCATCCCCTGTCGCCCGTCCGGCCTGGAGCTGGAGATCGAAGACGGCCTCCCGCAGCTCGGTGGCGGCCCGTTTGGAGCGGTCCAGGAGAAAGGCCTCGTAAGCATCCTGGAGATGCCGGCCGCTGTTGTCGGGCAAATCCCGCCAGATGTTCTCCTCGACCAGAATCCAGCCGCGGAGGAACTTCGGGGCAGCCGCAACCTCATTCCGCAGCGTCTTCAACGGCCCGCCCTCTTCCGGCATCTTGTCAATCACCTTGGCCAGCGACTGGACGGCCGAGTGAACCGCATCCATGGTTGTGGTGATCTCGTACTTCCTGGGGGCCTCGCCCTTGATCAGCCTTTCGCCCATGGAGTCGGCGTCAGCCGTGGCGGTGAAACCGGCGGGTCCCGGCTCTTCATGGGCCCAGGCGTAGGCCGCTTTAAGGTTGAAGGCGGCCGCGTCCAGGTTGTAACCGGTCGTGCGCGGCAGCTTCTTCTTCCATGACTCCCTGGCCATCGCGTAATCGTGCTCGGCCAGTGCCGCGTGAGCCCGGGCGAACTCCCGGTCCAGGCGGCTCACCGCCTTCACATCCTTCTGCTCGACCTGCCGCGCGAGGTCGGTCAACCGGTAGGCCTCCGCATACAAGGGATTGGCGTGCTCCGGATTCGTCGATCGCCGCGCCTGGAGTCGCAGGAATGCGGCGGCCTGGCGCAGGTCCATTGCCGACGTCTCGAAATCCTTCCGCAGGAATTCCTCATGGGCCCAGTGAAAGAACGAGCCCGGCGTCTGGGTCAGCGGAATCCAGAAGTTCTCCTCGAGGGCGATCCAGCCGGGCGGGGCGTCGGGGGGCGCGGCCATGGGCTCGTCGGCCCGGGCGGTGTACGCGAACAGGCTCGCCACCAGCATCGCACCGATGATCTGCAATCTCATGTTAATCTCCCTTCATGGGGCTCGCCGGACGCGGAACGGAGCCGCTTTGGCGGGCGTCTCCGACCGCGTGTTGGGTTGTGACGCAAAGCTCCGCGTCGTCACTCTTCCGCGCGGCGAAGGAAGACGAATCGTTTGACGGAGCCGCTCTGAATGACCAGTCGCACGCCGTTCTGGAGATCGTGCTGCTTGAGTGCCGCGTGAAACTCAGCGACATTGTCGACCGGCTTGTCCTGCACACTCACGATGACGTCATTCGGCTGAATGCCCGCCATCGCCGCCAGCCCGTTGGGGTCCACCGAGGTGACCAGCACGCCGTGATCCACCTTGACGCCCGCGGCCTTGGCCGATTCAGGAGTGAGATTTTCGAGCGTCATGCCCAGCTCAGGGGCTGTGCTCTCGTTGTCCGACTCAGCGGGCTGGTTCTTCATCTCTCCGATCTTGATGCTGACGGTTTCATGATCGCCGTCGCGGTAGATGTCGAGCTTGGCCTTCCTGCCCGGCGTGGTGGCGGCGACCTCGTTTCGGAACTGGTTGGCGTCCTTGACGGTCTTGCCTTTGTAGCCGGTGACGATGTCACCCTGCTTCAGGCCTGCGTGAGCCGCGGGGCTGTCCGGCTGGACGTCGCCGATCAGCACGCCGTTGGTCGAGTCATACTTGAACGACTTAGCCAGGTCCTGGGTCAGGGGCTGGATGGTGATGCCCAACCAGCCGCGGGTCACATGACCGCTGTCGATCAGGCTGCTCATGACCGTCTTGGCCATGTTGATGGGGATGGCGAAGCCGATGCCCATGTTGCCGCCGGTCTGGCTGGCGATGGCGGTGTTGATGCCGACCACGCGGCCCTGCAGATCCACCAGCGGACCGCCGCTGTTGCCGGGATTGATGGCCGCGTCAGTCTGGATGAAGTCCTCGTACTGGGCGATGCGGACGTTGTCGCGGCCTTTGGCACTGACGATGCCAGCAGTGATCGTGTCCGCGAGCCCGAATGGATTTCCGGCGGCCACCACCCACTCGCCAACCTTGAGCTGGTCGGAGTTTCCCAATTCAGCGGGCTGGAGGTTGTCGGCCTTGACCTTGATGACCGCCAGGTCGGTCTGCGGGTCGGTTCCGACGACTTTGGCGGGAAGCTCACGCCCATTGCTCAGCTTGACGGTGAGCTGGTCGGCTCCGGCGACGACGTGGTTGTTGGTGAGTATGTAGCCGTCCTTCCTGACGATCACCCCGCTGCCCATGCCTTGCTGGTCCGGGCTGGGCATAGGCATCTGCCCGTTGAAGAACTTGCGAAGGAGATCTTCACCAAACGGGAAGTCGTTCGGGCCGTTGCCCCAGGGCATGAGGCCGAACTGCCGGTGTTGAATGGGCTTGGCATGCTTCACCGCCTCGACGCGAACGACGGAGGGGCGGATCTCATCGGCACTGTATTCAAATGCCTCCGACAGCTCGTTGGCGGCGCGAAGTGCGGCTTGCGGAGCCTTTTGTCCAGAGTTGTTGGCATAGGCGGGAGCGGCCGCGACGGTATACGCGGCGGTCGCGATGGTCCCGCCGATCAGCAGCACCAACATTGTGCTGATCTTGGACTTACGTTGATGTTTCATGACTTGCTCCTTTTGTTCTCCGGCCCGCTGGAAGAGATGTGTGAACAGTAAATGGATACGATCAGGTGAGAGCCGGGGTTCAAGCATGGGATGCATTGCCTGGAAGTGGACCGGACTGTCTGACTATAGTCAGGGTGGAAGAGCGTTGGCATGCGCGGGGACAATGGGGGGGCAATTCGTGCGCGTCCACTCGGTGCGATTTCACGTTGCTGAAATCCTTTCATAAAGACCGCGACAAAGCTATGGAATCCGGGAACTTGCTTACTAGAATTTCTTATCGCATGGTTGGAGTTGCGCCGGACGGGCTCGGCGCAGAGTGATTCGTCGGACCCGGTTGAGGGCGGGCGCGGGTCCCAACAAGCCAGCCATAGCGACCAACTTACGCCAGACGAAAGGAGTCGTTGCAGGCGCCATGTGCGCTCAAGCGGATGGCGCGCGGATGAGAAGCACGAGAGTTCCGGAGTGCCCGCCAGCAGCCGCGGCGGGAGGGAATGCACCCGGGCGGATTGCGGCTCCGGATTGTGCATGACTGCCGGGGAGGTAACGCATCATGATCGCGGGATTCATGATTCTGATATCGACGGTGAACGGCGTTCCCGATTCCTGGGTCGAACGAACCTCGCAGCTCGAGTCGCGGCATGACGCCAGGGCCGTGGGCGACTCGGGCCGGTCGCGCGGCGAATTTCAAATCAAGAAGCGGACGTGGGAACACTACAGCCGCGCGCCGTGGCGCGTCGGGGCGCATGATCCGGTTAAGTCGAGACGGGTGGCCAAGCTGATCCTCGAGGACTGCGCCCGCGCCTGCAAACGAGACGGCAAGCGGGTCACATTCGCGAATGTCCGCTGGTATTACCGCCACGGCGGGTTCTGACGGCGCCGCCTCACTTGCCATGCGCACCGCCGGAGGTCGGGTCGCCGCATTCGGCCGCCGAACCGGCCTCTGAAACGGCGTCATCGCGACGGCTCTCTCTGATGGTCCTGATTCGCCGGATCAGCCATAGGACGGCCCCCACGATCGCGATCGCCGCGAGGACGTAGGTCTCATAGCGCTTAATGTGCTCGAACACATGTTCAGCCGCCGCGCCGAACAGAAAACCGAGCCATCCGATGGTCACAGACCACACCAACGCACCGACGCCGTTCAGCACGGCAAACCGCCTGGCGTCAAAGCCCATCGCCCCCATGACGATGGGCGTGAGCGTTCGCGTGCCGGGCACGAAGCGGAAGCCGAGCATGAGGAGATTCTGTCGCCTGTGGATCAACTCACGGATTTCAGCCGCCCTGGCGCGCCATTTTCGTCGGCGTTCGACGAAGACTATCCCCTTGGCGCGTCCCAGGTGGAACCAGATCTGATCGGCGAGGAACGATCCCAAGAAGGCCACAATGATGACGTTGTGCAAGGCCAGATAACCACGATGAGCCGCGAAGCCGGCGAGGATGAGGAAGGTTTCGCCCTCCAACAGCGCGCCGATGAAGAGGGCGGCATAGCCATATTGGGTAATGAGGAGCTCGACGGTCATGTGGTCCTCGTCGCCGTGGAGAGCATAGGCGCGTTCGGCCGGTACGAACGATAGCAAGCATACGATGCCCGGCCGACTTCGCCAAGAAGGCGGTGAGGATATGCAGCCCTCCGGCATCGGTTCTCCACGGCGAATCCGAGGGAGTGGACAGGCTCAACAGGAGATGAACGCCTCCGGCAACGCCGGCGGGCTCTCCACAAAAGGGCATGGCCGTGCCAGGCTACGACCCCGCGACGGCCATGGAGTGCTCTCAGGGGAGTGGTCAGGGAAGAACGAGGCTAGTCGTTTTCCTCCTCGTCCTCCTCCTGCCGGGCCGCGGGCTTCTGAGCCTGCTTCGTCGGTCCGGCCTTGGCCGTTGTGCCGGCCTTTTCTTTGGCAATCGTCATGGCCTTCTCGAACCGCGGATCGCCGCGAAGGTTGTCCAGATCGGTGTCCGTCTTCATGAGGCTGAGGACATCCTGACCAACACCGCTGACCCCCTGTTCGGCGGCGCGGAAGAGGTGTTGGAAGGCCTTGTCCTTCTCGCCCAGCAGCGAATAGGCACAGGCGACGTTGTAGTTGGTCAGGCCGGTGTCGGCCAACTCGCGGGCCTGCAGAGCATACTCCAGCATCGCCTGGTAGTCCTTCTTGTCGTGAGCCGCCATCATCTTGCTGGTGAGGTTATTGACATCCTGCTGCGCCTTCGGTTCCGCGGCGGCCTTGGCGCGCTGCGGACCTGCGGCCAGCGCCGCGCTGCCAATGGCGGTCATCATCGGGCCGTATTGCTTGATCGCCTTGTTCAGGTTGGGCAGGCCGGTCAGGGCCATGCGCAGCGTCATCTGATTCCGCGACTGGCCGACGGCTCCCCATGCGACCATGTCGGAACACAATTCTTCCGCGGGGCCGGCGACCATGCCCGCCGCGGGGTTGGCACCCGCCGCAACCTTGGCCAGCCGCCCGCAGTGGGCGACGAACATGGCGGTTGTATCCTTGGGCATCTTGGCCAGAACTTTCGCGAACGCGGCATCCTCCTGCACCGTCTTCTTGGTCTTGTAGGCCTGGATGACAGCCTTGGCGGTGTTTCGCGTGGCCGCGACCGCGATGCAATCGTCCAGTTGGACGAGGTAGATCTTCCCGAACTCCGGAATCGAATAGGCCGTCACGGGAGTGTCAGAGATGGTCACCGTCTTGGGCGGCTTCGGTTCCTTGCCGGAGACGAGCCCCGGGATGGAAAGGAACTGATCCCAAAGCGCCCGGGACTTGGCCACATCGTTCACCGCGAGGATTACACCCGCATTGGGGATGGCCGGCGGGCCGGATCTGCCGATCCGCTCCACCATGTTGCCGGGGATGACGAAGGCGCAGATCTCCCGGATATTGCCGAAGAACTCGCGGCCGATGTCCAGGCCGGTCACGTCCTCAGGGGCGCCTGCTTCCTTGGCCTTGTCGACCACGGCGCTGGCGAGCGTCGGATTGAGGCCGAACGCGAAGAGGCCGGCGACATCGGCCGGGACGCCGGCCATGCTGCGCCGGCTCATGGGCGGCAGCCGCATCAGGTTGTAGGCGATGCTGTGATGGTCGTTGGCCAGGCGGACGGCGAGCTGGGCGCTCATGGTTCCGTCATGGATGCCCGCGGAGAACGTCGCCCAGCGGAGGCTGTCAAGATCGGCGATGGCGTTGGCCATGGCATAGTCCCGCTGATCTGCCTCGCCGAGGTTGGCCTTGACCAGCTTGAGAATGGCCTGCAGATCGGCGTAAGCGAACAGCGTCGCGCCGGTTCTCTGTTCGACGATCTCCTTCAAGTCTTCTCGCGTGGCCAGGCTGGCCTTGCCGGGACGCACCAGGCGGCCGACCACGCCCTCCACGAGGTCCCGGTCGGTGCCCGCGATGAACAGCCCCTCGGTGAGGACACCGGTTATCTTGCCGAGGTCGGGTACCGTGGAGCCGAAGGTGGGAAGCTCGGCGATCTTCTCGGTCGTCGGGCTGAACTGGAAAGTCGTTTCGATGATGCCGCGGAAGAGATTGGTGTCGCCGTGGTGGAGAACCATGACGCCGGTCGGGGGATTGCGTCCCGAGGGATCGAAGCTGGTCAGAGCTACAGCGCCACCGCCGAAGCTGTTGAATGCCTCGAAGATGGCCGGGCTGACTACAACTTCCTCTGGAATGCGGAAGGGGGCGGTGGAGTCGGTGCTCGGCCGTTGGGCCAGGAGATCGTGAATGTCCTTGCCGGTCAGGCCCAGCATCCCGCAGAGCTTCTCGATGACCTCGCCGGGCCGGTTGAGCTCGAAATAGGCCATGGCATTCTCCGGCATGAGCTGGGCGAAGTTCTGGGCGGCGATGTTGTCGCGGCAGCGATCGGCGCCGCACCTGGCCGCCCGCTTGAGCTCGGCGGAGAGACTCTGGGCCATCGCGACCTCATAGAGCTTTCTGGCCGCGGCGTAGTCCTTGGCCTGGTGCTCCAGGTAATAGGCCTTGTAGAGTTCGGTCGGGTCCTCCCATCGGGCAGCGGAGAGCGGCGCGGCCCCGACGGTAAAGACCAGAAGCGTGGCGATGACGGCATTTCTGAATCTGCGGAGAATCATGACATTACCTCCTGCGCGACCTTGATAAAGAGATTGTCGGTCTTTGAAGTGATCCACTTGCCATTCTTGACTGCCCCCGGCGCGAGCCCAACCGGCCCCGCCCGGCTCAGTTGTAGCGCGAATCGGTCCGAGCGGCCATTCCTCCCCAACAGGAGAAACGGAACCTCCCCGCTCTCCGCACGCGGGCTGGTCACCGCTCCGGCAGGTCCAGAAGACGGGAGTGCCGGGCGGCGTTGAGCGTGAAGCAATAGGCCGCGTCAAAAAGGGTATTGTGAGCCGGGATGGGGATATTTTCGCGGTCCGCGGCCGCAGGACCCTCAGGAGCCGTTCCGGCCGACTGATCACTCAAGGAGCGGGCTTGGCGCGTTTGGGTGCGGCTTCTTTGAGGGCTTTCTCGACCTGAGCGAGCTGTCCGGAGGATATCCTCTTGCCAGCTTTCTTCAGCATGGCGATGAAGTGGCTGATCTCCTCGGGCTCAGCCGGGTAGCCGATGTTTCCCTGGGGGCCATCCGAAGTCGTGATCGTCTTTCCGTGATCGTCCAGCAAGACCATCCAGGGGAGGCTGTCGTCTTCGGCCGCTTTCAGATCGAGACTCTGTGAAGCATCGCCGGGAGAGATCCTGGGAGGGCTGCCGGCGCGGGTCTTCCGCAGCCGCTTGGCGACGGTTTTGCCTCCGGTCATGCGGTCCACGTCAATCTTCAGGTCGATGACGTCCGACTTGATTATCTCGGCGATATCCTTGCGGGCCAGAAAATCGTCCAGCCTCCGGCACCACGGGCACCATGGCGCACCGAGGTGGACGAGGACTGTCTTTCCCTCCCCTCTGGCGCGGGCCAGGGCATCGGCCAGCGTTTTCTCGGCGTCACGCGGCTGGGCCTTCCATTTGTCCAGGAAGGCCGCGACCTTCTCCGGATCGTGATGGTCACCGGCTTCGAGCGAGCCGGTCTCCTGCCCGGCGAGGGTTTTCCCATCGCCATCCAGCACCACAAGAAACGGCACGCCTTTCTTGCGGTCGAGTCCGTACTTACCGGTGATGTCGACGTTTTTGTCGAAACGCCCGACGTCGACCATGACAAGCTGATACTCGTATAGCAGCGTCTTGGCGATGTCTTTGTCATCGGTGAACAGTCCGTGCAACTTGCGGCACCAACCGCACCAGTTGCCGCCGAACATGATCAGCACGCGCTGGTTCTCGCGAGCGGCCTTCTCGATGGCCGCCGCGATCTGGGCCTTGGCGTCGGCGGCGGAGTCAAAGATGTCCGGCTTGGCTGGCTGAGATGCCGATGTCGTGGGCTGGCTTGTCACCTTCTCCGGGGCTGCCGGACTTTGAGCGAGGACTCGCACAGGCAACCACAGCATGGGGGCGGCGATAGCGACAAGAAGGATGCGTCGAACAACGAAAGCGGTGGACAACAGCACGTTTCACACTCCTGGAGGCCAAGACAGCCCGCTCGCCGGGGCCGAAAGCTGCATGTTACAGTGATATCGCGCCGGTATGCAAATGGGGGAGCGTGAGGACGACTGTCATTTCAGCGAGACAGACCGGCGACCCAGTGGTATGCGTCGAGCAAGCCGCGTTTCACCAACTCCCACAGCACGACGCCCAGGACGATCTCGATCAGTGTGATGGTGTGGCAGACCATGATCAGCAGACCGTCTGATTCCAACAGGCCGATACCGTAGAGGATGATCGGGATAACGAAGACCCAGTTCGAGCCGGGGATCGGCAGCGGCAGCGCCAGGGCCAGGCCCTGGATGAGCATGCCGATGCCGCATGCCGTCCAGAATGGTCCTGCGACCATGAAGGTGAAACGCGGGCGGATGAGCCGCTCCAGGCCGCTGGTCCATCGAGTCAGTCGCTCGCCCAACCATCGCAACGTGTCCATGGTCACGAGATGTCGGCGAATGCGTTGGGGTAGCCAGGGATGCTGCAGCCCGGCGATCATCTGACCGCCCACGAAGGCGATCGCCAGCCCGAACGGTGTCGACAAACCGACGAACGGAACCGCGATCAACGCCAGCAAGGCCGCGATAAAGCCGAAGCCCGCTCGTCGGGTGCGATCCAGGATTTCTCCGATGGTGATGTTGGATCGGACGCGAGGGCGTCGCTCACGGCGGCGATGCGAAGGGTCCTCCGGCGGCGGCGAGCCGTCGGCGTTGGTCTCCGGTACCGCTTCGTTCCGGAGCGCCGCCAGGATCGCCGACAATTGCAGCGCGCGTTGGGGGTCGGTGGGCTGACCAAGCTGGGATTTCATAAGTAGGGACTGCCGTCCGTGCCTACGCGTCTTCGCCGAGGTATCCGATGTTCGGCGAGATGGTAACTCACTCCAGCCGGAACCGATAGCCGACGCCCGCTTCAGTTATCAGATGACGCGGATGCGAGGGGTTTTCCTCCAGCTTGTGGCGGAGCTGGTGGATGAAGATGCGGAGGTAATGCGATTCGTTCCCGTAGCCCGGTCCCCAGACCTCGTTGAGGATCTGGCGGTGGGTGAGGACGAGGCCGGCGTGCCGGACCAGCGTCGCCAGCAGCTTGTATTCGATCGGTGTCAGGCGGACGTCCTTGCCTTTGCGGCGGACCTCGCGCCGCAGCAGGTCGATGGTGATATCGCCGGCGACGATGGTGCTGGTCTCGGCGCCTGGCTGGGACTGGGCCGCGTGTCGCAGAGCCACACGAATACGGGCCATCAACTCGCCGACGGCGAACGGCTTGGCGACGTAGTCGTCCGCCCCGGCATCAAGCCCGGCGATCTTGTCGCTCTCCTGCCCTCGGGCGGAGAGGATGATAATGGGGACCGCCGTCCACTCGCGCAACCGGCGGATCACCTCCAGCCCGTCCATGTCGGGCAGCCCCAGGTCAAGCACGATTACGTCGGGTGGGCGCTGCGAGGCCGCCAGCAGGCCCTCCTTGCCCGTCGCCGCCTCGATCAATTGCCATCCCTCCGCCTCCATCGACGGCCGGATAAAACGCCTGATCGACTGCTCATCTTCGATCACGAGGATTGTGCTCGGCACCTGCGTCACGAATGATCTCCCGCCGGTTTTGACGTCTTGGGATGCGCTGCTGCGGAGGCAGCGGCGCCTTCGCCCGCCGTCATCGGGTTGTCCAGCATCGGCGGTGCGGGAGAACGCGGCAACGTGAACCAGAACCGCGCCCCGCCGGTCGGCCGATTCTCCGCTCCGATCTCGCCCTGGTGAAGCCTGACGATGGCCAGGCAGATAGCGAGTCCCAGGCCGCTGCCGGTCCGGTCCGTGGCGGGCTGGTCGCGGTAGAATTTCCGGAAAACATCGCATTCCGTACCGCGCTGGAGGCCCGAACCCTCATCCAACACTTCGACCAGCATGCGATCGGGCTGGGCTTGGACGACGATGCGGATGGTCGTTCCGGCCGGCGTGTAGCGGGCGGCGTTTTCCAGCAGGTTGGTGAAGACCTGTTCGAGCAGGACACCGTCGACGTATACAAGCGGCAGGTCCGCGGGCAGACTGGTTTCGACCTTGTGACGGCTGAGGGCTTTCTCCATCCTGGTCAGCGCGGAGCCTACCACCTCCTCCAGCGGGTACCACTCGCGGTGCAGTTGCACGCTGCCGGATTCCAGTCGCGTCATCTCCAGGAGGTTGCCCACAAGCTGATTGAGGCGGGCGCTCTCGTCACAGATCGAGGTCAGAAGCTCTCGCCGGGTACGCTCGGCCATGCCCGCGGGGTCGTCGAGCAACGCGCTGGCCGCTCCGGTGATGGTGGCCAGCGGCGTGCGAAGGTCGTGCGAGACGGAGCTGAGCAGTGTGCTGCGCATCTGCTCGGCCTCGGCCTGGAGGCGGGCACGTTCGGCCTGCTCCGCGAACTGGGTGCGCTCCAGGGCGATGGCGAGCTGGGTGGCGAACGTTTCCAGCATGTGACGCTGGTCAGGTTCGAGCAGGTAATCGGGCTGGCGGGGGCGGAGGCCGAGCACGCCCAGCGATCGCTCGGATGCCACCAGCGGCAAGTAAATTCCCTGCACTGACGGCAGCGTGTCGGTGCCACGGCCGGCCCAGTTCTGGTGGTGAAAGACCCACTCGGCGGCGCCGCGCTCGTTGGGGCTGTCGACGAACGCGGGGGATGTCCCGCCCTGCGGCATCAATGCACCGTCACCCTGGGGCAGCAGAATGACCGTGTCGGCCTCGAAGACGTCAGCGATGTGGCGGCCGGCGACGCGCATCAAGGCCGCCGTGTCCGGCGCGGCGGCGAGCTGGCGGCTCATGAAATAGAGGGCGATGGTGCGGAGGTAGCGCGTGCGAACGGCCACGGCCTGGCGCCGATTGCGCTGCGTCAGCGTGCTGATCAGAATGGCGATGATCAGCATCACCGCGAACGTGACCAGATATTGGGCATCGGCCACGGCGAATCGGTAGAACGGCGGGACGAAGAGATAGTCGAAGGCCGCGATGGAAAGAACGGAGGCAAAGATCGCGGGGCCGCTGCTGAAGCGGGCGGCGACGCCGGCGACGCCCAGCAGATAGACCATGGTGAGATTGACCGGCGAGAAATGCGGCCACATGAGCCGGGCCACGGCCGTGCTCAGGATCGTCACGCAGGCGGCCCAGAAATATTCCGTCCAATTGACCTTCCGCGACATCAGGCGGGCGGCCGGCCGCGGCTGCTCCTCAGGCGCTCCTTTGACGACGTGGACCTCGATGTCGCCGCTGTGGCGGATCAGGTCGTCGACGACCGAACCGAAGAGCAGGTCCCGCCAACGCGGGCGTTCGGATTTGCCGATAACGATCTTGCTGACATTGCGACGGCGCGCGAAGGCCACGATCTCCTCGGCCACACGCTCGCCGGTGAGCGTTGCCGTTTCGGCGCCCAGTCGCTCGGCCAGTCGCAGGTTACGGCGGACCGCGGCCAGGCTTTCCACGGAGGAGGCGCTTCGCGAGGGCGTTTCCACATACACGGCCAGCCATTCGGCGTGGAGCCGCGCGGCCATGCGCCGGGCGATGCGGACGACCCGCGCCGAGAGCGGGCTCGGGCCGACGCAGACCAGAAGTCGTTCGGTGGTGGGCCAGGTCTCGCCCGCCGCGTGCCCCCGTCGCGCCACCTCCACGTCCACGTTCACGCGGTCGGCCGTCTCGCGAAGGGCCAGCTCACGGAGGGCGACCAGGCTTTCACGGCGGAAGAAGTTGGCCGCGGCGCGTTCGGCCTGCTCGGGGATGTAGACCTTGCCTTCGCGGAGGCGCTGCAGGAGGTCGTCCGGCGGCAGGTCCACCAGCTCGATTTCGTCCGCGCGTTCGATGACCGAATCCGGGATGGTCTCCCGAACCAGAATGCCCGTGATCTGGGCGACGATGTCATTGAGCGATTCGATGTGCTGGACGTTGACGGTGGAGTAAACGTCAATGCCGCTGTCCAGCAGTTCGATGACGTCCTGCCATCGTTTGGCGTGCCGCAGGCCCTCGGCGTTGGTGTGGGCCAGCTCGTCGACGAGAATCAAGGCCGGTTTGCGCTGAAGGGCGGCGTCCAGGTCGAACTCGCGCAGGCGGATGCCGCGGTAGTCCACCCATCGGGAAGGCAAGACCTCCAGCCCTTCCAGCAGGACATCGGTCTCTTTGCGGCCGTGTGTCTCGACGTAGCCGGCGACGACATCCGCGCCGTCGGCGCGGCGTTTGCGGGCGGCTTCCAGCATGGCGTAGGTCTTGCCCACGCCGGCGCAGGCGCCGAAGAAGATCTTCAGGCGGCCGCGCTGCTGATCGCGTTGCTCGGCCCGCACGCGGGCCAGCAGTGCGTCGGGGTCAGGACGTTGATCCGCCATGCGTTATTCGCTCGTCGTCATGCGGTGGAGGCCCATCTCCGACCGATGCGGATCATTGTCGCTTATCGGTGTGCATATGTCATCAAGGGCCGCGTTGAGGCACAGGACGTTGATGCGTTTCTCTCCGGTGGGTGCCCTTTCGGCATGCGTCTCGATCAGTTTGCGGAGCACTTCGGGCTCCACGCCGCGGGCCCGGGCTACGCGAGCCACCTGATAGGCCGCCGTCGGCAGGCTGATAAAGGGCGTAAATCGCCCTGCGATGACGTCGGTCAGCTCGGCCGGGATCGCCTCCGGTTGGGAATCACCATTGTTGCGGAGCGCCGCCCGGCGAAGTTGCAAACGGCGTTGAGACGCGGATCCAGGCTCCTTCCGCTTCGACATGGCTTCGTCGTCCGGTGAGGAAGTCTCTCGCGGAACGGTTGGCCGTCCCCAGAAGTACCGGGGATCGTCGTATGGCTGGCCCATCAGCTCGCCGAGGAGGTCGAAGATCACTCTTGCGGAGTTGCTCATTTGTCACCTTCCTGGGGATACCGCGGACCGGCGGCGTTGTCGCGATCCGTCGGTTGTCGGGCAAGGCCATTCAACGCCAGATTGAGGCGGAGCACGTTGACGGCCGGCTCTCCGAGGATGCCGAGCGGCCGCGGTTCCGTGTTTTCGCGAACCAGTTGACGAACCTGGTCTTCGGTAAGGCCGCGCAGCCTTGCGACGCGTGGTACCTGGTACCCGGCGGCGGCGACGCTGATGTGCGGATCGAGGCCGCTTGCTGACGTGGTGACCAGGTCCACCGGAACGGGCCGTTCGTTGCCTGGATCCGCCGACCGCAGCCTGGCCACTCGATCGCCCACTTGGTTCACCAGCTCCGGATTGGTCGGGCCGAGGTTGCTGCCGGAGGACGACGCGGCGTTGTACGGCACGGGCGTCGTGGCCGACGGCCGGCCCCAGAAGTACCTGGGATCGTCGAACGGCTGGCCGATGAGCGCTGAACCGCGGACTGTACCGTGCTCGACGATCAGGCTGCCGTTGGCCTGCCTGGGGAAGACGAGTTGAGCGACGCCCGTGACGGCAAGGGGATAGAGCAGCCCGGTCAGCAGCATCAGAACTACCGTACTTATGAGAGCAGGTCGCAGTTGAGCGTGCATGTGCTCACCTGTCTTTCGTGTGCGTCTAAGTCAATCCCAGGCCGGTCAGGATCAGGTCAATAAGCTTGATCCCGAAGAACGGCACGATCAGCCCGCCCAGCCCGTAGATCAGCAGGTTGCGCCGCAGCAGGGCGGCTGCCGGCGCAGGCCGGTAGCGCACCCCGCGCAGCGCCAAGGGAATCAAGGCCACGATAATGAGGGCGTTGAAGATCACCGCCGACATGATCGCGCTCTCCGGCGTTTTCAGGTGCATGATGTTCAGGGCGTTGAGCACGGGGTACGTGGTCGCGAAGGCCGCCGGGATGATGGCGAAGTATTTGGCCACGTCGTTGGCGATGCTGAACGTGGTCAGCGCCCCGCGGGTCATCAGCAGTTGCTTGCCGATCTCCACCACCTCGATGAGCTTGGTGGGGTTCGAGTCGAGATCGACCATGTTGCCGGCCTCTTTGGCGGCCTGCGTCCCCGAGTTCATGGCCACGGCGACATCAGCCTGGGCCAGGGCGGGGGCATCGTTGGTGCCGTCGCCGGCCATGGCCACGAGGCGGGCGCCGTGCTGATAGTCGCGAATGAGCTTGAGCTTGGCCTCCGGCGTGGCCTCGGCGAGAAAGTCGTCGACGCCCGCTTCGGCCGCGATGGTCGCCGCGGTGAGCGGATTGTCGCCGGTGATCATCACCGTCTTGATTCCCATTCGTCGCAATTGGGCGAATCGCTCCTTGATCCCGCCTTTGACGATATCCTTCAGGTGAATTGTGCCCAGGACCTTGGCGGAGGAATGCCCTTTGCCGGGCGCGGCCGCCTCGGCGACGACCAGCGGGGTGCCGCCGCCTCGCGAGATTCGGTCGACCGCTTCGGCGACCTCGTCAGGCAGGCGCCCCCCATGGCCCTCCACGAACGCGCTGATCGCGTCGGCCGAGCCCTTGCGGATCTGTCGCCCATCGATGTTTACGCCGCTCATCCGCGTCTGGGCGGTAAACGGCACAAACTCGGCGTGGAGCGACGACAGGTCACGGCCGCGGAGGCCGAATTTCTCCTTGGCCAGCACGACGATGCTGCGACCTTCGGGCGTCTGGTCGGCCAGCGAGGCGAGCTGCGCCGTCTCGGCGAGCGTTTGGACGCCGATGGCGTCGATGGGGACGAAGTTTACCGCCTGCCGGTTGCCGAGGGTGATCGTGCCGGTCTTGTCGAGCAGCAGCACGTCGACGTCGCCCGCCGCCTCGACCGCCCGGCCGGACATGGCGATCACGTTGGCCCGGATCATGCGGTCCATGCCGGCGATGCCGATCGCCGAGAGCAGCCCGCCGATGGTCGTGGGGATCAGGCAGACCAATAGCGCCACCAGCACTGTCACGGTGATGACCTGCCCCTGCCCCGCTGCTTGCAGGCTGTAGAGCGAGAAGGGCAGCAGCGTGCCCGTGGCCAGCAAGAAGATGATGGTGAATGCGGCGAGCAGGATGGCGAGGGCGATCTCGTTCGGAGTCCTCTGCCGCTTGGCCCCTTCCACCAGCGAGATCATGCGGTCCAGAAAGCTCTCGCCGGGGTTGGCCACGATACGGATGATCAGCCAGTCGGACAGCACGCGGGTTCCGCCGGTGACGGCGTTGCGATCGCCGCCGCTTTCACGGATGACCGGGGCGCTCTCACCGGTGACGGCGCTCTCGTCCACCGAAGCGACGCCTTCGACGACTTCGCCGTCGGCAGGGATGAAATCGCCGGCCTCGACGTAGACGATCATGTCCTTGCGGAGTTGGTCGGCCTGGGTGATGTAGATGTCGCCGTTCGTCAGCTTCTCGGAGGGCCGGCCATGTGGACGCTTGAGCTGGGCGGGGTTGGTCAAAACCTTGGCCAGCAGGGTCTGGCGGCTGCGGCGCAGGGCGTCCGCCTGGGCCTTGCCCCGACCCTCGGCGACGGCCTCGGCGAAATTGGCGAACAGCAGCGTGATCCACAGCCATACGCTGACCGCCAGGATGAAGCCGGGCGAATGGGCCTCGCCGATGCCGCACAGCCGCTGGATGAACAGCGCGGTCGTCAGCACGCTGACCACTTCCACCACGAACATGACCGGGTTGCGGATCTGGTGGCGCGGGTCGAGCTTGCGGAAGGAGTCGCGCACCGCCGCCCGAAGCAGCGTCTTGTCGTAGATCGTGTGAATCTTGCCGGCCATTGCGCGACGCTCCATCTCACCGTGCCGCCAACAAATGCTCGACGATCGGCCCGAGGGCCAGGGACGGCAGGAACACCAGCGCGCCCACGATGATCACCACGCAGATCAACAGCACCACGAAGAGCGGCGTGTGCGTCGGCATTGTCCCGGCGCTGACCGGCACCTTCTTCTTCCTGACCAGCGAGCCGGCGATCGCGAGGACCGGGATCACCGTCCAGAAGCGGGCGGCCAGCATCGAGAGGCCCAGCGTGATGTTGTAGAACGGGGTGTTGCCTTTCAGGCCCGCGAACGCACTGCCGTTGTTGTTGCCGCAGGACGAATAGGCGTACAGGATTTCGCTGAAGCCGTGCGGCCCCGGATTGCTCGGCCCCGCGCGGCCCGCGACGGTCACCGCCGCCACTGCCGCGCCGAGCAGCACGGCGAAGTGCGGCACCAGCGTGGCCAGCGAGGCCATCTTCATCTCGTAGGCCTCGATTTTCTTGCCGAGGTATTCCGGCGTCCGGCCGACCATCAGCCCGGCGACAAACACAGCGATGATGGCGAAGACCAGCATGCTGTAGAGCCCGCTGCCGATGCCGCCGGGTACGACTTCGCCCAGTTGCATCAGCCACATTGGCACAAGGCCGCCGAGTGGGGTGAACGAATCGTGCATCGCGTTGACCGCCCCGCAGGACGTGCCGGTCGTGGCGGTAGCGAAGATGGCGCTTCGAGCAATGCCGAGCCGAACTTCCTTGCCCTCCATGTTGCCGCCCGGCTGGGTTGCGCCGGCGGTTTGATCGATGCCGAGCGATGCCAGGCGCGGATTGCCGGCCGACTCCGCGGCGTAAGTGCAGGCCATCAGGCCCGCGAGCATGATCATCATCGCCGCGAAAACCGCCCAGCCCTGCCGTGTGTCGCCGACCATGCGGCCAAAGGTGTACGCCAGGGAGGCGGCGATGCACGTCTCCGCCAGAATCAGAAGAAAGTCCGTCAGCGGCGTAGGATTCTCAAACGGATGCGCTGCATTGACGTTGAAGAAGCCACCGCCGTTGGTGCCGAGGTGCTTGATGGCAAGCTGCGACGCGACCGGGCCGAGGGCCAGCGTCTGTTCGGTGACCGCCACGCGCTTGGTGACCGGATTACCGGCGGCGTCCTTCAGCGGCTGGCCTGCCGCGTCAAGTTGCGGTTCCGCAGCCGTCGTTGCCTGCACCAATGGAACAGTCTTGTACGGCCCCAGCGTCTGCACCACGCCCTGTGACACGAAGACCAGAGCCAGCACGAAGGCCAGCGGCAGCAAAATGTACAACGTAGTGCGGGTGACATCGACCCAGAAATTGCCGATGTGTTGGGCGCTATGCCGGGCAAAGCCCCGGATGAGAGCAACGACGCAGGCCATGCCCGTCGCGGCCGACGTGAAGTTGTGCACCGTCAGCCCGAGCATCTGGGTGAGATAGCTCAACGTGCTCTCGCCGCCGTAGTTCTGCCAGTTGGTATTGGTCGTGAAGCTGATGGCGGTATTGCTCGCCAGGTCGGCGGGCACCGCGCCAAAGTGCTGGGGGTTGAGGGGAAGCCACTGCTGCACCCGCTGGAGGACGTAGAGGACGAGCAAGCCGGCGAAATTGAAGAGGAGCATCGCCAGCGTGTATGTCTTCCATGTCATTTCGCCTGTGGCTTCGCGGCCGTAGAGCAGGTACAGCCGGCGCTCGATTCCGCCCAGCAGCCGGTCGAGGCCGCAGGGTCTGCCCTCATAGACCTGGGCCATGTACCAGCCCAGCGGCTTTGCCAGGAGCACCAGGGCCCCGAGGAAGAGTGCGATCTGGATGCACCCGTTGGCGGTCATGAGAACCACTCCGGCTTGAACAGCGCCACGAAGAGGTAGATCAGCAGTCCCACCGCGATGACCAGACTGACGGCGTACAAAGCACTCATGGCCCCGCCCTCACAACCGCTCACAAAGGGCTACAAGCAGCAAGGAGCCCAGGAAGAACATCACTACGATGACGAGACAGATTGCATCCATGCCTGCCACCCTCGGCTCGCTCCGCCGGCATGATGACGCTCTGCGGCATCATGCACGGTCGTCTGTGGCCTTACCGGTCCAGCCGCACGACCGGGCACGGGCGCGCTGGCCGCGATAGCGCTCGCCAACCTGGCGCCTCTATGAGAAAAGTAAGCGACGGTGGATCAAACGGCCGTTAAATGGGCCGCACAGGCCGTAAAGGAAATGTTAAGGTCAACAGCCACCCCGCCCCCGGGTTCGAAAACACCGCCAACCGGCGGGCAGCGGCGCGTTGAGCGGTTTTGATCGCTGATACGACCGCCCCTGCTTCTCCAGTCTAACTTCATACACGCCCGCCGCCGCACCAGGAGACTTATGGGGTGCCCGGTTTTTTTCCAAATTGTATGCTGAACTGGAGTCCCGTTTGCGATTGTTACTCCGGGGACGAGTGCCCGTCGTCCCACCAGCCTCAGGCTTGCCGGTCGGCAACCTTGTGAGGAGGCAGCCCACCGCGGCTTAGTTCGCGGCTTGCTGGGGGCCCCGACCGCCCGTCGCCGGACTGCCGGTTTGCTACCTGCGGCGAGTCATCCGCAGCCCCGCGGTTTCCAGAAAACAAAACTCGGGACAAACGGAAGGGAGATCCTATGCGCGCTCTTGGAACAACGATTTCTATTGTCGTGATTGGTCTTGTGGCGGGCAGCTCATCCAGCGCCATGGCGTCGATGAGCATCAGCTATCAGATTCACGCGGTTCCGGATGATCCCAAAAGTCCGGTCCTGTTCGCGGTTACCCTGGAGGTCGAGGAAGCGGACCGGGACGGTGATTCAGTCGGCTGGGAGATTCTCAGCGCCCATTTCGAGCGGCACGGCCAGGGAGCCGCGACCTGGATCAAGGACGCGCCCTTTGTGGCCACGCCGGACGGGTTGTGGTGGGTGCGGCATGCCAATGCCAACGCCCCGGTGACCGAAGACTTCGTGAAGCCGCCGGAGATTGCCGGCACGGCCGAAGGCCAGGACGGGATGCATGATGACCTGGGCTTCGTGCTCGAAGGCGCCTTTTACGATCCGGAATTGCGGGGCTCGCCATTTACCACCACGGGCTCGCTCAACTATGCCTTTGTGCTCGCGAACGCTCCCGAACCCGTGGCTGAGGGCGAGGATGATCCCGTGGAGGTCGGTGAGAAGCCCCATGCGTGACGCCGGTCGGGTGGACCCTCGCTTTGGCAGGGACTCGTCTGAAGACAGACGCGACAACAGCTTTGTTAGCGGCTCGTATTGTGGCTCGGTCATGGCTCGTGCGCCGAGGAGGATTCAGGAGACCAATTGCTCGGTTCTTCCTCGGCGCACGCATGCCGCTCGGCGCGCCCGGCTATGATCGCCCGGTTTTGACGAATGGCATTCTTGAACTCCTCATCCATACCCTCATGGCCCGCGAAGAGGCCAGCGCCCCGTAGCGATGCGAGGGCCGTTTCAGCTTGGGCGAGCCAGTCGAGCGCCGCGACATCATCAGCCGGCGTCCGCCGATTCATGTGCCAAGTCGCCAGTGTGTTCAGCGACACAATAACATTAAACTGCGCTCCGAATGTGCCGGGATCGCGTTCCACGCTTTTCCTGCGAAGCTCCAGAGCGCGCTGGTAGCTCTGGAGTGCCTGCTCGAACTCTCCCATCGCTGCGTAGCAGTTGCCCATGAAGCTGAGGACTTCACCTGTTTCCTCGATTGCTCCGCGCCAGTCGGGTTGCGACGACGCGAGGAGCTCGCGAATCGCCAATGCCTGCGACAGGTCTCCAAAGGCTCCACCCGGGTCTTTGTCAAGCAGTCGCAGGCGGCCGCGGAGTGCCAGCGCGGAAGCCAGATGCCGCTGCCACTCCAGATTGCCGGAGTCGGCGGCGGCCAATGCCTCGCCCAGCCTGACTGCTGCCTCGCAGTTCGGCCTGGCACCTTCGGCGTCTTTGGATAAGAGCATTTTCCGGGCTAGGTAGTCATAGGCTCCCAACAGATCGACTTTCCAGGTTGCGCTGGCCGGATCAACGCGGACGAGGTATTCGCCCAACTCCACCGCTCTGTTAAGGAGTTGCACTCCCTCCTCCCTCCGGCCCGCCTCGTAATAGGCAAGGCCTAGGCGCCGACATGAGTTCATCAATTGGTTTCGCAGTTCCGCATCCGCGGGCCTCTCCTGGCACATGCGATCCCGGATTGCCAGCGCAGACTCCAGCGACGCTATGGCGGCGATGCCATTGCCGATCTCGCTTTGAGCCTGTCCATTGAGCGTCTGGGCTGTCGCAAGAGCCTCGCTCCATCGCGTGTCTGCGTCCCCACGCTTTGCGATCGGCTCGGCGATCGCCAAGGCGGGGGCAAGGTGTTCGATTGCCGAACGAAAGCGATCGTGGAAGAAAAGGTATCCTCCGAAAGCGATCTGATCGCAGCACAGTTCGTACTGGCCCTCCTGCGACTCCGGCCGGCGCTTCATGAATTCTTCACCGGCCGCTATGGCCCGCTCATAGTGGGCCACAGGCTCTTTCAACGAGTTCGCGATCTTGCGGTGAGCGCGGGCGACCTGGATCAGCGATTCTCCGTGCACGCCTTCAACTTGGGCGTGTCGCTCGACGATAGCCAGGAACGCCTCGAAGTGCCCGGCCGCTTCCTCGGTGTGCCCTTGGGCAGAGGCGATGTCTCCTTGCTTCTCGCGCAGCGTTGCCAGCAGGTCCTCCATGGCCGCATCAGACTCCACCAGCGGCCGCAGGCGCTCCAGCTTCTCCGCCACTCCCTGGAGCAGCTCATTCCGCACCTGTACGCCGCCGGCCAGCGGTCGGATGGCCTCCTCGATCTGGCTCACCACGCTGCCCATCGCCGAGTGAGCCACGCGGGCCACCTCCCGTGCGTTTTCCCGCTGAAACCGGGCCTGCGTCCACAACATCGTCACGGCCACCGTTGAGGCCAGCAGCACGGCAAGAAACAGCAGAGCGACCGCCACCGCGCCGCGATGTTTCCGCAAAGTCCGGCGCAGGATATAGAACCGGCTGTCCACCCTGGCCTGCACCGCGTCGCCCGCCAGATATCGCTCCAGGTCGTCGGCGAACTCCGCCGCCGATTGATAGCGGTGATCTTTCTCCTTGCTCAGCACTTTGGTGAGGATGGTCTCCAAATCCTGGTCGGCAGCTCGTGCTTCGCGTCGACTTTCCGCCTCGGGGAGGGCCACGGCTCGGCGCAAACGCAGCGGCTCCGCGGATATGATGTGCTCCCGTACCTTCGCGGAACCATCCTGAACCGGATAGGGGAAAACACCGGTCAGAAGTCTGAACAACGTTACGCCGAGCGAGTAGATGTCGCTTCGAACGTCGACCTGTCCATCAAGGCCACCGGCCTGCTCCGGACTCAGATAGGGCAGCGTGCCTACGCACAGGCCCTCGGCGGTGACCACGGAGCCCCGCTCGCGTCCGGAAGCCCACACGTCCTTGGCCAGGCCGAAGTCCAGCACATGCGGCTCACCCTCCTGGTCGACCAGGATATTCGCCGGGTTGAGGTCGCGGTGGATCACCCCGCGCTGGTGGGCGTAACTCACCGCCCGGCACACCTTCACGAAGAGCCGCACCACGTCGCGCACGGTCAGATCTTCAACCAGCACGTAGTCGTCGATGGTCAGACCCTCGACGTACTCCATGACGCAGTAGTGCCGCCCGCGGATGAGGCCGCTGTCGTATACGGTCACGACGTTGGGGTGCCGTAACCTGGAGATCAGCTCCACTTCGCGCTCGAAGCGATGTCGCTGGCGTGAGGTCGCCAGCGGTCCGTCCAGCAGCACCTTGATGGCTACGGTGCGCTTGGCGGCGATCTGGAAAGCCTTGTAAACGACCCCTTGGCCCCCGTAATTCAGTTCCTCGAAGACCTCGTAACCGCTCAGGGCTTCCTGGAGAAATCGCCGGCTCTCTTCGAAGACCTGCAGCGGCAGGGTGGCGTCGCTGCTCTCGGAACCGCCCCGCCTGGCCAGCCGGGCAGCCGACTGGATGCTGCGCAGCAGGCGGAGGCGTTCCTCCAGTTCGGGCACGAGATCAGGGTGTTCCCGGAGGACGATCTCGTCGCCGACGTTCTCGCCAGTGCTGCGACGACGGATGACATCCTCGATGATTGCAGTGATTCGCGCGCCCCGGCCGCCATCAGCTTCCGATGAACCATGGTCCTTCCGCCACATGGCTCTGGCCTCACATGTCTGAGCTGTTCGGCGAAACCTTGGGATTCGGTCTCCGCTCCGTTGCGGTTTTCGAGTCGGTGAAGAACCGACTGGCGTGACGGAGACGCTGCCGCAGATCGCGAAGCCCCTGGCGGACCAAGCGGTCAACTGTTATGCCGGCTTTTTGTATCGCCTGGGCGACCTCTTCCCGGGGGCGTCCTTCGACCAGCCGCAAATAGACCGCTTGGCGGCGCTGCTCGGGGAGACTGGCCAGGGCAATCTGAAGGGCGTTAGCGGCCTCCTGGGCGGATATCTCCCCGCTGGGCGTCTTTTCATTGGAGGAGACCTGGGCGAACAAATCCGCCCACGAAGTCGGAGAACTGGTGCCGCCGTGGAAGAGGCAGGCAGCGCCCCCGCGCTTCAGGGCTCCGGCCGATCGCAACGCGTCAGCCAGCCTGCGGCGGGCGATGGCCCTCAGCCAACCGTCCAATCCTCCCGGTTCCCCTGGGCGGTAATCGCCAAATGTCCGAAAGGCCGAGATCCAGACCTCCTGCAGCACGTCCTCGGCAGCGATGGCCGATTTGAACCGCGGCGGGATCTTCTGGTCCACGAACCGGCGCAAGTCCCCCGCCCGCTCCAAAAGCAGATGCTGGACCTCCGTGAGATCTAAGCTAGTTGGTGCCCTATCCATACCTGCTCACCGTCCAGGGCTCTTAATCTCAGCGTCCGCAAATTTTTTCATTTTCCATGATTAACTTGCGCACGCTTTGCGAATGTTACTTTAGCGGGCAGTGCTTATCAGCCTGCTCGCGAGACGGAGAGAACCGCTCTTGGGAGCCAAAAAGAAGTATACCCGGAAGAGAACACTGGTGCAAGTACGCACGCGTGGCCCGGTGAGCCCCACGCGTGCGGCTCTTTATTGCGCGCCAGGCTCGCATAGCCCCGCCGGATCGTCGATGTCTATCCTCACCTCATAGGAGCGCTTCTTTGCCAATCTCCCGACAGGATGCACCCCTATGGTCGGCGGTACCGGCGGGCTCTTTTTTCTTCGTCGGCCCTGAACTCTTGTCGGAGGCCGTTCAATCAGGATGCGGGAGCCGCACTCGAGTTTCTCGCGCGGCCGCAAGCGATCCCGTTGCGGCGACGAGGGGGCCTCGGAAGGTGCGGCAACGGTCGGTCCCGGGCCATCGCTGGCAATCCAGCAGATACAGTTGGCTGACGGGAACCTGGCATGGATAAGAACGCCCGCCTTTGTCCTAATATTCTCGCCCAAATCGTCGATCGGTTTGGGGCCCGCCTCCAGGGCCAGACTGGGGCTGAATCGTTCGATTGCTGGCGATTTCCGTTGCATCGCTGCAAGGCCGTCGCCCGGACGGAATTCGGCGGCGATCGCAAGGAATACGTGGGCATCGAGATCATCGACCTGGGCATACGGGGACTCGGATTCAGGACTGACGCCCCTGTGACCAAGGGTGCTCTGTTTACGGTGATCCTCAGAATTCCCGGCATCCCGCTGCAGACGTGGAATTGTCGAGTGGTGAACGTCCACTCATTTGATGGGAAAGACTACGTCGCGGGGGCGAGGTTTGAGGGGCAGTTCGACTCGGAATCGGTTTCGACTCTCCTCGAATGAGACTGCGGCCCGATGGAAAGTCTGGAACCTGCGAGTGTCCGTGGCCCCATAGCCCGGATGCGCGGCTGGGCTGCCCTTCGCGCAGCTCTCCGCCGGAAATGGCATTTGCCCAAGAGGCTCTATTGAAAGATTGCTCTGGGTGCGTGGATACGCTGCGTTTCCCAATGTCCGAGATCCGTGCGGTTCTCGCTGAATTGGGGGAGGTAAACTCTCCCCTGGATCTGGATCGCCGTCGCGCTGCACGCTATCCCTATATGGCCGGAGAGCCACTCGTTTTCCAGCTCGAAGGCTCATCCACGAAATTCGTCGTGCGATCTCGAGACCTTTCCGCTCACGGAATCGGTTTCCTTCACGGCAGTTTCCTTTACCAGGGACAAGGTTGCACGATTGCGTTGAGGACTATCGACGGGGAAGAGGTCCTTGTTACCGGCAAGATTGTCCACTGCCGCTGTGTTCGAGGCCGGATCCACGTCGTGGGAATGTTGTTCGATAATCCGGTCGAGATCGAGAACTTCATCTACCTGGATGAGGACGGTCTCGGGCCGACAAAGCCAATCGCCGAAGGTTCGAGCGCTGGCCATTACCCAGCCGGCGAGGTCGCGGACCTGGCGCGCCAGCTTGAGGAATTGGCCCTGAGCAGGGCGCCGCGGGACGATCTTCACCGCATTGCGAAGTCGTTGCTGGTTCTGTTGCGCGGCAAGCCCAATCAGCCGTCATAAGGCGATGCCAACGCCGCTGCTCTGGTAGAGGTCTTGGAGCCGGGGCCGATGGCGGGTGCCTATCTTCGGGTGCAGAACGCCCAGCCGCCTGCTGCGTCAATCAGAACCACCCCCTCGCGCCCCATTCAGTCGCTGATCACTTGGCCTGTTCCAACAAAAAGGCCGCCCTGCCGGCGGCCTTGTCCAATGGAGACGAAGGGGCTCGAACCCTCAACCTTCGCATTGCGAACGCGACGGCACCGCACGGAAGGCACGCAACCACAACAGCTTACGAGCACACCCGAATCCGCTTGTACCAATGCTTGTACCAGTTTGCCGGAAAGTGAGCACGCGGACGGCTCGGACGCCGGCTCCGCGGGCGGTCCGCACGCTGATGGCGGATGCTTCGCCGAAGCCGTCGCCGTGCTCATGCGCTTGCCGCTGACGGACGCCGAGAAGGCCGAAGCCGTCCGCCGGATGCTCGCCGATCAAACCGCGAAGGGGAAGCCATGATGGACGCATGGAACGGCCGTGCTGTGACACGCCGCGCTGCGGATCGGCACAACGTGCCGGATCGAACCCCGAACGCGGCAGAAGCGAACGTGAAGCGAAATAGGGGCAGATTTGCCAGTGATGGACACGGCTTGACGTTCTCCGCGGCGAGTGGGGGTATGCCGGTCGAATCTCTGGCTGTTCTTAGAACAGCGTTCATGTTGAAGCGCGCGCGCGCCGCAGGCAATTTTCAACGGGGTATTGCGGCGGGTCCTCCGGCGTGGAGGACATTGCGCCGAGGGTAATGGGAACAGTTGGAGTCATAGAC
>DATKKX010000328.1:0-27541 GCA_035542775.1 Phycisphaerae bacterium | reverse complement strand
CAGCCTGCGCGTTGCAGGGTCTAGTGGCCGTCGAAGTTTCCTCTTTCGCAGGCCGGCCGCCGCCGCGCGGCTCAACTCCCTTGCCGCCGCGGATAATCGTGCCCGATCGGCGGAGTCCTTGGGCGCGACCGGATCTGCAGGGTCACTTTGTTCTGCCCCGCTCCCGTTCATGTACGTTCCCTTGTGTTTGACCGCCGGCTGCTCGCTGCGCCCGTCGCGGTCGTTTCGTCCTGAAACGTGCAGGACGTCACCAAGCCGCCGGAATTGGCCCGTCCTGCCACGCGCCGTGTCGGGGACGTCCTCCAGGTGGGTCCAAATCGTCTACGGGCCTCCAGTCGCTTCGTTCCTCTCGGTTCCGCTTGCCGATGGTTGCTCATCGCGCCTTGTCCCCCGGTGTGCTGTGCTTCACGAGCCCGAAGATGGCCTGTCTGACGGCATCCGGCAGACTCGGCCACGCCTCGACGACCGCCGCCAAGTCAGGCGGGTACTGACAGTGTGACCTACAGTCACTCCCCTCACTGTCTGTAAGTGTTTGCTCTGTTGGTAGGTTATCGTTCGGTGGAAATGGTTTAGGAAACCGTTGCTCTATCCTGCTGAGCTACGGGCGCCACCAGCTAGGCGTGCCGTCGTTTGGGCACCCGCCCTGGCTATCTCCAAACGCGTACGTATGATATCGGTTGGCTGCGGTGTGTCCAGCGGCGGCTGTCGGAAACCTCTGGCGATGGACAGTTGCTGCGAGATCAGAGAGCGCATGTGGCTAAGGTAAGGCGCCAGCATGGCGAACAGCTCGAACGCGCGGAGCAGACGGTCGCGGTCGCTCCGCCGCCGCCCATCGCGGGCTGGCGGCACGCGCTGGCCATCGCTGGCCTGGCTATCGCGCTGGGAGCTGTCTACTTCTGCACGTTGCAGCGAGGCGTCAGCCGAGGTGACAGCGCGGAGCTTCAGTATCTAAGTCCGTTGTTGGGCATCTGCCACCCTCCCGGATACGCCATTGAGATTCTGTTCGGTTATCTGGCCAGCTTGATGCCATTCGGTCCCGATGTAGCCTACCGACTCAACGCCCTGATGGCGGTCTGCGGAATCGTTGGCTGTCTCGCGCTCTACGGGACGGTCCGGCGTACCACCGGGCTAATTCTGCCGGGCCTTGTGGCGGCAGGCTTGCTGGGGTTCAGCAGCATCTACTGGAGCTACAGCACGGTGGCGGAAGAATACGTCTTCCATGGCGCATTCCTGCTGATCGGAGCATATGCCGCGGTGCGATTTGTGAGCGCGGACCGCGCCGCTTGGCTTTGGGTGGCCGCAATCACGGTCGGTATCTCGACCGCGGGGCGCCCGTCGGAATTGCTGGTGTTGCCGGCATTCCTGGGATTGTGGTTCGGCCGGCGCCGAAGCGCCCGTCTTGGCGTGCGACGGCTGGGCGTGGCCGTTGCTCTGTACCTGGTGCCGCTCGTCTTCTCGATCGGTTATTTCCTCGTGCGGGACAATCCTCGGTACGTGCACGCACGGGACGGCATCCTCGCCGATGAGATCGTTGGACGTGTTCCGACAAGCTCGCTCACCGGCTGGCCCCGTCTGAAAGAAGCCGCCTACTACACGCTGGGGCTTTCCTGGGCGAAACACGACGCATCCTGGAAAGACCGGCTCGAAACCGGAGCCTCGCGCTACGCCAATCTGCTCGGTGGTACCGAGGTGATTTCCCCCCAAAAGCATGCCAACGATCCGTTTGCCCTCGACAGGGGCGGCGGGGCCGCGATCGGTCTGCCGGGCTTGGTCCTGGCCGTCGCCGGGATCATTTTCCGCCGTCGCCAGTATGGCTGGGTGCTCTTGGGACTCGGCCTGTTCGTGGGCAACTTCATCTTCTTCATCTGGCACCAGACGTGGGACGCGCTGACCTTTACGGTGCCAGGACTGGCGGGGCTGGCGCTGCTGGGCGGACTGGGGGCGGCAGGTCCTCCGCAGGGCAGTTCGGTGGGAGTCGTAGCTGGCGTGGCCCGGCGGGCCGCGCGGTGGCGCGCTGTTGGCCTGGCAGTCGGCGGCCTCACCGTGGCTGGCTTGGCGGTCGGGAACTACCGCCTGGTGAACCGCTCACAGATGACTGACCAGGCGATGGCTGCGCGGCTTGTCGCCGCCATGCGCGAACTGCCCCGTGACAGCGTCATGCTCACGACCTTCTGGCCGGCAATGACTTTCCGGTATTCGGCTTATGTGGGCGCCGGCCGCACGGACATCCGCACACTCGCAATCGAGGACAAGTACTGGACGCAGGCACTGGCCTATGCGCGCGAGCATGGCCTGGCGGCCTTTGTGATCGACACCAGCCGCCCTGGCCAGCCAGGGAGGGATGCCATACGAGCGCGGACGCCCCGGGCGGCCCTCGAGGCCGGGCTGGTTCAGGTCGTATATCCGCCGGCAGCAGTGGGGCAACCGCCTCAAGACGAGAGTAAACGGTAAGTCGTGTCCTGAAAAGGAATTGGCGCCGCCATTGGCTTCGAGACTGTAATGCCGGTGGCACATCCGGGTTCGCCGCAATAGTTCTCGGAAGCGGCGCACATTCTCCCTCGCCACGTTTCGTCCCTCACCCTCAGAACGCTATGATATTGGACGGAGGGCCTCACGAGACTGTCGGGGGTCCAGACTAGTCAATCCAGCCGTCTGAACACCCGACGAACACATGGCGGGCCGCGTTCGTGTCGGTGGAAGTGCGATCGATCGGCCGGCGCTCCCTTCTCTGGAGTGGGAAGGGCATCCCGGTGTCAGTCGGACGCCCTGTATGCGCTCGGAGTCGGCACATGTTGCCTAAACGCGTGGCAGAGATCGTCATCGTCCTAATAAGCCTGGTGCTCTATTCGACGGGGTCGGTTTCCGCGGGAGATAAGCCCGGCCCTTCGTTTGATCAGCCTTCGGGCACGAGCCTGGGGACCGATCAGGAATCCCTTTACCTGCGAACCGGTCCGGTGAACCTCCGCGAGATGCCGTCATTGCTGGTCTCCGGCGCGACCTTCGCGCCGACGCGACGCTATGTCATTCAGCTTGACGGCCCGATCACTCCGCAGAGGCGCGCCTTTCTTGAGCAGGCCGGTGTGGTGCTTGGGCCGTATCTTCCCATGAATGCCTACGTGGCCGACCTGAGCCGGGCCAATGCGGACGCCTTGATCGCCGCGGGCTTTGTGAGGTGGGTTGGACAATACGACGAGGCATGGAAGCTCAGCTCGACGATCGGACTGGTACGACCCGTGACCCCGGAGCGCCTGCAGTTGGCGGCGGCCGGCAAGAAGCGGTTGGTCGTGTCGCTGTTTCCGGGGGCGGACCTCGCGGCAGCCAAAGAAGGTCTGCGTCGAGAAGGAACAGAGCTGCGGGCCGTTGGGGGTGAGGGGAGGAAACACACGTTGGTTGTGGACGCGCCCGACGCGAAGATCAGAAAGTTGGCGCGAAATCCGGACGTCATGTTCATCGAAGAGGCCCTTGAGGCCGAACCACGCAACGCGACGACCACCTGGATCTGCCAGAGCGACGTGACCGACAGCGTGCCCCTGTGGAACGCCGGCTTGCACGGCGAGAACCAAATCGCCGGCATCATCGACTGGGACCTGCGCGCAGATCAATGCGCATTCGTGGATACCGTCAACCCGATCGGCCCCTTGCACCGCAAGATCGTTTCCTACTATGGCATGGGGATCAGCCCCGGGTACGGCTACCATGGGACGCACGTCGGCGGCGTACTGGCGGGGGACGAATTGGCGGGCACCAACCCCAATCTCAAAGGCATGGCCTACAAGTCCAGGTTCGTCTTCCAGCACTACAACGGCGTGCTGGTCGGCGGCGTGCTGTACGTCAATGATCGTCTGACCGTCGCCCATAACGACGGGGCTCGCGTACACAGCAACAGTTGGGGCAGTGACAGCACGCGCGATTACGGCGCCTGGTCACGTGACATCGATGTGTTTACTCGCGCCAACGAGGATGACCTGGTCCTGATAGCGGTCACCAACTCCAACATGCAGGTGACCGTTCCGGAAAACTCCAAGAACGGCCTGGCCGTGGCGGCCACAAGCGATACGCCGAACGAAGGTTCCAGGTGCTACGGGGGATACGGCCCCACCACCGACGGCCGCCAAAAACCCGAGGTTTGGGCTCCGGGGTGTGGCTCGATCTCGGCGGACTACTACACGCAATGCGGCACGCATAGCGGTGGCGGCACTTCTTACGCGGCTCCGGCGGTGTCCGGCTTCGCCGTGCTGGTCCGTCAGTACTTCATGGAGGGCTTCTATCCCAGTGGCGCAGCGAACGCCCCGGATGCGTTCACGCCGTCAGGGGCGTTGCTCAAGGCCGTCATGGTGAACTCCGCAGTGGACATGAGCGGCATGGCGGGCTACTTCACACCGGCCGAGGGATGGGGCCGCATCTTGATGGATGACGTTCTGTATTTTCCGGGGGATGCCCGCAAGCTGCTGGTCACTGATGTCCGCAACGCGGCCGGCCTGAATACCGGTGATACGAACTCGTACTACTTCGGCGTTCAAAGCTCCACCCAGCGCTTGAAGGTGACGCTGGTGTGGACCGATGTCCCGGCGGAGTTGTCAGCGTCCTTCACACCGATCAACAACCTGGATCTTGTGGTCACGGACCCCTATTCCACAGCCTATCTCGGAAACGTCTTCAGCGGCGGCCAGTCCTCGACGGGGGGCTCCGCGGACATCCGCAACAACGTTGAGCAAGTCCATCGCGACGCACCGAACCCCGGCAGGTGGCGGATCGATGTCCTCGGGACGGCGGTGAATCAGGATCGGCAGGGCTATGCGTTGGTCGTGACCGGGGATGTCTTCTGGTTCTGCGGCGATTTTGACGGCGACGGCGACGTTGACTCAGCTGACTATGGGTATATCCGCGACGGCCTCGGCCATTGCGCCCCCGAGCCCGAGTACATGCAGCATGTGCTGGCTGACATCGACGGAGATGGCTGCATAACGCTCGCGGACTATCAGCGCTGGCTCCGGTGTTATCGCACTTGCGCCCGCGATCCGCTTGCCCCGCCGCCCGGACAGGGCCTGATCGGTGATGTGAACGGCGATGGCAAAATCGATGGCCTGGATGTCAGCGAGTTCGTCGACACTCTGCTGAATCCAGCCGCCGCCAGCCCGCGACAGTTCGTGTCTTGTGATTTCAATGGCGACGGCTCAGTGAACGGCAGCGACGTGCAGGCATTCGTCAACGCCTTGCTCGGCCAATAGCGCATTCAGGTGCGATCATGCCGCTGCGGGCGGCGGGCCGGCGAGCGTCTCAAGCTCTTCGAGAACCGAGGTATCTCCGCTGCAAACCAGCGCCAGGTTTCTGCGAATCGTCGGCTGACTTGTCTCGATATATCGCCTGGCCACGCGCTGCTTGCGCGGATTGGCCTCGGCCTGCCCCAGGAACAAATGCCCCACCAGCACTGCGATGGCTGAATCCACCAACCGCCGGCCATAGAGATCCATGTAATCCGGCCCGCGCTCCTTGACGAAGGCGATCCCCTTGAGGACTTCCGCCTTGGCCTCCGCCAGCTTCTGCTTCAGCCCGTGCAACAGGCCCTCAGTGTACTCGTGCTGTTCGAGTTCCTCGATCCGTTTCTCAAACGCGCCGCTGCACACCCCGCGCACCGCCGCCACGACCTGTAGCTGGCTGGTGCCCTCGTAAATCGTCGTGATCCGCGCGTCGCGCAGGATCCGCTCGACAGGATAATCCTTCATATAGCCCGACCCGCCCAGCACCTGGATGGCGTCATTGGCCGCGCGAACGCACATCTCCGATGCGTAATACTTGCACATCGGTGTCAGCATGCCGTTCAGCCGCTTGTAGGTGCGGGCCTCGCTCTTGCGGCGCTTGACCTCGTCCTTGTCGGTGGGGGTGAAGAAATCGAGGATTCGAGTGTTGTTGTTCTCCAGATCAGCGAAGCGGCTGGCCTCGTAGGTCAAAGCTCGGGCCGCTTCGATGGCGATCCGCATATTCGTGAGCATCTCGGCCACGGCGGGCAGCTTCTCGATCGAAACGCCGAACTGCTTTCGCGTATGGGCGTACCGCCGGGCTACCGCGAAAGCGGCCTCGGCAATGCCGAGCGATTGGGACGCGATGCCGATGCGGGCCCCGTTCATCAGGGCCATCACATAAGTAATCAGTCCGCGTTGACGCTCGCCGATCAGCTTGGCCGGGGCGTCTTCATAGACCAGCTCGCAGGTCGGCGAGCCGTGGATGCCCAGTTTCTCCTCCAAATGCCGGACCTTGACCTTCGAGCTTCGCTCGACAAGAAACAGGCTCAGTCCGCGGCCGTCGCTGACGTCCGGTTCGCTCCGGGCCAGCGTCAGGAGAATCTCGCCGCAACCATTGGTGATGAACCGCTTGACGCCGGTCAAGCGCCACTGCCCCGCATCGTCTTGCCAGGCCTTCAGGCTGATGGCCTGCAAGTCGCTGCCGGCGTCCGGCTCGGTCAGGACCATCGCTCCGGTCACCTCGCCATGAGCAAACTTCGGCAGGTACTCGTCGCGGATTTCCTGGGTGGCGTAGGCGTGAATCGTCTCCGCGATGCCCTGCAGGCCGAAGATGTTCATCAACGAGGCATCGGCCCGGCTGACCATCTCGGTGGCCATGGTATAGACCAGGTTCGGGCAGTTCAGCCCGCCGTATCGCCGTGGCAGCGTGAAGCCCATCAAATCCGCCTGCGTCAAAACCTTCAGGTTCTCCCGCACGCCCTCGCCCAGCGTGACCGTGCCGTCCTCGTTGAGCGTGTTACCCTCGTGATCGACCTTCTCAGCCCGGGGAGCAATGTGATTGGCCGCAATATCACCCACGATGGTGAGGATCCGCCGGTAGTTGTCCACGGCGTCCGCGGCGTCGGCGGGCGCGTACTCGCCGCCTTCCGGGTACCGTTCCCACCCTTCCTCTTGGACTGTGGCCAGCTCCGCGAGGTTGAAGTGCGTGAACAGGAACTGAATATCAGGGTTGTCCAAAAAGAAATTCGGCATGGCGTTACGCCCGCTCCTTGATGGCCTTAATCATCATGGGGATGACTTTGTTGAGGTCGCCGACGATGCCATAGTGGGCCACGCCGAAGATCGGCGCGTTGCGGTCCCAGTTGATAGCGATGATCTTGGCTGATTCTTCCATGCCGGCGCGATGCTGAACCGCGCCGCTGATCCCACAGGCGATGTACAAAGCCGGCCGGACAGTCGTCCCGGTCTGGCCGACTTGA
This sequence comes from Phycisphaerae bacterium, assembly GCA_035542775.1. Taxonomy (GTDB): domain Bacteria; phylum Planctomycetota; class Phycisphaerae; order UBA1845; family UTPLA1; genus DATKKX01. The sequence continues at coordinate 20,322 of DATKKX010000328.1, read as the reverse complement.
TGGTCCTTGCTGATAAAGCCGCTGTCGACCGCGGCCCGGGATGCCCCGACAGCCCCGCCGATGGCCCCGGCCAGGTCGTGGATGACCTGGAAATTCTCCTTGCTGCCCACGCCGCCGCCGCCGGCCACGATCACCCGGGCGGCCTTGAGATTGACCTTCCGCGGCTCGCGATGGCGCTCGATCAGCCGCACCGCCAAGTCGAAATCACTGAACTCGATCGCCTCATCGACGATCTCGCCCTTGCGGGCCGGATCGCCATCCGCCATCCGCATCACGCCTTCGCGAACTGTGGCCATCTGCGGCCAGCGGTCGTGGTTGATGATCGTGGCGATGATGTTGCCGCCGAAGGCCGGGCGAATCTGCATCAGCAGGTTCGTGTACGTTTGCTTGGTCCGAGTCTCGTGGTAGTCGCCAATTTCCAGATCGGTGCAGTCCGCCGTCAGGCCCGCCTTCATCTCCGAGGCGATTCGCGGGGCCAGATCGCGACCGATCGGTGTCGCCCCGTACATGACGATCTGCGGCTTGTGCTTCTGGATCAACTGGCACATCACCCGGGCGTACGGCAGCGTGCGGTAGAACTCCAGCCGCGCGTCATCCACGTGATAGACCCTGTCGGCGCCATGGGAGATAAGCCTGCGGGCCTGCTCGCGGACGCCCTTGCCGGCCAGCACTGCTCCCATCTTGACGCCCAGCCGGTCGGCCAGCTCCCGGGCCTTGCCGCAAAGCTCCAGCGCTACGTCGTTAAGGCTCTGGTCCTCCTGCTCGGCAAAGACCCACACCTCGCCTTGTTTGTTCGGTTCGATCATTAAAAAGCTCTCAGCTATCAGCTCCTGCATTCGGCAGCGGGGCAATCATCCCAACGTATGGTCCACAATCAGCTCGTGAATCATCTGCCGCACGCCATCCTGCGTCGCCTGAATCTCCGTATACCCTTCCTTGGTCAGCACGATCGACTGCACGCGATGGACCTTGGTCGGCGAGCCGCTCAGCCCGCACCATTGAAAATCCGTGTCCAGGTTATCGAGGTTCCACTGCTCCATGAGCAGGTTCTTCATCTTGAGTTGCTCCAGCCGCCGGGCCTGCTCGGCCTCGCGCTCCTCGGCGTCGGCGTTGGGCATGGCCGCCGCGACCTGCTTGGCGATCTCGTCGACCGTCCCTGCCCGCTTGAACCGCATCATCGCCTTGGCGGCGGGGGGGCGAGGCTCATTGGCGGTGTCCAGCACGGTCAGCAGCACCGGCAGCGGCGTCTCCAGAACCTCCCACCCGTTGCCGACATTCCGCCGCACCCGGGCGTGCTTGCCGTTCATCTCCACGATCCGCTCGAAATAGGTCACCTGTGGGATGCCCAGCTTCTCGGCCAGTTGCGGACCCACCTGGGCCGTGTCGCCGTCGATCGCCTGCCGCCCGCAAAAGACGAAGTCGTAGCGGCCGATCTTCCTGACCGCCCGGCTCAGGATATAGCTGGTGGCCAATGTGTCGCTGCCCGCGGCCCGGCGGTCGGTCAGCAGAATGACCCGGTCCACGCCCCGGTACAGCGCCTCGCGGAGCACCTCGCAAGCGGCCAGCGGACCCATGGTCAGGACGCTCACCGTCCCGCCATATTGATCGCGGACCTGCAAGGCCGCCTCCAGGGCGTTGAGATCTTCGGGGTTGAAAATAGTCGGCAGGGCCGCCCGGTTGACGGTGCCGTCTTCGTTCATCACGTCCCCGGTGATGTTGCCGGTGTCGGGCACCTGTTTGACGCAGACGATGCAGTCGTAACCCAAGGGATTCCTCCCAATCTCCAAGACCGCCAAGGGATGGCCGGAGCGGTCGCGCAGCAACGCGTAGCCGCCGCGCTGCCCTGCCTGGGGCCGGCCTGCGGCGATACGAAACGCATCAAATTAGCCCCCTGCGGGGCCTGCGTCAAGCAGTCTACCCGATCTCGCTGCCTGGACGCCGCCCAGGATAGAATATGACTATGAGCGCCGATGAAATCCGTGAAATCCTGGAGCGTGAGCCCTTTCAAGCCTTTCGCGTTCGTCTGACCAGCGGCAGCGTCTACGCGATTCACAGTCCCCATTCGGCAGTTGCCATGAAGAACCGGCTGTTTGCCGCCGCCCCAAATTCGGACCGCTGGACGCTCATCCCTTACCTGCACATCGCCGTGGTCGAATCCATTGGCAATGGCCACGCTCGTCGTGCTCCCCGCCGCGGTCGGTGAGGCCCTCACCACCCCACGACGTTGTACCCCGCATCCACGTAATGCACCTCGCCCGTCACCCCGCTGGACAGGTCGCTGCACAGGTACAACCCGGCCTTCCCCACCTCTTCGGGCGTGATGTTTCGACGCAAAGGGGATTTCGCCGGATAGTGGTCCAGTATCTTCTCGAAGCTCCCGATGCCCGCCGAGCTGAGCGTCCGGCAGGGCCCGGCGCTGATGGCGTTGACGCGGACCCGCCGCAGATCGCCCAGATCGGCGGCCAGATAGCGCACCGTACTTTCCAGGGCCGCCTTGCACACGCCCATCACGTTGTAGGCGGGCATGAACCTCACCGCGCCGAGATAGGAGAGCGTCACCACCGAGGCCCCTTCGTTGAACATGTGGAAGGCCTTCTGGCAAACGCCGATCAGCGAATAGACGCTGATATCCATCGCCTGGCGGAAGTCCTCCCGCCCGGTCTGCCAGAAGCGGTTGACCAGTGCCTCGCGGCTGGCATAGGCGATGGCGTGGATGATGAAGTCGATCTTGTCGTAAGCGGTCCGCACGCGGCCAAGGAACTGCTCGATGTCGGCATCCCTGGTCACGTCGCATGGATGGATGATCCTGGCCCCGATCGGCTCGGCGACCATCCGCACCCGGTGCTCCATCTTCTCGCCGGGCAGGTGGCTGAAGGCGATCTCGGCGCCTTCATCGTGGAGGCGTTTGGCGATGAACCAGGCCAGACTGTGATCGTTGGCCACGCCGAAGACGACGCCTTTCTTGCCGGTCATAAGGCCCATGAATTGGCTCTCCTCTTCGCCGGATATCCGGCTGTGCGGGTCAAAGAATCTAGGAGGCGTCGGGTGCGATTTCCATGAGAGGGATGCTTAACTTAGACCGTCCGACAGAACCGGGACTTGCCCCCGCCGACGGCAAAAACCAACCCCGAAAACGGCGGTGGCGGGGTGCCTGTCCCGGTTTTGTTCGCTTCGACCTGCTGAACACAGCCCAACCAGAGGGCCTGCTCGTTGCGGAACAGCCCTTGCCGTTAATCCCGATACAGCACCATGATCAAAGTGCAAAATTCTTGTTTCCCTGCTCTTTCTGATCTGTCTTGGCGCAATCTGCTCACGCTCTGAGGCCTGGGGGACCGGTGTGCCTGCGGTGGACTGACAACCTGTCGGCAGACAGAGATTGCGAGGAAAACTATGAATCGGAAGAACTTGCTCACGCTGTCATCAGTCGCGATCACATTTGTCTCAATCGCCGTTGGTGTTTACGGCTGCTCCCTCGCTCTCATCGGCGAAGGCCCGGTTGTCGACCTTGCGGCGGACATCGTGTTCACCAGGTGGGAGGAAGGTGGTTCGGACATCCTCCTGAAGTCCACCCTGTCGGCGGACGCGCCGGATCTCAACCTGACCATGCTGCCCGCCGCCAGAAACACCGAGCCTGCCTGGTCGCCCGACAAGACCCTGATCGCCTTCGTGAGCGATCGCGACGGCAATGCCGAGATTTACACGATGAACCGCGACGGCACGAACGTCGTGCGGCTCACCGATTACACCGGCACGGACATAAGCCCGTCCTTCTCGCCGGACGGCTCGCGGATCGCCTTCATCAGCTACCGCAGCGGCAGGAACCGGAGCGTCTTCACCATGAGGACCGACGGCTCGGACGTCGTGCAGGTGACCGACAACCCCGGCACGGACGCCACGCCCGTCTGGTCGCCTGACAGCCGTTCCATCCTCTTCACCAGCAACTTCGAGACCGCCGACCACTCCAGTCGGCTCTACATCGTCGGCGCGGATGGCTCCAACCAGCATCGGCTTACCAGCGACACCGTCGACGAGGCCGAGCCCGACTGGCATCCAGGCACCAGTCGCATCGTCTACGAGCGGAGCGATGCCCAGGGCGGTTCACAGATCTACAGCGTCAACGCGGACGGCAGCGGCCTCGTCCGCCTGACCGACGGCCTGCCCGAGCACGAGGGCTGGCATGCGACCTGGTCGCCGGACGGCACGCGTATCGCCTTTGTCTCGGGCCGCGACGGCAATCCACAGTTATACGTGATGACTTCCGAGGGCACGGACGTAATGCGGATCACCCAGACGCCGGACATCGACGGCCAGCCTTGTTGGGGCATCAACGACTGAACGTCGAGCGGGCTCACCCGTGGCCGACGTGCCCCCCAAACCTCCATGTAGCGGCCCGCGCCCTCGCGGGGCCGCCATCGTACGTCTTCGTAGCGCCGGCCGCCCCCAAAGTGGAGCCGGCGCCCTCACCGGCACCACTTTGGGGGCGGCCGGCTTGGCTGCCGTCGCCTGATGCTCCAGCTACAGTATGCCTAACACACTCCGAACTGCTAAGCCAAAAGGCCGAGATTCTGAAGGTAAGAAGGCGAAATGGTCAAGGGATGGGGGGTTGAGGAGTAGCCGTAGCGAGGGCCAGTCGGCCCGCGGTCCTGAATGCTCCGTCCTCGGCGTGGGCTCAACCGATGGGCGAAATCGCCCATCCTACGGTCTACGGTCTACGGTCTCAATCGACGATGAGAAAAGCCGTAGCCGTAGTAGCCGTAGCCGTAGCGTGGGCCATTGGGCCCACGGTCTTGAACCCAATTCTTGATAGCGATCTCCGAAAATAGTGTAAAGAGCGTCCGCAAGCCGATCCGATAGCTCCAGATGTACCCGACGAATCGCGCATTTGACTTTAGATTAGCCGGGCGATTATAAAGTGACCTGTATGTTTGGCCGTTGGGTTGAACCGTTGTGGAAGAGGAAGTTTGCCGCGCCGTACGTTCAGATCGTGTTCGGCGCACGCCAGACCGGCAAGTCCACCCTGCTGCGCAAGCTGGCGCCCAGCGCCGCCGTGTGGCTGGACTTCTCGCGGCCCGCCGAGCGCGCGGAGTACCTCCGGAACCCCGATCAATTGATCCAGCAGTGCCGGGCGCTCCGGAAATCCAGGAAGCCGGCGACCATCGTCGTGGACGAGGCCCAGAACGTGCCGCCGATCTTCGACGCGGTGCAACATCTGTACGATTCGGACAAGCGCCGCTGGCGGTTCCTGCTGTGCGGCAGCTCGGCTCGCAAGCTCCGCGTGACGGGGGCGAATCTGCTCCCGGGACGCAGCTTCCTGCACCGGTTGTATCCGCTGCTGCTGTTGGAAAGGCCGCCCGTACGCACTGGCAAGGTGGGGACAGCAGCGCCGTCGCCGCTCCCCCTGGCGCTGCGCGGTTCGGTGGATGAGCCGTGGTTCCCCGCGGCCGAATTGTTGGATCGGTTGACGTTCGGCGAGTTGCCCGGCGTGACGACGGCGGCCCGCGCCCATCGTGCCGAGCTGCTGCGGGCCTATACCCTCGTTTACCTCGAGGAGGAGTTGCGGCGCGACGCGCTGGTGAAGAACTGGCCGGCGTTTGCCCGTTTCCTGCAAATGGCCGCCGCCGAGGCCGGGCAGATGATCAACTACGCCCGCGTCTCGCGCGCGGCGGGGGTCAGCCTGCCCACGGTGAAGAGCTACTATCAATTGCTCGAGGATATGTTCCTCGGGTTTCGGGTGGCGGCTTTGTCGGGCAGCCCGCGTAAGAGCCTGTTGTCCACCGAGCGATTCTACTTCGTCGACGTGGGCGTGCGCAACGCCGCGGCGGAGTTGCCGCTGGAGGCGGCGGCCGTGCGGGCCAACCCCGGCCCGATCTTCGAGCAGTGGGTGGGGATCGAGCTGTGGAAGCGCTTGCAGTACCTGGGCAACGGACGCCTGCACTATCTGCGCACGAAGGCCGGCGCGGAGGTGGACTTTATCATCGCTCGGGGCGGGCGGTTCACGCCGATCGAGGTGAAGTGGACCGAGCGTCCGACACTCGCCGATGCGCGGCATCTGGTGACGTTCCTGCGGGAGCACCCGAAGCGTGCCCGGCACGGGTACGTGGTCTGCTGCTGCGCCGCGCCGCTGGCCCTGAGCGAGCAGGTGACGGCGCTGCCGTGGTTTTGTTTGTAAGGATGGTATCGTACGCGCAAACTAGCTGCGTGCCCGTTTCACACTCGTTTCACACTCGCACTGGAACAGAACAGCGCGTCCCTCCGTCACACTACCGCACGGCGTGGAGCCCGGAGGGCGTGCGATGGTTGCCAGGGGCGTGCGAGCGGAGCGAGTCACCCCTGGTTGGCGTGGTCAGGGTCCGACCAGCGCGTTGACGAAGGGCTGAATGTCGAGGCCATCGAGGCCTGCGGAGTCATCCATGTCGGCCTGACAGGGATGGCAGTTCGGCTGCTGCTCCTGATACGCTGTCGGGTCGATCAGGGCCAGCGCGAACGGGAATACGTCGTCCATGTCCACGTCGCCATCGCAGTCCATGTCGCCGACCGGGAGGGTCCCCTGGTACTCGTATGCCCCCATGTCGACGATGGGGGGCAAGCCGGCACCGGTGTCGGGGGCAGCGGGGTTGTCGACCATTCGCTCCCGGCGCCACTCGGCACGGCCCAGCGGCGATGCTGCGCAGGTGCGTAAGGACTAAAACGTTACCCTGTCGTTTGCAGTTACTCCCCCAGAATTCTGAGGTGCTCATTCTGCTTCAGCGCTGCTATGACGTCGGCCCGCACGCTCTGCGGCGGAATGGTCAGCGCCAGATCAACACTGAGCGCTCCAAAGTCGTTTACCGCCCTTATCCTGATTCTCTTCGCGTGTAGAAACCTCTCCATCTCGTCGAGGGGACCCTTCAGTTCGGCGCTAACGTACCTCGATGCCTCTTTCATGATGGCCGATTGCTTCGCATGAAGTTGGTGGATCTCCTCCCTGTCGACTTTTCTTGGAACGCTGAGGCAACCGGTCCCCGCCCAGACGCTGCCCGCCGAGAAGATCAACTCCCCCGACAAGTTGTCATAGACCTTGGTCGAGCCGAAATCCAAAGGCGGCTGATACTCTACTCTGAATCGCTCCGCACCGGGTTCGTTGACCTTGTTTGAATGCAGCGTGAAAACCTCGATCACGCGCGGATCGCAATCCTTGATCCCTTGCCACGTTCTGACCAGCAAGGTCTCGATCGCCGGCCCGAGGGTGCTCAGGATCACGATGCGTTCGCCGTAGAAGCCTCCACCGGTGATGTAGACGTGCGTAAAGCAAAGGGCATCGAAGCGGCCGTGCTTCTCCGCGAAGCGCCGCACCGGCTCGAGCTGCGAAAGCTCGTTGCACTCCTGCGGGCTGAGGTCTTGCATGGTGGCGACCGGCCGATATTTGCCGGCCTCGAGGACATGTTCCCCACGGAACGTCTTGAACACGTTCGGACGGACATATTTCTCGTCGAAGGCTTTATCAAATAGCCCGTGAGGATCACCAATGTTGACCGGCTGGTACTCGGGAATAACCACCAACTCCTTGCGTCTTTCAGCATCGACGCCGGAGAACCACGGGCCCCGCACTTCGCAGGGACAGGTATTCCCGTATTCCGAGTACAGCACGACTCGAAAAGCCGGAACCTCGTACCGAAACGTCTGACGCTGCCCGGGGCGCAGCGTCAGTTGCCCCTTAGGCTTCTCGCCGATCGGGTGCACGAAAAACAGGCGATCGTCCCCAGGAGCGTAGAAGCACAGCTCCGCCAACGTACGGGGCTTGGTGCTACCCGCTAGGTTATCCATCATGAACGAACCGGTGTACGGCGTCGGTGGAAGCCTCGATTCCAGGACGACGTCCCCAGTTGATACGTTTTCCACCTCCAGCGTGATTTGGATCGTTTCGGCCTCAGCGTATTTCTCCTTGTCGGTCAACAGTTTCAATTGGATCCCCTGGGTGGCGGATGCGGACGAGCAGTAGGCCCAGCATGGGACCGCGAGTGCCCAGACCACCACACGAAAGCTCCGACTGCAACGAAGCCGCTTCCGGCTACGGAGGCCACGGTCCACGGCCGTCATCCATCCATTGGTCATTTTCGCTCTCCTGCTCACGGACTGCTGTACCAACCGCCGCTAAATCCTACGACGTGCGTCGGCTGAGGGTGCAGAATTTACTGTTGCCGGGGTGCCTGTCGGAGAAGCTGTATCCATCGGCTGGGTTGGCGTGGGAAAGATCACGAGTCAAACAAGGGCGATCGTCATGGCAACGTGGTTGGCAACCACTCCGGCGAGCTTTGCTCAAAACGCGACCTTGGGTGAAGTCGCGGCCAGCGAGGGCACTTATCGGTAGTACTGATATGAAATTCAATTCTGCGAGGGGCGACGGCGCGGCCCCGGGGGGCGGGCGTCGTTTAGGGACCCATGGCGGCCCTTCCTCGTGCCTGTTCCGACCGGCGGTCAGACGCTTTTGGCCCATTTGCAGAGTCATCCCGGCGTTCCGGGCGCCCGTGGAGCGCCCACGGGCCACATGCGCGCAGCATGACCCCTGATTCCGGCCTGGTCAAGACCTGAATTGACAATACTCCTCTCGAATTCAGGGCTCCCAGGGCAGTTCGGACTGGTCGATTGCCTCGGCTACCAGGGACTCGAAGTTCCCTGGCAACTGTCGCGCGCCCTCCGGGCGGAGGAGAAAGAAAGGGAGAGAGTGGTCTGCCCGGCTACCAGGGATTCGAAGCTCCCTGGCAACTGTCGCGCGCCCTTGGGCGGAGGAGAAAGGGAGAGAGTGATCAGCCTGGTTACCAGGCGTGCTCAAGATCCAAGCAGCGCGTCGACGAAGGGCTGAATGTCGAGGCCATCGAGACCTGCGGAGTGATCCATGTCCGCCTGACAGGGATGGCAGTTCGGCTGCTGCTCCTGATACGCTGTCGGGTCGATCAGGGCCAGCGCGAACGGAAATACGTCGTCCATGTCCACGTCGCCATCGCAGTCCATGTCGCCGACCGGGAGAGTCCCCTGGTACTCGTATGCCCCCATGTCGACGATGGGGGGCCAGCCGGCGCCGGTGTCGGGGGCAGCGGGGTTGTCGACAAGACGCACATGGCCGCCCAGGTCGAAGGGGAGTGGTTCCGTAGTGTCTCCGTCGCCGTCGAGGTCGAGCGTGTCGAGGGGGACAGCGGCATTGTCGCCCGCGTCGATGCAGGGTGAGCCGAGCGACAGATGGTAGTCGTTGTCCTGCCCGGTGCTGGGATCGTTATCCAGGCCGTCGGGGTCCGCGAAGAGTGGGTCGGCGTTGATGTTGCCCACGCCGCTCCAGCCACCCTGGACATCGCAGTAAGTCATCGTAAGCGTGCTCGAATCCAAGTAGACCTCCTGCGGTGTATCGCCCCACAAGATGCAATTGGTCAGTGAGGGGTTGGCGTACTCGGAGCACGCCAGGCCGCCGCCGGCGTCGGCCATGTTGCCGGCGACCGTGCAATTGGTCAGCGTGGGAAGTGAATCGGATTCGCAGGAGACACCGCCGCCGACGCCGGTTGCCGCGTTGCCGCAGATTAGGCAGTTGGTCAGGGTCGGGCTGGATTGGTCACAGCGTACACCGCCGCCGCGGCAGGTGGCATGGTTATCAGTGATCACGCAGTTGGTCAGCATCGGGCTGGAGAGGAGCAGGCAATCCATGCCGCCGCCGTAACAGGCGGTATTGCCCCTGACTGTACAATTAGCCAACGTTGCAGAGGCGCCCTCGCAGAAGATGCCGCCGCCGCCGTTGTTGGACGTGTTACCGGTGATCGTGCAGTCGGTCAGCACCGGGTTAGAGCCGTACCTGCTGCACAGGCCGCCGCCACCGCGGTATCCCCCCGAATTGCCGGAGATCATGCAATTGATCAGCATCGGGCTGGCATAGCGGCAATGGAGGGCGCCCCCGCCGTAGTCGGCCTGGTTGCCAGTGAGCGTGCAGTCGGTCAGCGTCGGATTGGAGTGGTCGCACTCAACGCCGGCCCCATAGTCGCTTTGCCTGTTGCCGGAGATCAGGCAGCCAGTCAGCGTCGGGCAGGAGTTTTGGTAGCACCACAGCCCGGCGCCGTAGGCGGCGAGGTTATCCCGCATGATGCAATTGGTCAGCGTTGGATCGGAGTCCTGGGCGCAGCCTATTCCGCCGCCACAACTGGCCGTGTTGTTCGCGAGCGTACAATTCGTCAGCGTCGGGCTGGCGCCGTTTTCGCAGTACACGCCCGCGCCGAAAGTGGCGGTGCTGTCCCTGATCATGCAATCCACCAGCGTCGGGCTGGCGTTTTGACAATACACAGCGCCGACGTCGCAGTTCGCGCTGCGGATGGTGAGGCCCTGGAGGACCGAGCCTGCGCTTTCTCCGCTGTGGAAGTACAGTCCTCGCCCGCTGCCCTGGCAATCGATGACGCAGGCTGCCGCGTCACCGCTGGCGCTGCGCACCGTGATGGCTTTGCCCTTGAAATCGAGGTTTTTGTTGCCGGTGCCGCTGTACACGCCGTCGGCGATGACGACCTCGTCGCCGGGCCGAGCGGCGTTAATCGCTGCCTGGATGGTGGCGTATTGCGCCGGGACGTTCAACGTTGCCCCAAGGACGGACGCCACACGACCAAGCAGGGCCACCGAGATCGAAGCCCCCATGGCGAACGAAGTCAGCGTGAATCGTTTGCGCACCGCCCTCCTCCTGGGTGCTCAGAGATCGTTTGGAGCGGGTCTGTCTACTGCCATCATCCAGCATAATGTTCTCGGTTTCGGAATACCAGGATCCGGCGGCAAGACCGCCTTGAAACCAGCCTGCCTTCGCCACGCCGGCATTGCTCCTGAAGATTCCCCGTGCCCTGCCTGCAGGCTGCACTTTTCGGGGGGATTTCCACCAGGCCTATCGACCTGCGACCGTTCTCCGCGATACCGACGCGGGAGCGAGGCGGCAGAAAAGACCCACCATCAGGCACACCATGCCGACTCTTGCGATGCCGTGGGTGTGGTCTTTCTTATGCTGTCGGCCCTCCGGACCCGAAGCGGACGGCCGCGCCAGGACGCGGGCCGCCACGGTCATGCGGAGTACGCAGCGACGCAGGCGGTTTCGGGGGCATTCCACATCGGCAGGTCAGCCAGGCCGCCGCCGCAGTAGATATGGTGCCACAGTTGCGTGGCGATCACCGAGGTCATCGCCATGTCGAAGGCGAAGTTCCGAACGGTGGTCCACCAGGGCTCGCGGCTCTGCCATGCCCGAACGGCGGCGACGGCCTCGGGGTCGAAGTAGCCGGTGCGGGCCAGCGACTCGGGACTGAGCACCTGGTCCACCCATGCGGGCCGGCCGGGGCCGAGGAAGGTTGGGGACATCGTGGCGCGGAACATCGTCTTGGGGCGGCCGGCGATCATCGGCGGCAGCACTTTCTCAGCCACACGCCGCAGGAGCCACTTGTTGGTGCCTCCGTTCAACTTGAAGTTCGGATCGATGGCGGCGCAGAAGCTTATCACGTCCTCATCCAGGAACGGATAGCGGGTCTCGACCGACGAGTGCATCGCCACGCGGTCGCCTTTGCCGTTCAGCAGAAGACCGGGCAGCATGGTCTTGTAGCCAACGTAGAGCGAGCGGTTCAGCGGGTCCCAGCGGGAGATCCGCGGGTTGGTCAGATCCAGATCGGCGTACGGCGAGTGCCCGTCCAGCCGCTCCCACATCGCGGCGGAGAACAGTCGCTCGCGGGTTTGGGCGAAGATCTCGGTCAGCTCCTGCTGCACGGTGCGGACGCCGTTCATCGCCTGCCACGGCGGACGATGATCCCCGTTCCCGCCGAGCGTCGCGAGAACCACCCGCTGCAACAGGCGGAGGGCGCTCTGCCCGCACAACTTGCCGAATCGGATGCCCATCCGCTCGACGCGGAACCACAGATACCCGGCGAGGGCCTCGTCCGCCCCTTCGCCGGTCAGGGCGACCTTGTATCCGGCGTCGTGCACGGCCTCGCTCAGCCGCAGCAGGCAGGCGCACGAGGTGTCGAGCACGGGCGATTCGGCGGCGGCGATGAGCTCCGGGTACGCCGAAGCGATGCGCGAGCGGTCCATGATCACTGTGGTCAGCGGGCAGCCCAGCGTCGCGGACGACTCGGTGGCATGGGCCAGCTCATCCGAGCCCGCCTGCTCCAGGCTGATGGTGAAGGCGGGCAGCGGGCGGCCGTATTCCTGCGAGCTCAGTCCGAGCACCGTGGTCGAATCCAGGCCGCCGCTGATATAGCTGACGACGGGCACGTCACCGAGCAGCCGCCGGCGGACGGCGCGGCGAAGAAGGTGCTCCAGCTCGTCGACCGCCCGTCGCGGATCGTCGAAACGGCGTTCCTCTCCAGCGTCGGGGAAGTCGAGATCCCAGTATTGCCGCAGGTCGATACGCTCGTTGCGGATCTTGAGGTAGTGCCCGGGCGGGAGCGATTTGATGCCCTCGAAGCACGTGCGCGTCGTGCCGGGGGAGATGAAGGTGAAGAAGTAGTTGATGCCGCGGACGTCCGGCCGAGGCGTGATCATGCCGCTGGCGAAGAGGGCTTTCATCTCCGAGGCCCACAGGAGCCAGCCGTCGTGCTGGGCGTAGTGCAGCGGGCAGATGCCGACGCGATCGCGACCCAGGTAGAGCGTCCGCCTCGATTGGTCCCACAGGGAGACGGCGAACTGTCCCCTGGTCCTGGTGAAGACGCGTTCGCCGAGATCCTCGTAGAGGTGGACCCACAACTCGGTGTCGCAGTTCGTGACCAGGTGATGGCCGCGGGCGACGAGGTCGGCCCGCAACTCGGGGAAGTCGAAGAGCTCCCCGTTGTAGGCGACCCACACGTCGTCGGTCTCGTTGCTCATGGGCTGATGACCGCCGAGCAGATCGACGATCGATAACCGGGTGCTGCCTATGGCTAGGCCGGGTTCGAAGTGTGTGCCCTGGTCGTCGGGGCCGCGGTGGGTGATGGCCCTGAGCATCGCGGCCAGCCGGTCGGGAGGGAACGTACGTCTGCCCGTCAGGTCGAATGCACCAACGATGCCGCACATGGTTGGCAGCGCTCCTTTCCGAGGGCGCGGGTGATCCGGCTTCGCTGGCTCCGTGCCGGCCACAGGGGGCGGTGCCACTGGAAGCCGATCTCAATCAAGAGAGTCTAGGTGAGTTCAATGCCTCGCGACAGGAGATCAGAACCGGGCGAATCCCCGGATTTTCAGGGCGGCCGCTCGGAATTGCTGCGAAAGCAAGGAGGCAGAGCGTCCTGATTCCGCCGCCTCATGAGACCGCCGCCGGCGCGCCGATAGGTCCAGCGGCCGCACCTGGTTTCGGTCGCGTGCGCCCGGCCGGTGCGACAGATGATGTAGCGAATCCGAACAGGGCTGTTGTTCGGCCGGGACAACCTCGGATTTGTGCAGCGCACAAGATCGCGCTGGCGTAAACTATTGAGCAATTGCATGTTCCCGATGAGCTTCGGCGGTGGAGGGAACGACTCCCGAGATGCCCCTCCCTTCCGGTCGGGCTCTGATCGAGGCGCGGCGGGGGCGGATCGGCGGGGGCGGTCGCTGGAACATGCGGTTGCCCTCGCATTGACCATTGCCGGAGGGGATTTGCCGATGACCTGTCTGCCAACCGACAACACCTTGGAAGGAGTGCTCGTCTCTGCACTGCCGGTCTCCGAGGTGCGCACGCGCGGCGCTCTGGCGGTTAGTCGTTCCGAGGCGTATCCCTCCGTCACGCGATGCTGTCTGGCCACGACGTTGTCCGGCTTGATGATGTCGGGCTGCTATTGGCCGGTGAACGCCCACTGGCTGGCGTGGATGGCGCTGGTGCCGTGGCTGGTCATGCTTCCGACAGCATCGGCCGGGGGCGCTTGGCTATACGGCATGGGCTTGGGGCTGGTTTTCTACGGGACGGGCGCGGCTTGGCTGCTCAGCGTGCACGGGCCCCTCGCCGCCGTGGCGATCATCGTGCTCGCGGTGTGGATGGGGTCAACCTTCCGGGTGGCCCGATTGCTGATGGACCGCTTCTCGCCCACCGCGATGCTATGGGCCCTGCCGCTGGCGTTTGTCGGGCAGGAGTACCTGCGCTGCGAGGGATTCGCGCAATTGCGTTTTCCCTTTCTGGCGCTGGGGTACAGCCAGTCGGAGAATCACTGGATCGCCCAGATCGCCAGCATCGGCGGCGTGTACGGCGTCTCGTTCCTGATCGTGCTGGTCAACGCCACCATTGCCTGGGGAATTACACGGCGAAGCTGGCGCGATTGTGTGCCGGCGGTCGCGTCGATAGCGGCGGTGCTGGCGCTGGCGGCCATATCGCAGCCGGGCGACTACTCCGGACTGCCGCGCATTCGCTCCGCCTGCATTCAGGTCGCCGGTTCGAACGCCGCCATGTCTCGCGATCTGGCCCAGCAGGCCGTCGATGATCCGTCGCGGCCTCGCCTGGTAGTGCTGCCGGAGCACACGATTGCCGGACCCGCCGCGGAAAATCATGCGGTGGTTCGCGCTCTAGCGGCCCTTGCCAGCACCTGCCGTACAATCATCTGTGTCGGCGCGCACACCAGTGCCCCGTGTGACGCTGCCTGTGATTTCAATAACGTCGCCATGCTGATCGGCTCGGACGGCCGGATTCTGGGCGAGCAGCCCAAGCTGGTGCCGTTGCCGTTCTGCCGCGACGGAGTGCCCGGCCGCACCCAGTCGGTCACACCGACGGAATACGGCACCGTCGGTACGTACGTTTGTTTCGACGGCCTGTTCACCGACATACCACGGCGGGCGGTGGAAGCCGGGGCCGAGGTCCTGCTGGTGCCCAACATGGATGACCAGACCTGGCCCGCCCAGGAGCGGTGGCAACACGCCGATATGGCCGCCTTTCGCTCCATCGAGCTGCGCCGCTGTGCGGTGCGTGCCAACGGAGCGGGCATCTCGCAGATCATCGACGCGACCGGCCGCGTCACGGCCTGCCGGACGCAGGACGACGGCCCGGGCATTGTTCTCGGTGATGTCTATCGCTTGTCGGTACAAACGGCCTTTGTCCGCGGGGGGCATCTGCTCGCCCCGGCAGTCGGCATCGGCTTTGTCGTCATCATCGCCTGGCTGACAGTCGCCGAGTGGCATGGCCGCATCAAGCGCCGGATCGGCTGCCGGGGGATCAGAGGATAACCTCATCGCCGGCGAGCTTGATACGCTCATCGAGAGAACCTCCCTTCTTTACGAAGCCTGCGAATGCCGCGGCCCCCGGCATGTCACCGGGCTTCGCGGTCGTGCCCGGTCGTGGTCCTATGATCTCCCGACGTCTACGCGTCGAGTTGCTGTGCGAGAAAGCTCTCGCGGAGAAAGGTGGGAGCGCCGCAAGTCAGGACTGCCGCGGACGCCCGTGAGCAAGATCCGGAAACAAACGTGACACGGAACGCAAACGACCGGGGACCCGCCATCTGGACCAGCAGGGGACGGTGGCTGACGGGGCGAAAGGCATATGCTTTTGTCGGCCTGTTATTGGCCGTGACTTTCTGCCTTCAATGGGAGCGACTCGCGGCTACAGAGGGTACTTTCCAGGACATTCGCAGCGAGCAGCGTTTGACCAACCTGAACGCACAGCGCTCGGCGGGCGGACTGCCTGCGCTGTCTCCCGACCGACTGCGAGCACTGATCAAGACGGACCCGACGGCCTTCTTCCACTCTGCCGCCGAACGCTACGAGCGAAACGCGACCGATTACGATTGCACGTTTACGAAGCAGGAACGGATCGACGGGCATCTGATGCCCGAACAGGTCATGCAGGTCAGACTTCGAGAGAACCCCTTCAGCGTCGACATGCTGTGGACCAGGAACGCGGACCAGGCCCGGCGGGCCACTTACGTTGAAGGAAGGTGGACCGGCAAGCACGGCGAGAAGCTTGCCCTGGTCGAGCCCGCCGGCGCTGTCGCCCGGCTGCTGTTGGATCGCGTGCTGTGTCCGGTCGACGATCCCGAAGCCAAGCTGGCCAGCCGCCACCCGATCGACGATTTCGGCTTCGCCAACACCATGCGGTTAGTCCTCAAGGGTTGCCGACCGATCTCTCACCATACGGAATACAGCATGCGGTACGTCGGTGAGGGTACGGTCGACGGACGGCCCACCTATGTCGTCGAGCGGCGACCGGTTGCCAGCGATGGAACTGGCGCATATGAGGATGAACTACTCGTGGTCGACGTGGACCAGGAGTACCTCCTGCCGACCTGCTGCACAATGTACGCCGACGAGGCCGGGACGGAACTGGTCGAACGATACGTCACGACCAACATCAGATTCAACGTCGGCCTGACCGATCAGGACTTTGCAGCAACGGGCAATTGAGAGTGGCTTTCAGGGCCTCTTCCGCGAAATCAGCGTCGACAAGTCCGCCCATCTGTGTCCTGCGAGTGGCGGGCGGTCTTCATTGTCGTCACGGACGCGCCGGGCTAGACTACGCTCCGTGCAAGGGATGCCCGTTTTGGACGATGTTTCGCGGATCCTCGTCTTTGTGCCCAACTGGGTGGGCGACGTGGTCATGGCTACGGCGGCGATGCGCGCCATTCGGCAGCGGTTCGCCAAGGCCCGCACCGTTCATTTGATGCGGCCATACGTGGCGGACGTGCTGGCGGGGGCCGGGCTCGGCGATGAGATGGCCTTCTGGCCCGCCGGGGCGGCGCAGAACAGCCTGCTCAGGCTCGCCGGGCTGGTGCGTCAACTGCGGCGAGAGCGGTTTGACCTGGCGGTGCTGTTCACCAATTCGTTTCGATCGGCGATGGTGGCCAGGCTGGCGAGTGTACGACGGCGAGTCGGGTATGACCGGGACGGCAGGGGGTGGCTGCTGACTGATCGTCTGACGCCGCCGAAGGACGGTCGGCAGTATGTCCCCGTTCCGGCGCTGGATTACTACAACGATCTTGCCCGGCACGTGGGCTGTGATGATCCCGGCGATCGGCTGACGCTGGCGACATTGCCGGCGGATGAGGCGGCGATCGATGCCCGGCTGGGGGAAAGTGCTGAGAGCCGAGCGCTCCGCGGGCGGCCGCTGGTGGCGTTGAATCCCGGGGCGAACTACGGGTCAGCGAAGTGCTGGCCGGCGGAGTCGTACGCCGCGGTGTCGGATGCGCTGGTCGAGCGGTATGGCGCCAGGGTGGTGGCGTCGCTGGGGCCCAAAGAGCGGGAGATTGCCGATCGGCTGAAGGCGGCGGCGCGGCAGCCGATTGACGTGTTCGTTGATCCGCCCTTGGGGCTGGGGCCGCTCAAGGCGCTGATCCGGCGATGCGATCTGTTAATCACGAATGACACCGGGCCGCGGCATTTCGCAGCGGCGTTCGATGTGCCGGTGGTGACGGTATTTGGTTCAAGCGATCCGGCGTGGACGGATACGCGGTTCGCGAAGGAACGGATTGTCTCATTGGATTTGGAGTGCCAGCCCTGCATGGAACGGACTTGCCCGCTGGGACACCACAACTGCATGCGGCAGTTGAAACCGGAGGCGGTCTTGGAGAAGGTGGCGGAGTTGTTGGCGGCGGGCGCGGCAGTGGCATCAGGGTCCCGCTAGCCCGGGGCCGGCACGGCGATAAAGCAAAGCATGTTCACGCACGATTTCATCTGGATCGACACGCCGTTTCGCTACCAGTTGCAGCGAGCCCGGCTGGACAGTGTGACGAACGTGCTGGCCTGCGTGGGTGACCGGCTTGCGGCCTGGAGCCGGACCAGCGACACGATCTGGTGCGATTTGCCTTTTGCCTCCTCCTCGGTCTTCCTCAAGCGCTATCACTATCCCCGATGGAACCACCGTCTGCGCGGCACCTTCCGCGGGACCTTCTTCAGCGCCAGTCGTGCGAGGAGCGAGTTTCACGCATTGCGGCTCATGCGGCAACTCGGCATTCAGGCGGTCCGACCGATCGCGTTCGGGGAACGGAGGGTGGCTCATTTTGTGCGGAGCTGCTTTCTCATCACCGAGGCCGTGCCCGACGCGGTACCCTTGTCGTCGTTCATCAAGACCTTCGGCGACCGTCGCGACTCGGTTCAGGCCTGCCAGAGTCGACGGGAGATACTCACGTCGCTGGCGCGGCAGGTGAGGCACATGCATGACGCCGGATTCGTTCACCGCGATCTGTTCTGGAGGAACGTGCTGATCAGGCTGCTGCCGGACAGCCGTTTCGAGTTTTATTTTCTGGACGCGTCGGTGGGAAAGCGAATCCGCATGTCGCAGCGCCGTCAGGACAGCATCGTGTCGGACCTTGCCGCGATGGGGGCGCTGGCGCCGGACTTTTGCTCGAAGGCCGACCAGATGCGGTTCCTGCTGACGTACCTGGATACACCGCGGCTCAGCCCGCAGGACCGGCAGTGGCTGCGGCGCGTACAGGCGAGGTCCAACCTGTTTCACGCGTCGGAGTGGCAACGACTTCAGCGGAGCTATGTCTTTGACCCACCGGTGCTGGCGTCGGAGGACGCGAGCGGGTTGTGAGGATGGAGGCGCACGCCGTCGGCGGTCAATGGGAATCAAGCTGACAATCGTCGAGCCCCAGTTCGTGCCGGTTCTGGAATCACTCGGTCTGCGATGCTACGCCGATTACATCTCGTGCCGCCTGGGCGAAATGCTGGCCCGATCCGGCACTACGGAGACGCTTCGCATCCCGGCCTGCGGCCCGGCATGCCCGGACGCGCTCTACCTGAAGCGGTACCGGTACGCCGGGGCCCAGTGGCGGCACGGCTTCCGGCGTGACAAGGCCTCCATCGAGGCGAGGAATTACCGCATCCTCCGGGAGGAGTGTACGGTGTGCGTGCCGGACGTGATTGCCTACGGCAGCCGGCGGCGAGGCTGGCGGCTGTCGGATGCGTTCATCCTGGCGCGCGGCATCCCCGGCGCCGTGCCGCTGGATGAGTTTGTCGCCGCTCAGTGGCCCGATCCGCGAGCTGCCGGGGACGACGAGCTGCGCCAGTATCTGCTCTCGGAAACAGCGTGCCTGGTGGCGCAGATGCATGCCGCGGGTTTCTATCACGTGGACTTGCAGTGGCGTAACCTGCTGGTTGTCGAGGGCGGCTCCGCGCAGCCGCGTATCTGCGTGATCGACTCCTCTCGCGGAGGGCTGCGGGCGTGCCGCGTGTATGCCGCCCACGGACAACTCCGCGACTTGTCCAGTCTCGCAAAACAGGCGATGATCAGTATGACGGCGCGAGAACGAACGCGCTGGCTGAGATGCTATTTCGGGGTTGCGAGACTTACCCGGGAGCATCATGCCATCGTTTGGACGATACTGCGGGACCGCGGCGCCAAGGACACGTACCCGACGGCATGAAGACCATTCTCGAAATCGAGCCGGCATACCAGGCAGCCTTGCAGGCGGCAGGGCTGGCTGACTTCGACGCGATGATGGAGGTCCGGGGCGACGCGGCGATCGGCTGGCACAATCATCGGGAGACGCTGCCTCTCGAGATCGACGTCGATGGACAATGCCGGCGATTCTTTCTGAAGCGAGTTTTCAAGGTGCCGCCGAAGCACGCGTTCTGGCCGCTCTTTCGCCTGCGCCGCGGTTGCTCGCAGCCCTCGCGGGAGTGGCACATTCTGGGTGAGCTGGCGCGGGCGGATATTCCCGCCATGCGCCGGGTGGCCTTCGGCGAGAAACGGCGCTTGGGGTTGCCGATCGCGGCCTTCCTGCTGGTGGAGGCCGTGCCCATGCAGTATACGCTGGAAAACTGGCTGGTACCGGGATTCCCCAGGCCGCCTGACACCGATCAGCGCATCCTGGATCGGCTGGTCCACGAGTTGGGAGCGTTTGTCGGCAAGCTTGCGGCGGCCGGGTTTGTGTGGCCGGATATTCACGCCAAGCATATTTTCGCCGCGCCGAGTGCCCGGCAAGCGGACGGTGTTGCCTGGGAATTCTATCTGATCGATGTGGAACGCATGACGCGCCGGCCGCCGACGGGCTTGCCGTCACCGCTGCCCGCTGAGGTGGCCTCCCGTCAACTCGGATTGTTGCGCGACAGCGTTCGCCCGATGCCGCTGGATCAGGACGATCTCCGGCGGTTCTTTGCGGGCTATCTCAGGCGTTCCGAGAAGAAGGCGTCCGCAGGCACGGATGGATGCAGCGCGGAGGAAGCCCTCTCGACAGGCACTCCGCCATGTTCAGCGGATGCGGCGTCCTGCCCACGGTTGCCGGATGATTACGAGCATCCGCGGCACGCCGGGTTTGTCCGCGTGGGAGACATTCAAGCCGAGCCTCGGATGATCGAGGTGCTGCGCCGGGCAGGCCTAGGCGGTTTCCAGGACATCATCGAGAGCGGCATGGGGAAATCTCTCCATAAGCCGGGCCTGCAGAGCTATCGTGATCGCGTGCGATTGGAGTTGGCGGATGAGCGCGG
>DATKKX010000327.1:0-2682 GCA_035542775.1 Phycisphaerae bacterium | reverse complement strand
AGGAAATTCGCAGTTCACCGCCGTCGATATTCCCGCATGGTCCTTGGACAAAGGCGCTCAGGTGGCCATTTTCGGCCCCTCCGGCTGCGGCAAGAGTACCCTTCTGCACGTCCTGGCCGGCCTTCTGACGCCCAAGAGCGGCAAGGTCAACGTCTGCGGGCAGAACCTGGGGCAACTGAACGAGTCCGACCTGGATCATTTCCGGGCCAGGCACGTCGGGTACATCTTCCAGGACTTCAACCTGCTTCAGGGCTATACCGCCGTGGAGAACGTGTTGCTGGGAATGGCGTTTTCCCGTCAAAGGTCCGACCGGCGGCACGCCCAGGAATTGCTGACGAGGGTCGGGCTGTCGCACCGCGAGAAGCACCGGCCGTCCGAAATGTCCATCGGCGAGCGGCAACGGGTGGCCATCGCGCGAGCCCTTGCGGGCAAGCCGGAACTGATCCTGGCCGACGAGCCCACCGGCTCGCTGGACCCGGTTCACGCCCGCGAGGTCGTGAAGTTGCTCGGAGATGCCTGCCGCGAGCACGGCTGTTCGCTGGTCGTCGTCAGCCACGATCCGGGCGTGGTGAGTGCCTTCGATTCCAGCGTGGCGTTCATGGAACTCAACCGGGCGTTTTCCACAGCGCCGTCCGCCGGAGGTGCCGCATGACACTCTGGCGGATCGTATTGAAGAGCCTTCGCCAGCACAGCCTTTCGACGGGCTTTGCGGTGGTGAACATCGCCCTGGGCGTCTCGCTGCTGATCGCCGTCATCTCCCTGCGGGAGCAGGCGCATGAAAATCTCACGCAGGTGAACGTGGGGGTCGATGCCATCCTAGGCCCCAAGGGCTCGCCTCTGACGGTCGTGCTCAACGGCCTGTATCACATGGACGAGATGCCCGGAAAGATCAAGTGGACCTACTACAAGAAGGTGCTGGCCGACACAATCGTCCAAGAGGGCATTCCCTTCTGCACCGGCCATTCATACGCGGGCTTCCGCGTCGATGCCATCGACCGGCGGTTCCTGACCGACTTTGAATACCTACCCGGTGAACCCGGCCAGCCCGGTAAGAAGTTTTCGTTCCGCCCCGAAGACAACGGGCAGGGACGGCCATTTGGCACGGACGAGGAGGCTGTCGCGGGGTGGGCCGTCGCAAAGGAACTGGGCATCCGGCTCGGCCAGACCTTCAATCCCGTCTGCGGCGTGTCGGCCGGACCGATTCACAAGAACAACATCAAGTTTGTGGGCATCATGGCACCGACAGGCACGCCGCACGACCGGGCAATCTATATCCCGCTAACCACCTTCTACACGCTCGACGGCCACCCCGGCGCGACTGCGCGCATGGCCGTGGACGAGCAGTACCGCGAGATCAGCGGTGCCTTCCTGAAGATCAAGCGAATCCGCGGCAACGCCCTTCATCCGGGCATCCAGGATTTGAAATACAACATCAACCAGTCCACCGAGGCCCAACTCGTCGTGCCCGACGAGGTGCTGCCCAAGCTGTTCGAGATCATCGGCTGGGTGGATCGGGCGTTCCTGGCCATCGCGGTTTTGGTGACGGTGCTGGGCACGATGTGCCTGCTGGTGGCGCTGGTGTCGGCTTTGCGCGAGCGCAGGCGGGACATCGCCCTGATGCGGTCCATCGGGGCCACGAAGCAAACCGTTTTCGGGCTGGTGCTTTGCGAATCCCTGGTCATCTCGCTGTTCGGCGGTTTGCTGGGCCTGGTGATGGGGCACGCGATCGTCTGGGTCGGCAGCCAGTACATCAAGTCCGCGACGGGCCTGTTATTCTCATGGCTGCACGTGTCGCTGGCGGACGCGGCGCTGCTGCCGGCCCTAGTGGTCGTCGGAATCGTGGCGGGGCTTTTCCCCGCCGTGCAGGCATATCGAATGGGAGTTCTCAAAAATCTTAGGCCGGTGTCCTAGGACACCGGAGAACGGAAAGAAACTGCTTTTTACAAGGAAAAGCACAATGAACCAAAAGAGTGCTGGTTTGACAATCGTGACCGTCGCGTTTTTCGTTGGTGCCGTCGCTATGCCCTTCATGCCCGGCTGCAAGCCGACCACGAAGCAGGGCGCGACAACTCAGCCCGCGGACAAGACCACGGACAAACGCGCCGAGGACAAGCATGAGGCGCATCACGGCGGGTGCCTCAACGCCATTGAGACCTGCGCGGTCGGACACGCCGAGGTCAAGCTCGACGGCGACGTGATGAAAGTGTGGTTTGTCGGCGGGGAAAACCAAACGGACAAGGCCGTCCGCTTGAGCGACAAGCAGATTGTCCTGGCCGTCACGCCCGCAGGCGGCCCGGAAAGGACCCTGACGCTCGATCCCAAGCCCAACGAATTGGCCGAGGAGAAGGTCGGCGACTGTTCCTATTTCGAGGGCAAGGCCCGTTGGCTCGTTGGTGTCAAGAAATTCACGGCCACCGGCAAGGTCAATCACACAGGCAAGGAGCGGCCGATCAAGATCGAGTATCCCGAAGGATATGACCCCGACTGACCGTTCGCACATGCCTGCAAACTGGAGAATCCGCCCAATGAAATGGAAAAGGCGAATTGTCTTTGCCGTAGTGGTGGCGGTGATTGTCGCCGCCAACCACATGGAGCACTTCCTCCGCGCCGAGCGGATTCGGCGACGGGCGCAGGAACGCGACGTTCCCGTGGTACAGGCTGTCGATAATGCTCTGGGCCACG